>CAMLMR010000017.1 GCA_946481335.1 uncultured Lactobacillus sp. | reverse complement strand
TACATTCGTTAATCGAATGGAATTCGAAGTTAGCCGAACTAAGAAAGATTCCGACAGCAAGATGTTAAAGACCATCAATAAGATTATCAAGTGGCTAACCTTTGTGATTGTGCCACTCGGTGCGTTATTGTTGTACACCAAAATTATGCGTGGGGATGATATCAATCATGCAATGCTAGGGACAGTGGCTGCGATGATTGGAATGATTCCTGAAGGATTAGTTCTATTGTCATCAGTGACCCTTGCAGTTTCTGCAGCAAAGCTAGCTCGTCACAAGGTCTTGGTACGTGAGTTACCCGCAATTGAAACCTTGGCACGAGTTGATACCATCTGTTTGGATAAGACCGGTACGATTACTTCAGGTAAACTCAAATTTGAGGATGTCTTATCTTTTAATCACCATTCAAAAGATGAATTAAAACACATCTTGGGGAGCTTGGTATACGCGTTTGAAGACGATAACGAAACTTCTTCAGCTATCAAACAAGCCATTGATAATCCAAATGTCAAAGTTGAAAAAAGTTACCCATTCTCATCCGATAAGAAGTGGAGTGGGGTGCAAACCAGTGAGGGAAACTTCATCATGGGGGCACCACAATTCATTATCGAAAATATGACTAAGGAAGTCTCTGATACAATCAGTAACTACGCTAGTCAAGGTTATCGAGTGTTGGCTTTACTACAAAGTCACAAGGACTTAACAGAAGACTTAGACGATGCTGAACTATTAGGACTAATCCTAATTAGTGATGAAATTAGACCGGATGCCAAAAGTACTTTGCAATACTTTGTCGACCAAGGAGTTTCATTGAAGGTGATTTCCGGGGATGATCCTAAGACAGTTAGCGCAATTGCTAAACGTGTCGGGTTAAAAGATAGCGATAAGATTATCGACATGACCGAGGTTCCATTCGATGCCGATTACCAAGAATTGGTGAAGGATAATGCGGTATTCGGTCGTGTTACGCCACAACAAAAGAAACGATTAATTCGTTCTTATCAACTAAACGGTAATACCGTTGCGATGACTGGAGACGGTGTTAATGATATGTTGGCGATGAAACAAGCAAATTGTGGAATCGCGATGGCTTCCGGAAGTGAAAGCACCAAGGGAATTGCTGATTTCGTTTTAATTAATTCGAACTTCTCAGCAATGATTGATGTTTTAGCTGAAGGTCGTCGTGTTATCAATAACATCGGAAGTGTGGCTTCGCTTTACTTGATTAAGACAATGTTCTCGTTGTCATTAACAATCTTGTTTATGTTTAGTATTCACAGCTACCCATTCCAACCAATCCAATTAACGCCAATCAATACCTTTATGGTTGGATTACCATCGTTCCTATTGGCCTTGGCACCTAACTACCAAAGGGTTACTAACCAGTTTAGTACTAAGATATATAACATCGCGTTGCCAGCAGCGATGACGATTGTTGGCTATGTCGTGCTAATCATTTACATTGGAAAAGCATTCCACTTTGGCTACGTCCAAAGAGCCACAATTAGTGTTTTAGTCACCGGATTTGTGTACTGGATTGCCTTGTTTAAGGCATCACGTCCATTGAATAAGGTTAAATTGTCAATCATCGTTCCATCGATTGTGATATTTGCGGCCATTTTCCTATTCTTCCCATCCGCATTTTCATTGGTAAATGTCTTTAAGATGCCAATCTTTATCCCATCTGCACTTGTTGTAGTAACCGCGGTTCCGGTGTTTATCTTGATTTCATCGGTTGTGCGTCGCATTTTGATTAAGATTAATCCAGAAAAATTCGATGACTCCATTTAAGCTAGTATATAAAACTACTTGATGTGATATAATAGTGACATTGAGGTGATCTAATGAACAGCAAATATACCAAGTGGCAGGACCAAATGAAAGAAGTTACTTTGCCAAAATGGGAAGAACTTCCTAAGTTTGATTTATACATGGATCAGCTAGTGGCCGTTGTCAACGAGGCGATTGGACCACTAGGGATGGATACAGTAACTAAGTCCATGGTTAATAATTACGTAAAAAACAAGGCGACTTTTGCGCCAGTTAAAAAGAAATATCAAACTGTCCATGTGGCAGACATTATAATTATCAGTTTATTAAAACCAGTCTTTTCAATTAAGGATATCAGACGTGGAATTGACGAAATTACTAAACAACAATTTCCAAAACAAGCCTATGATGAATTCATCGAAATGTTGGTTGAAAAACTACACCATATCGCAGACGGCAAGTCAGTGGCTAACAACGATTCAGAAATTGAACAACTACTAAGTTCAATCGCTGATACCATTGTTAACAGATTGATTGCTAATGAAATCTTTGAAGATATGATTTATGAATAATAAAAAAGCATCCTACGTTGGTAGGCTGCTTTTTTATTTGTCTTAATTTTAAAATGTTTCTTCTTTTATAAGACTACTGAATAATTGGGATCAGTATAGTCGTTGTAGTGATTATGGTATTTAAATGACTTTGGAAATTTCTTGCCCTTGATTTTTTTAGCTTCCTTGACTGTTCTAGCTAAATGGACAGGACCATAATGAGGGTCCTTATTACCAGGAGAATCATTAATAAATGATAAAACAGGTTTGTGACTAACCTTTCTAACATTTAGGTAACCATTTAATGGCCAACCACCTTGGGTGTATCTAACAGTATAAAATAACCATTGGTGTTTATCTAATTTTACGTAGTGGCCTGCGAAAGAACTAAAAGCTGCTTCTCTTCTTTTCATGTGTTTTTTTGATGAATAACGTTCTTTAGCACTTCCGTTACCTAGAAAAGCTAAATATTTTTTTGAAAATGGCTTACCAAAAGAAAAGGTTCTGTACTTTGCTTTTCCCTTTTCGATATGGTCAGCTTCTGAAATAGAATTTTTCTTGATAACGACTTTGCTTAATCCTAGTTGCTTGGTGTAAATATACCAATTACCACGCATGGACTTTGGATATGAAGCTAAATATTTAGTTTTTGCGTTAGCAGTAGTTGAGTTGTTAAAACTAACAGCTGTGAATGCCAGAACAGCAACTAATGATATTAAAACGTATTTAAGTTTTTTCATATTTATCCCCCCAGATAAAAAATATAAACTAATAATAATATAATTACGATTTAATTATACATAAAGATTTATAAAAAAACGCCTTTGAAGAAAAATGTTCTTAAATAATATAAAATGAACTATAAATAAACGGTGAGGTGAATAGAATGGTGAAAATTAATCATTTAAAACAATATGTAAGTGAGCAATTAGTCAACGATACGACTGGACACGATTACACACATATTCAACGAGTGGTGGCCCTAGCTAAGACAATCAGCGAACAGGTTGAAGATTCTGATTTATTGATTGTTTTAACCGCTGCATATTTACACGACGTTATCGATGATAAGTTAGTAGATAATACATATGACAAACAAAAAGAGGTGAAATCCAAATTAAAAGAATTGGATTACACCTCAAGTCAAATTGATGAAGTGATGGATATCATTACGCACATGTCTTACAGTGCGAACTTAAAACATCACTATGAATTAACGATTAATGGGCAAATCGTCCAAGATGCTGATCGACTTGATGCGATTGGCGCGATTGGCGTTGCCAGAGCTATGTATTTTGGGGGCCACTTTGGTGATACCATTTATGACCCCGCAGAAATGCCTCGCAATGATATGGACAAAAGTCAATATCGTGAGCATACAACGGTCATTAATCATTTTTATGAAAAGTTGTTCAAATTACCTGATTTAATGAATACGTCAGTTGCCAAACAAATGGCGTATAGACGTAGTCAATATATGCACGATTTTGTGAGGGAATTTAAGGATGAATGGCAAGGCATTCATTAATTAGATACGTAATTACTTTACGATATCAACGAAGTGACCGTGAACTAAATTAACTAAGTCAGTTGCTTCTAGTTCAACGGAACGCCCGACTTGTCCTGATGATACTAGGATTTGGCCTTGGCGTTTTGCTTCGTTGTCAATGTAGATAGGGTAGTGGAACTTTTCGTAGATTCCAACAGGTGTGTTAGCACCGTGAACGTACCCAGTGGTCTTTAATAGGTCCTTTAATGGAACCATGTTGACCTTCTTGTTGCCAGATTCTTTGGCAAGTCTCTTTTCGTCTAAATGTTGATCCAAGGGCACCACGCCAACAACTGGACCAGTTTCCTTACCTTCAAGCACTAATGTCTTGTAGATACGGTGTTGATCCATGTCTTCTTCGACTTCTAGTTGAGCGACGTTATTTTCGTCGTGTGTTGCGAATTGGTGTTGGATATAAGAAATGTTATTTTTATCAAGAATTTGTTCGACTAAAGTCTTATGAACTTTATTTTTCTTCTTTTTTCCCATTTCAAAATCACCTCGATAATTATTTTAGCATAGAATTGACAACCGATTAACGTTAATGTAATATATACCGAAAATGATATATATCTAAAAAGATATATTAAAAAGGAGAACGTTACATGAATTGGTTATTAATATTAATTACATTTTTAGGAGTGAATCTAGATTTCTTCTTTATTCTACTTCTATTGTTGAAGAAACATAAAATGAGTTCAGTGATGATGGGGTATCTAATTGGATTATGGATCTTGTTAATTCTAAGCTTTAGTGTTGGCCAAATCCTAGACCGCTTTCTACCTGAATGGGTATTAGGTTTACTTGGAATTCTACCTATATACATGGCACTAAAAGATGAGGACGAAGATGCCAAAGAAGTAAATCATAAGTCACCGGTGGTGATTACACTAATTACTTACCTATCTGTGTGTGCTGGATGCAACCTAGCGTTGTTTTTACCAGTTCTTTCTACCATTAATGCAATGCAAATTGCAGAAGTGATGGCAGTGTTAACTATTTTGTCGATTTTAATCATCTTGGTTATCAAATGGATTGGCAATATCAAGGTAATCAACGACTTAATGGAAAGATACGGTGAGATTTTGACCAAGGTGGTCTACATCGGTGTCGGAATCTATGTATTGTTTGATAGTGGCTTAATTGCCAACGTAATTTCTTGGTTCTAGGGGATGTTTAAATGCAGGACAAAATGAAAATCATTGAGGAAGTTGCGGCCATCTACAAGGTATTAAGTAATGAACGCAGAATTTTAATCATTACTTCCTTAATGAATGCGGATAAATCATTAAGTGTGAATCAGATTTGCGAAGAGACTCAATTAGATCAACCGGTGGTTTCAAAACAATTAGGTATCCTATATAAATACCAAATCGTTTGTAAGGAAAAAGTTGGTACCAGTGTTATGTACGGTGTCGACGATCCGCACGTGGTTGAGATGATTTCGGACATGATTCAACACGTTAAACATGAGATGGTGGGTAAGCCACATCCGAAGAATTTATTTTAATTATGCAAAGTTGTATCGATAAATCTGTTATACTGATTTTTAGAAAATTAATCGCAAGGAGTAGAAAATGGCTGATTTAGTTTACAGGAGAGTGTCATCCGACTTAAAGCAAAAGATAGTCGATAACGAATTTCCTAACAAACGCTTGCCTGACGAGCGAACATTGAGTGAGACCTACCACGTAAGCCGTAGTTCAGTAAAACGGGCGTTGAAAGTGTTAGCTGATGACGGCATTATTTTCAAGAAGCGTGGTTCAGGAACTTTTATCAATCCACTATATATGAAGAATAAAACTATTTTTCATTATGAAGGTTCTAACTTGGGGATTACTGACAGTATGAAGAGTCAGGGGAAAGTTCCAAAGATTAAGCTATTGAGTTTCAAAGTTGTTCCTGCCAGCAAGGAAATTCAACAAGACTTATTCTTGGCCGACGGAGATTTTGTGTACGAAATTCAACGTCTTCGTTTGTTTGATGACAAACCGTTCATGATAGAAACTGGATACATTCCAATTAAGATTGCTCCAGAACTAACACAAGAGATTGTTGAACAATCCATCTTTAACTACGTTGAAGACACAATCAACAAGAGTGTAACGCGTTCATTCTTATCAATCTTGGCTAGTCCATCAAATGAACAAGATCAAGAATTACTTAATTTAAAACCAACTGAACCAGTTGGTGTCATGGAAGGAATTTTCTTCCTAGATGACGGGACTCCATTTGAGGTCTCAAACATGCGTCTACACTATCAATATTTACGCTACAATACTTTCGTTATGGTGTAGAAATTTAATACGAAAAAGTTATGAAAATCATTGGACTATTATGCCAAAATCGTTCATAATAATGACGATGTAATAATGGTTTAATTGTAATGAAGAAATTGGACCGTATCAATTTGCAAAAAGGTTGACTTTTTGTAAAAAGTCTTTATTATATTCATTGTAATTAAAATTGTCGGGCGTAGTCTGATGATTTTTCCATTATTAATTTCAATAGTTTTTAATTTAAAAGGAGTGTTAATTAATGGCTCAAGATTTCGATTCCAAGCAATACTTGGAAGAATTAGATAAATACTGGCGTACTGCTAACTACTTATCAGTAGGTCAACTATATCTAAAAGATAACCCATTATTAAAGAGAGAATTAACATCAAGTGATGTTAAAGTTAAGCCTATCGGTCACTGGGGTACTATCGTATCTCAAAACTTTATTTACGCACATTTAAACCGTGTTATTAACAAGTATGACCTAAACATGTTCTACATTGAAGGTTCAGGTCACGGTGGCCAAGTTATGGTATCTAACTCATACATTGATGGTAGTTACTCAGACATTTACCCAAACATTTCACAAGATGAAAAGGGTATGGCTAAATTATTCAAACAATTCTCATTCCCTGGTGGAGTTGCATCACATGCTGCCCCTGAAACTCCAGGTTCAATTCATGAAGGTGGAGAATTAGGTTACTCACTAGCCCACGGTGTTGGTGCTATCTTTGATAACCCTGATGTAATTGCCGCTGTTGAAATTGGTGATGGTGAATTAGAAACTGGTCCTCTAGCTGCAAGTTGGTTCTCAGACAAGTTTATCAACCCAGTTAAAGATGGTGCCGTTCTACCAATCATTAACTTAAACGGTTTCAAGATTTCTAACCCAACTATCATGTCACGTATGTCAGACCAAGAAATTACTGACTACTTCAAGGGTATGGGCTGGAAAGCTTACTTCGTTGAAAACGAACAAGACTTCGATGATCACATGGCTTACCACGAAAAGATGGCTAAGGTTATGGACGAAGCTGTTCAAGAAATTAAAGAAGTTCAAAAGAATGCACGTGAAAACCAAACTGCTGACACTGCTACTGAACCAGTATGGCCAGTAATCGTTGTTAGAACTCCAAAGGGTTGGACTGGTCCTAAGTTTGACTTAGACGGTAACCCAATTGAAAACTCATTCCGTGCTCACCAAATCCCAGTTGATGTTTCATCAGACAAGATGGAACACGCTGACCTAATCGTTAACTGGTTGAAGTCATACAAACCAGAAGAACTATTTAACGATGACGGTACTATCAAGGATGACATTAAGGCTCTAGCACCTAAGGGTGACAGAAGAATGTCAGTTAACCCTATCACTAACGGTGGTATCGATCCTAAGCCACTTATCTTACCAGACGTTAAAGAATTTGCTGTTGACGTTAAGACTCCAGGTGAAACTGTAGCCCAAGATATGGCTGTATGGAGTAACTGGTTAGGTGCCGTTATGAAGGCTAACCCAGATAACTTCCGTGCATTTGGTCCTGATGAATCAATGTCAAACCGTCTATTCGGTGTGTTTGCTGAAACTAACCGTCAATGGATGGAAGAAGTTATGGAACCAAATGACCAATACGTATCACCATCAGGTCGTTTAATCGATTCACAACTTTCAGAACACCAAGCTGAAGGTTGGTTAGAAGGTTACGTATTAACTGGTCGTCATGGTTTCTTCGCAACTTACGAATCATTCGGTCGTGTTGTTGACTCAATGTTAACTCAACACTTCAAGTGGTTACGTAAAGCTGCTGACCAACCATGGAGAAAGAAGTACCCATCATTGAACTTTGTTGATACTTCAACTGTATTCCAACAAGATCACAATGGTTACACTCACCAAGATCCAGGTATGTTAACTCACTTAGCTGAAAAGAAACCAGAATTCATTCGTGAATACTTACCAGCTGATGCTAACACATTATTAGCTGTTGGTAACGTTGCTTTCGCCAGCCAAGAAAAGATTAACTTAATCATTACTTCAAAACACCCACGTCCACAATGGTTCTCAATTGAAGAAGCTACTAACCTTGTAAACAATGGTTTAGGTTACATCGACTGGGCTTCAACTGACCAAGGTCAAGAACCTGACGTAGTTATTGCTGCTGCTGGTACTGAACCAACTTGGGAATCACTAGCTGCTATCTCATTACTACATGACGAATTCCCAGAAATGAAGATCAGATTCATCAACGTTGTTGACTTCTTGAAACTACGTTCACCTAAGGTTGACCCTCGTGGTTTAACTGATGAAGAATTTGACCGTCTATTCACTACTGACAAGCCAGTTGTATTCGCATTCCACGGATTCGAAGGTCTTGTTAAGGATGTATTCTTCGATCGTCACAACCACAACGTTCACGTTCACGGTTACCGTGAAAACGGTGATATCACTACACCATTCGACATGCGTGTATTGAACCAACTAGATCGTTACGACCTAGCTAAGGAAGTTGTTAATGACATTCCAGAATACTCAGTTAAGGGTGCATCATTCGTACAACGTATGAACGACATGGTTGACAAGCACAACGCTTACATCCGTGAAGTTGGTACTGACTTACCAGAAGTTAACGAATGGCAATGGAAACCATTAAAGTAATTAGATAATTTATCTGATACACTTATGGTCAAACCATAAAGAAAAGAACCGTATCTTTTGATACGGTTCTTTTTGTTTACATAAATTTATTAAATGAATTGGGTAGTGGTGATTGGACTTCGATTTTATCCATATAGTAGGGCCTAATTAGAGTTAACTTCCAGGAATGAAGTAACATTTCATCATTATCTGAATTTGGGTTATACAAAGGGTCGCCCACAATTGGGTGGCCGATGGATGATAAATGGACTCTAAGTTGATGAGTGCGCCCAGTATGAAGCGATAATTCGACTAAAGAATGGTCGTCAGTGGTAGATTTTACCAAATAGTCGGTTTTGGCATTTAAAGGTTTTACTCCATCGATTTTGCGTTTTCGTTTATCATCCTGGTCAAAACCAATTGCTTTATCGATTGTCCCGGACATTGATTCGAAGGTGCCATCTACCCAAGCTAGATAGTTTCGGTGGATGACTTTGTCCTTGATTAGTCGAACTAATATAGGGACAACCGCGGGATTTTTACCAACAATAATGGCGCCAGAAGTGAATTGATCCAAACGGTGAATCATAAACGCATGTTGGTTACTCTCGTTTAGGTAAGCCTCGCAAAAATTTAACAACGTATTGGTTTCGCCAGGCTGGTTGGGGTGGGTTTTAAACCCACGTGGTTTATTGACGACCAATAAATCATCATCTTCATACAGGACTTCTGGTTTGACTGAATCATCCGGAACTAAGTTTTGTACCGGAAGTGAGAAATCGGCTTCTATAAACGTTAGGTGAAGTTCGTCACCGTTTTTAATTGGGAAATTCATGGGCAAATACTTGTTGTTGACCAATACCCGTTCATTTGTCCGTAGTGTGAATATGAGGTGCTTAGGGATTAATAATTTCTTTTGTAGGTATTCTCTGAGTGATGTTTCTGCATTAATCCCAGAAACGTGGAGTTTATATTCCCATTTTTGCATTTTTTCACCTCTTTTAGTCAAATGTGTTACTATATTTAGTCGAGTTGTGATAAGGTGTAAATAGTAATTTTAAACCGGAGGGCATTATGGATAAAAAGATTATCAGCCTTTGGAGTCTCTTATCACTAGTAATGTTTATTATATGTGATTTCTTGATGGGTGGAAACGCCCAAGATTTAATCAAGACAATAATTGTTGCGGTAGTATTATACTTACTTCTAATTATAGGTGGTTTACTTAAGTGGCGTCTAGCCTATCACTTCCTATTATTCGTGGTTGGTATCTATACTTTAGCAATGATGCGGATTGTATTTATATTCGTGGCCGAGAGTCATAGTGGTGTCTCAATTATCGCATTGATATTTGCGGTACTAGGAATTATTGTGAACTTGTTGTGGTACCGAATTGCTGCAAAACAAATTAAAGGCGACTATGTAAGAATCGTTAAAAAGAACGTAAAAAAATAAGATAGGTGTTTTAATAATATGGAAATGGATGCACAAAAATTTATCGATGATGTAACTGCTGAAAGTTTTGAAACTTATTCAGCTGAAGTATCTTTAGCGGATCTAAAGAAAGACGCTGCTAAAGCATTTCAACCATTGATGGAATTTATGGAAGAACAAGTAAACAGTGGCCGACTAGCTTCTGCGTTACTACAAGTAAAGGGCGAAGACATTAGTTTTTACCTACAAAACAACATCGTCAACTTACCATACAGATACATCAAGAATATCTCAAAGATGATGAGTGACGAAACAAATTGTCCACTAAACGTCTACATGTTCGTAGAATCACCTGATGTGAACCGTTCAAAGATGCGTATTGATGAATTATCATCACAAGACGACTTTGCGGTAAATGCTGATTTAAGCGCTAAATTATGTGCATGGGCAAATGACCAACTTGCTTCAATCGAAGAAAACCAAAAGATTGAACAAGAAGCTGCTGAAAAGACAGATAAGAAAAAGACAACTACTAAGAAGAAAACTACTAAAAAGACCACCAAGAAAAAATAGTCTAATCTAATTGAATGTGTTATACTACTTGTTGCGATGAGTCGAGGAGATCGCGCAACTACGGTTGTATTCACAAGATGTGATTAAGCGATATTTTCGAAGGGGACACATTATGCGGACGTAATTCGCGTGTCTGATATGTTGGTGATGTGAACACCACTTATCCGTCTACTTAGTAGATGCCAAAAAGAGCGTAACTTCATTTGAAGTTACGCTCTTTTTTATTTTACAAAGTATAATTGATCTTCAATTAAATCAAATGGCTTGTGGTGACGGTTTAGCTTTTCTACGTCATCATTTTCAATAAATTCGGCATTGTCCCAGAATTGCTTGGAGTCTGTTGCACCGTACTTTTCACCGATAGTAATTAACGGAATGTTCTTACCTGATTCACGAATGGCTGACAATAGCTTCCAATCGATATCGACGCCATCAGGTGACCAGCACATGATGATATAGTCGATTTCGTCTTTGTACTTATTGAAAGCATCGATTGCATCTAACGATTCAACGTCAGTAACTAAATGTTTACCTGTTTCGTTTTCCTTTTTCCATGCTAGGTTATCGGTACAAATCACATTAGCGCCATTTTCACGAAGTCCTTTAGAGATATAACCATTACCAGCCATTACTTCTAGTGTCTTTTTGCCATTTAAGAATTTGGCAATGTCGTTAGTGAATGGGGCTGAAATGTATGCCCACATACCATATTGTTCTTCTAGATAGTCGCGAAACTCACGTAAGTCTTGATCCAATTTTGGTAATTGATCGACGAATTGATTCCAAACGGCGTCACCTTTAGGATCGCCCATTGGATATTTTTCATTTACGTAGGCGAAGATGGTATCTTGGATATCATCGGGTAATAATAACACCGGTAAATCCTGTGGTAATTGGTTTTGTTGTAGTAAACGGTCAGCTTCTAAAACGTTATTAATTAGGTATTTGATGTCTGAAAAATCGCTGAATAAATCATAGTACTTCTTCATTCTTTCGATGTATGAAGGCTTATGGATGATTTTTTTATTTTTCTTCATTTTCTTGAGTAATTTCTTCTTATCCATTGTCTAACTCCCTTGAGTTGGTTAATTATTATTTTATGGGAAAATCGGTTTGAATGCAAAAACACGTTATTATGTTATATGATGTAACATAATATGGCATAAAAATGTTTTTTTCTTCAAATTAAAGGGAATTAACCCTGTACTTATTAAATTTTAATGTTATAATATGTTACATGATATAACATTATTAGGAAATGAAGGTAGATATTGATGGATTTAGCAAGTACGGGATTTGTTTTTATTTCAAGTATTTTGGTTCTGTTTATGACACCAGGTCTAGCATTCTTCTACGGGGGCCTAGTTTCAAAGAAAAACGTTGTTAACACTACCATGTCAGTATTCATTATGACTGGTTTAGCAGTTATTCTTTGGGTTGCATTTGGTTACAGTTTATCATTCTCAGGTGATTTAGGTGGCTTTATCGGGAACCTAGCTCATCCATTTATGAATGGAATTAACCTAAACGAATTAACAGCTACTAAGATTCCAGTAAGCATTTACTCAATCTTTGAAATGATGTTCGCTGTTATCACTCCAGCGCTATTCGTTGGTGCAATCGTTGGACGTATTCGTTTCAAGTTCTTATTATGGTTCGTAATTCTATGGTCAATTATCATTTACTACCCAATGGTACACATGGTATGGTCACCAACTGGATTCTTAGCAAAGCTTGGTACTTTGGACTTTGCTGGTGGAACTGTCGTACATATTAATGCAGGGGTAACTGCGTTGGTATTATCAATTTACCTAGGTAAGCGACTAAACTTCGGTAAAGAAACTAAGCACTACAACCTTTCATGGGTATTGCTAGGTACTACCATTCTTTGGATTGGTTGGTATGGTTTCAACGCCGGATCAGCTCTAGGTGTTAACAATGTCGCAATGCAAGCTACTATGACATCAACTGTTGCTGCCGCAACTTCAATGATGGTATGGATGTTATTAGACATGCACTTTGTTGGTAAGCCACAATTAGGTGGTATCTGTACAGGTACACTTTGTGGACTTGTTGGTATCACTCCAGCTGCTGGTTACGTAACTATCGTCGGTGCATTCGCCATCGGAATTGTTGCTACTTTAGTAAGTTACTTCTACGTAAATGTTCTAAAGGCTAAAGTTGGTGCCGACGACACACTAGATGCCTTTGGTTGCCACGGTATTTCTGGTATGGTCGGAAGTATCATGACTGGTCTATTGGCTACTAAGTCAGTTAACAGTTCAGTTGTAGACAACGGTCTATTCTACGGTGGTGGTGTGAAGTTATTCCTAACTCAAATCATGGCCACTCTTGTAACTATCATCTTCGTTGCAGTTGCTTGTGCAATTATTATTTCACTACTAAAATTAATAATGCCAATGCGTGTAACTGAAGAAGAAGAAAAAGCCGGTCTAGATATCGTAGAACACGGTGAAGCTGCTGATTACATGGTTTCATACGGTGAAACTGGTAAGGATCACAGCAAGGATATCGAAGTAAACGCTGACGAGTTTAAGGGTCAAATTAACCATTTAGACAATCCAAATCTACCTAAAGATTAACTTTCATAAATATTAAATACGAAAAAACTCCAGAAATCTTCTGGAGTTTTTTTACATTTTATAATCATCAAAATTTAAATTAAGTTCTTCTTGGTATGCTTCTGGTTGTTCACCATCTTCTAGATATTGGCGGTCTTTACCGTGAAGATAGCCATTGATAAGTTGATATACTTCGTATCGATCTTGTTGATCCAAAGTATGATTACCAAAGGTTAGTTCGTTTTTCTCCATCAATACGCTACCTAGATTGAAATGTTCAACAGAAGTTCTTCCTGTCAAATAATCCATGCTGACGTTGAAGTATAATGCCAGTTTTTTGATTTCGACATACGAAGGTGAACGAATCCCACGTTCCCAATTACCAATTTGTGATGGGGTATTTTTGTGTTCATCTTCTGGAAATCTTTCGTTCAGATTGTTTGCAAGTTGGTTCATACTGATATTTTGCCCCTTTCTAAGGGCTCTTAATCTAATCGGAAACATTTACAACACCTCTACGCATATTATAACTGAAAATGAGTCAAATTGGCGGGTAGTTGCTTTTTATTTATCGAAACTCTATACTCGAATTATTAAACACTGAAATGGAGAGCATTATCTTGAAAAAGAAAACAAAAATCATATTATCTACGATGATTACACTTGTTGTATTGATGGTAGTTGGTTTTGTAGGAGCGGGGATGTACTTCTACAACGTTGCTGTGGTTCCTTCACACAAGACTTTCTTGAACAACGATAAAATTAAGAAGAATTCACCACTATATGCGGGGACTAAGTGGTATTACAAAGTCAAAAAGATTCACTGGACTCAAAAGTCTGCCACCGGTAACTTAAAGCTGGTAGCAAACTATATCCCAGCGGATAAAAAGACCGCCAGGACTGTGGTGATTGCTCACGGTTACATGGGTAACAAGGAAAAAATGGCTCCTTATGCCTACATCTTCCATCAAATGGGATATAACGTTTTAACCCCTGACGATAGAGGTCAAGGACAAAGCCAAGGTAACTATGTTGGATATGGATGGCCAGATCGTCTAGACTACATTAAATGGATGAATAAGGTCATTAAGTATCAAGGACCTAAGACTGAAATCGTGATGTTTGGTGTCAGCATGGGTGGGGCAACTACCATGATGGTATCAGGTGAAAAGGATGTCCCACACCAAGTTAAGGCCTTCATCGAAGATTGTGGATACACCAGCGTATCTGATGAAATTAACTACGAGGCCGGTCAACTTTACCACATGCCAGCATTCCCACGTTGGCCATTGGTACCAATTCTAAGTGGTATTACCAAAGCCCGTGCGGGTTACAGCATGTATGAAGCCTCGTCATTGAACCAAGTGAAGAAGAATCACCGTCCGATGTTATTCATTCATGGTGCCGACGACAAGTTCGTGCCTACCAGAATGGTTTACCCATTATACAAGGCAAGCAAGGGTCCAAAACAACTATTAGTTGTGAAAAATGCGGCCCATGCGGCATCATATCAAACCAATCCAAAGTTGTATGTTGATACAATTAAGGGATTTTTGAACAAATACTTTAAATAATATTAAGTGCGTTAGATGTCTAATCTAGCGCCTTTTTTATAATTTTAAAAACTTTCAGTGTATCAAATAGGGGGTTAAATGTTATTATAGATAGTGTGTAATAACACCATCAAACAATACGTTTAATAATCGTTAAAAAATAAATAAAAAAATCAGAAAGGAGGACGCTTTTTGATTGAACTAGCCGCATTAGTATTTCTAGTTATCGGTATCCTATCCGGTTTTTGGGTTAGTGATATGCACATTAAAGGCCAAATCAATGCTGCTAAAAACCAGGCTGCTCAACATTTGCAAAAGACTGCAGATGACACTGCCATAAGAGCTAAGCAAATTATTGCAGATGATAAAGAAGATATCATGCAATACCAAAAGATTGCCAATGATGAAATCGAATCTCAAAAAGAAGAGAATATCACTCGTGAAAATCGTTTGAACCAACACGAAAAGTACTTGGAACAAATGAAGAACCGATTAACTAAGTATACTAATGATTTAAATGAACGCAGCGATGAACAAGCTAAAGTTCAAGATGATATTGACGATGTTATGCATCAAGCCGAAGACATCTGGCAACAACGTGAATTGACTCTACAATCAATTAGTCACATTGATAAGAATTACGCTAGACATGCTGTGTTAAATCAAACCGAAAATGCACTCCGTCGCGAAAAAGACATCGAAGTTAAGTATAACTTGTCAGAAAGCAAGGTAGCGGCCAACAAGATTGCTAATGACTTAGTAATCGAAGCCATTCAAAGAGGACCTAGGGATGAACCTAGAAGTCATATTGAAAGAAACATTGCTTTGCCAAGTAGTGACATTAAAGCCAAGTTAATTGGTAAGGACGAACAACACGTTCGTTTGCTACAAACACTAACTGGAACTGATTTAATCTTTGATGAAGATTACCCATTACTACTTCACATTGTTACTCATGATCCAGTAAGAAGAGAAATTGCTCGTACCACAATTGAAAGTCTAATTATTTCTAGACACTTTACCAACAGCAACATCGAGTATCTGGTTAACACCACTACTCAAAAGGTAAATGCGGCATTACGTGAGACCGGTGAAACAGTTGTTCACTCATTACACGTTGGTCGTGTTCATCCTGACTTGATGAAGATTATTGGTAAATTGAAGTTCAGAACTAGTTATGGTCAAAACGTTTTATACCATTCAATTGAAACTGCTCAATTAACTGGTGCATTAGCTGCTGAATTAGGTTTAAATACCCAATTAGCTAAACGCGCCGGATTACTTCACGATATCGGTAAGGCCATTGACCACGAAGTTGGCGGAACCCACGTTGAATTAGGGGTCAAGCTAACTGAGGCCTTTGGTGAAAACGAAGTCGTTGTTAACTCAATTGCTTCTCACCACGGTGACGTGGAACCAACTGATCCAATTGCGATTCTAGTCGCAACGGCCGACGCCATTTCAGGTGCTCGTCCTGGTGCTAGAAGTGAATCAATTGAAGAATACGTCAGTCGTTTACGTAACCTAGAAAACATTGCTAACCAACACAAGGGTGTTCGTGATAGTTATGCTATTCAAGCCGGTCGTGAAATCAGAATTATTGTTAATCCAGAAATGCTAAACGATGATAACAGTAAGTTATTAACCAAGCATGTTAAGGATCAAATTCAAGATGAATTGACTTACCCAGGTAAGATTAAGGTTACAACCATTCGTGAACTTCGAGCGGTTCAATACGTTGGTAAGAATAAGAAACGCAATCATAATACAGTTAAAGAAGCTTAATGCTATTATTGTTAAAAAAGAGTTCCAAAACCTAACGTTTTGGAACTCTTTTTTTATGGTCTGTAGATGACCTTAAAGTTGTGATTGTTTTCAGCCTTGATGGTCTGATGCTCTCTTAAGTAATCAGCAATCAATTGACTCATCATGCGATCATCTGACTTGATAATCTTGTCTTGAGAATACATTTGGTAGTTTCCACCACCGACGGCGCGATAGATGTTTAAGACAATCTTTAATTCGGCATCGTCAGCAATTGGATTGCCATGATAGGTTAGGTCCTCGATACGGTGGCCAACCGGATTAGCAACGTTAATCACATAGTCAACACCTTCATACATGTCATAGTTGTAATGCTTTAGCTTAGGGAAGATGTAGTCGTGGTTAACGCCAATTTTTCCGTTTTGGTAATCGAAGTACTTGGCGCTGGTTTCCATTGCTGCCTTTAGGTCGGCTCCACTAATCTTCAATACTGAAAGACTGTTTGGATAGACGTAGTTAGTGATGATATTTCTCATCGTAATCGGATTTTCAAAACCGTGAGCTTCATCATTAAATAGGGCAGTTGCGGAAATGTCGACACCCATTGTCTTCATTTGAATGTCTTGGATGAATTGAATGAAGCTGCTCTTGTTCAAACGCGCTTCAAAGGCGTTATCAAAGTCCATTGAACCATCGATATGGGCCATTGGTTCGTCTAACCATTGGTTGATTTGGGTTTGGATATCGTCTAATTGACTAGCGATTTCATGATCAACAGGATACTTCTTGGTTGGAATCAGTTCGGATTCACTGGACTTCACAAAGTACTTACCATTGTCATCTTGTTGTACATCTAATTCGATGCGACCAATGTATTGGCCACGGTGACCGGGTTGGATGATTGGCACACCCAATAGATGACCTGCAATCTTTCTGTGTTGGTGACCGGTGATAATCGCATCGACATCTTTGACATGCGATAAAATATCGTATGTTTCGTTTTCACCGTTTAATACTTCGGTTGGAATACCTTTTTCATCACGTTCGATTCCACCATGGTAGATGATGACGTTTAAATCGGTTTTTTTGGCCATTTCAGGGATGTATTTAGCAGCGGTGTCCTTGGCAGAAAGAAATGTTAAACCTGCTAAGTGTGAGCTTTTTTCCCACTTAGTGGTTCCTTGAGTGGTTAGACCTAGGAAACCAACTTTGACACCGTTAATATCTTTAATTTCATATGGGTTACCAAAAGGGTGATTGCCATCTTGATCAACAATATTGGCGCAAAGAAAATGGCGATTACACTCATTTATAGTGTTGTGTAAATATGATAATCCGTAATTAAACTCATGATTTCCTAATACTCCAAAATCATAACCAACGGCATTAAAAACCTGGTTGATTTGTTCTGGTGCTGTTTGCTTTTTGATTTCAGCGATGTAATAAGCTAGGGCAGAACCTTGTAAGAAATCACCATTATCGATGGCAACGACGTTATCTAGCTTGTTTCTTAAATCCTTAATTGCTGTAGCGCAACGAAGCACTCCAAAGGGTTTGTCGTCCTTTAGGTTTACATAGTTAGTGGGGAACAAAAAGCCGTGAGTATCACTTGTTTCTAAAAGATTTATTTTCATCGTGCCACCCCCTGTTCAAATTATCGTATATCTTCCGTTTCTTTTGTTGTGTATATTCTATCACTTTTTTAAAAATGAAAAATTAAGATTTGATTAACATTTGCTATATCTTAATAAAAATTTAAATTGATTTATCTTATAGGTATGTTAAGATAATTACAGTTAATCGTATTTACATTTAGTAAGTGCAACTAACCTAACCATAATTGTTTTTATAAAAATTAAGCGATTAAGGGGTGATATAAATGTTGAATCTTTACGTTGCACCAAGTAGTGCATCTAGTCGTAAAGCTAGAGCCTGGTTAAAAGGCCATGATATTGCTTTCCGCGAAAGAAATATCAATTCAAACCCATTGAATGCTGATGAGGTAAAACAAATTTTACGTCTTACTGAAAATGGGAGCGAAGACATCATTTCAACAAGATCCAAAATTTTCAAGAAGCTAAACATCGATTTTGATAGCTTGTCACTATCAGACTTGGTTGATTTAGTTGTGAAGTATCCAGATCTTATCAAACGTCCTATTGTCTTTGATGACAAACGTTTGGAAGTTGGGTACAATGAGGAAGAAATTCGTCGTTTCTTACCCCGTTCCATTCGTGAAACTGAACTAAAAGAACTAGAATCACAGTTGGAAGCTTAATATTTTAGAGTGACGGCATTACTTTGTAATGTCGTTTTTTATTCACTCAAAAGGAGTCACATTATGATAAAAATGATTGCGCTGGATTTAGACAACACATTATTGAACTCAGCCAAAGAAATTAGTGATGAAAATGTTTCAACGCTACAAAAACTACATAAAAAAGGAATCGCAGTTGTCCTATGCACTGGTCGTCCCATCAATGCGGTCTGGCCATATGTAAAACAATTGGGAATAACTGAAGAAAATGACTACACCATTACATTTAATGGTGGCATGGTCATCAGAAATCACGATCAAAAGGTGTTAAATCAAAAGGGATTAACGCTAGCCGATTTCTCTTTGATTCACCAATACGCCAAAGACCACGATTTACCATTGGATATCCTAGACTTTGAAAAGGTCTTTGAACTAACCGACTTGGTGAAATCTACCTATAAGGAAGTCTTGAATTCATCACTCAAATTCGTGAAGAAGGACTTCTCTAAATTAGAGGATAAACCATATAGTAAGGCGATTATGTCAGAACAAATTGCTACATTGGATAATGCACGTGCTAATTTCCCTGATGAAATTACTGACCACTATAAAATCGTCCGTTCTCAGCCCAAAATTATGGAATTTTTGCCATTAAACATGAGTAAGGCTTACGGTTTAAATATCTTATTAAAGCACTTAGGATTTGATTTTTCCAATCTGATGGCATTTGGGGATGCGGAAAATGATTACGAGATGATTGATGCAGCGAAAGTGGGTGTTGCCATGGGCAATGCCTCCGATGACATCAAGGCAATTGCGACGGATGTGACAGTTGATCATGACGACGACGGAGTTGCAGTATTCTTACACAAATACTTTCAAGACTAAATAAAAAAGGACTTAAACAATTCGTTTAAGTCCTTTTTTGTTTACTTGTTGTTTGCAAATAAGTAGTTTAAGTATTCCATAAATGTCTTTAGATAACGCTTTTCATCTACTTGAATCGCAACACTAGCAGTAGGGTTTGGATCGTCTAAATGAGCAGTATCACCAGTAGTACGACCGTAGTTTAAGTCACCAGTGTGAACCAAAAGGTCTAAGTCCAATGTTTGAACGAAGCTAGGGTCACAAGCAACACCAACGGCTAATGGGTCGTGTAGTGAACAACCACCTAGGTGTGGGTACATTTCAGCGTAAATATCGATGTAGTAGTCAACGATATCAGCGAATTTTTCACCGGCAACAGTGCCTAGGTCACGCCATTGTTGAGTTTCTTTTTTAGTTAATAGAGTTCTTAGTGTAACATCTAGACCAACCATAGTATCGTGTAGTGGGCTTCTGAATACTTCGTTTGCAGCGGTAGCATCTTGGTTGATGTTTGCTTCAGCAGCATCAGAAACGTTACCAGGAACGGTTAAAGCACCACCCATTAAAGTAACATTACCGATTAAGTCGGCAATTGATGGATCCTTACGTAATGCTAATGCAAGGTTAGTAAGTGGACCAGTAGGGATGATTGTTAAATCTTTACCGTACTTGTGAGCGGCTTCGATGATGAAGTCGACACCTGATTGTTCTTCTACTTGGCGACTACTTGCTGGTAGTTCAACTTCACCAACACCGTTTACACCGTGAATGTGAGCTGAAACGTCCATCACTTCGAAACTATCAGTTTCTAGTGAGTGTGGTTCACCTTCGAATACTGGTACGTCAGTAGCACCTAATAGGTCTAGGATTTCTAGTGAGTTCTTAGCGGCTTGTTCTACCAATACGTTTCCGTATGAGTTCACAACACCTACTAAATCGGCGTTAGGGGCAGCGACAGCGTAGGCGATAGCCATTGCGTCATCGACACCTGTATCAACGTCTAAGATAATTTTTTGCTTTGCCATAATGAAAAACCCTCCCAATATTAATTCCCCTCACGGATCTTTGCCCGTGAACATTTTTCATTAACTCAATTATATGGGCTTTCAGACTAAAATAAAAGGGGATACTAATAAATTTTTAACTAAATGGCATAAAAAGGCGAACAAATTTGTCTAAAATGAGAAATTTGTTAATAAAAAACTCGACTTCTAAACGAAATCGAGTTTTGGTTGCTAGTTTCTAAATAGGAATTCAGCAATTGTTTTATCTAATGTTGGGTTTTCATGCAACATTGAATGTTCAGCAGAAATTGGATCTCCACGGTATAGGTAGAATGTGTAGCTCTTAACGTAAGGCTTAACTAGTTTACCCATTGGTTTAACGATATCAACGGCTTCTTCACCATCAGTACCAACGTTGTAGATTTCTCCTGCGATGTTAAAAATCTTTAAGTTACGTGGCAAGTTCTTAGCACGTTTATCACCAGCAGGGTAGTCGTTTGCGATACTTACAAACTTGTTAATCTTTGGAGCATTCTTTTGCTTAGGATTTCTAACCATGTATTCGTAAGCAATTTGACCACCGGAAGAGTGACCTAAGAAGTTAACTGATTTAATGTGATAAGTCTTGTATAGGTAAGTCATCACGTTCTTCATTTGTTTAGCTTCTTTGATTGGGTGGGTGTTGTCTTCAAAGATTAATTGAACTAATGGGTTGTCAGCTGAAATCTTCTTGACATATTTCTTCATGGTAGTAACCTTACCTTTGCTAGAAATATGAATACGAAGAGCACGCTTAGCAATGCCATGATCGTTGAATTGATTAATGAAGTCATCGGTTGATACGGCGTTACCACCATAACCGGGAATGAAGATAGTAGCAGTTCTAGTCTTGTCTACCTTCACATCATTTAGGACACGACCTCTGAAAATCCATGAGGTAGTGATAAATAGGGCAATTGCTTCAATAATCAAAACAATCCCAATGATAATTTTTCTGCGTTTGCTGTGCATAATTGTTCTTCCTTTGCTAAAGTATAATTATAAGATACATAATATATTAAATAACACCAAAATAAAAGGAGTTAAAATAAAATGTCAGATGAAATCTATGATATTACGATAATTGGAGGAGGTCCCGTTGGAATGTTTGCCGGTTTTTATGCCGGACTACGTACCGCCAAATTCCAAATCATCGAAAGTCTTTCAGAACTAGGGGGACAAGTAAATGCGCTATATCCAGAAAAAACAATTCTAGATATCCCCGGCTATCCTGCGATTTCAGGTCGTGATTTAGTGGCTAACTTAAAGAAACAACTTGCCACCATGGATGGTGACATTAAGTTGAATCAAACAGTAGTCAACGTTGAAAAAGTCGACGACGTTTTCAAGGTTACCACAAATAAAGGGATAACCAAAACTAAAGCCATCATTATTGCGGTTGGTAACGGGGCATTTAACCCACGTAAACTAAGCGCAGATGGTGTCGAAACAATATCAGACCAACAACTAGTATACACCGCTTCAGACTTGGATGCCTTTAAAAATAAAAAAGTTTTAGTCGCAGGTGGTGGTGATTCAGCAATCGATCAAGCATTGATGCTAGAAGATATTGCCGATGAAGTCTACTTGTTGCACCGTCGAAACGAATTTAGAGGACTAGAACACACTGTGAACCTATTGAAGCAATCCAGTGTGAAATTAGTCACTCCATACTTGATTAAGTCATTAGAAAACGTGGACAATAACCAAGTTAGAGTCCACGCTAAGAAGATGAAAACTGATGATGAGTTTATCGATATTGACGTTGATAAAATTCTTGTTAATTATGGGTTCATTTCTAATAATAAAGACATGCAAGGCTGGAATGTTGATATCGAAGAAGACCACCATGCCACAAAGGTTGATGGAACTCTTCAAACTAATATCAAAAACATTTATGCAGTCGGTGATCAAGCGAAATACGATGGTAAACAAACCATCATTGCCACTGGATTTGGTGAAGTTCCAATCACAATCAATGCGATTATGAACGACCTATATCCAGGAAACCGCGCACCAATTCACAGTACTCAATTATCATAAAAAAACTATTTTTTCTTAGCATCCTTTGATGGGGTGCTATTTTTTTTGACCGTTTTTTGAAGACTGTGAACTTCCTTGGTCAATGCTTCGATTTGCTTGGTTAAGTTATCGATTTTATCGTCTGTTTCGTCCTTATCTCCATGGGTGAAGAAGTCGGTGATTGTAGAGGTCAATAAACCAATAAAACCAATTCCACCGAACATTAGGAAGGCGGCAATCATCTTACCACCAGCGGTTTGTGGTGAAATATCACCGTAACCAACGGTAGTGGCGGTCGTAATTGCCCACCATAATGAGGTGGATAAATCGTGTTGTTCGAAGTGTGAATAAATTAAAGCACTGAAGATTAAAATAACGATACTGATTGAAAATAGGTAGATAAAACCAGTGTCGTAGATGAAACGGTGAATTCCGCCAGTCACTTTTCCGTCCCAACCAAACTTCCAGAATAGGTTGTAGTGACGAATGATTCTAATCACACGATATAAACGGAAAACAACGAAAATGGGGTGGGCTGGAATTAGTGAAATCAAGTCCAGCGAAGTTTCCAATAAGAATTGTTTGTGGTTTTTAGCTAAAAGAAAACCAGATATGTAATCGACAATGTAGAAAATCCAGATACCATAGTAGATATTCCCTAAAATACCATGATAGATGTTGATAACGCCAAAGTAGTCTAGACCGACCATTACAACGGATGCAACGGCGATTAAAATAATAAACAGACTATAAATCAGTTCGACAGTTTTATTTTTAAATTGTTTCATTATTTCAACTCACTTTTTCTATCTCTTAATCTAATTATAACCATTTTACCTTTAAGTTAGTTTAAAGCAAATAAAAAACGACCAATCTTTCAATTGGTCGTTTTCTTTTAGTTATCTTCGTTGTTCTTCTTGGCGATTCGAGACGATCCACCTGAATGGTTTAATTCCGGTGCGTCGGTCTTGTATAAGGATTGAGTAGATTTCTTCTTAAGTTTGTCATACAAACTAGTAGATTTCTTACCCAATTCTGTTTCAGCACCAAGTTCCTTTTGGAAGCCATCTTGGTAATTGTAATCCTTAGGATTTACCGGAGTGAATCCGCTAGGGGTGTAGAAACGAAGTAAGTTTTGTTCATTTAATTCATCAGAGAATGATAACTCAGTATTAACGCGAGCTTGCATCTTGTTAAAGACTTTTCTTTGATGAGGGGTAGGGTGAATGACCTTACCAGTCTTGTTGCTGTAGATAGTCCCGCTGATTGATGTGTACTTGGTACTTACCCAATCACGGTTTCTAAATGCGACAACCGTATCGTGTTGCTTAGAGAATAAGTCGGTTCCGAATTGAATGTATTGCTTAGTGTTAACACCTAATAGGTGAAGTAAAGTAGGCAAGACATCGATTTCACCACCATAGGTATTGTCGATGTATCCCTTCTTCATTCCGGGGATGTTAAACATCAATGGAACACGTTGTAGTTGAGCGTTATCAAAGTCGGTCCAGT
>CAMLMR010000016.1 GCA_946481335.1 uncultured Lactobacillus sp. | reverse complement strand
AATAGGAAAATAAGAGAAAATAGGAGTTTATATTCATGAAGAAAATCAGAAAAGCAATTATCCCAGCTGCAGGTCTAGGAACTAGATTCCTACCTGAAACTAAGGCAATGCCAAAGGAAATGTTACCTGTTGTTGATAAGCCAGCTATTCAATTAATCGTTGAAGAAGCTATCGAATCAGGTATCACTGATATTTTAATTATTATTGGTAAGGGTAAACGTGCAATCGAAGATCACTTCGACTCAAATACTGAATTAGAATTAAACCTTGAATCAAAAGGCAAGATGAAGATGCTAGAATCAGTTAAGAAAACTAACGGTTTGAACATTTACTTCAAACGTCAAGAACATCCAAATGGTTTAGGCGATGCTGTTCACACAGCTAAGAGCTTCGTTGGTGAAGATCCATTCGTTATCATGTTAGGTGATGACTTAATGACTGATGAAACACCATTAACTAAACAATTAATTGACAGTTACGAAGAAACTGGTTCATCAACTCTTGCAGTTATGAGGGTTCCTCATGAAGATACATCAAAATACGGTGTAATTAATCCAGCTAAGGAAGTTCGTGACGGACTATACGACGTTACTAACTTCGTTGAAAAGCCAAACCCAGAAGATGCACCTAGTGATTTAGCAATTATTGGTCGTTACCTATTAACTGCTGACATCTTTGATATTCTTGAAAATACTAAACCTGGTAAGGGTAACGAAATTCAATTAACTGATGCTATTGATACTCTAAACAAGAAGGGTAAAGTATATGCTCACGAATTCAAGGGTGACAGATACGATACTGGTAACAAGTTCGGCTGGTTACAAACTAACATTGAATTTGGTCTACAACACCCAGAAGTTGCAGATGAATTGAAACAATACATTAAGGACTTAGCAAACAAGTTAGACTAATTTAGTTTGTGTGCTAATTAATGGACAAACGATGTATATGATAGTAAAGTATCATATATTAATTCAATGAAAGGAGGAGCTTAATTATGGAAAAGTATGACGTAATTATTATTGGTGCGGGTCCTGGTGGAATGACCTCTGCACTATATGCTTCTCGTGCAAATTTATCAGTTATGATGATTGACCGTGGTATCTACGGTGGTCAAATGAACAACACTGCTGAAATCGAAAATTACCCAGGATTTAAATCAATCCTAGGTCCAGATTTAGCAAAAGAAATGTATGAAAGTTCCACTAACTTCGGTGCCAAGTATGAATACGGAACTGTTGAATCAATCGAAGATAAAGGTGACTCTAAGATTGTTAACACCGATCAAGGTAGTTATGAAGCAGGTGCCGTTATCATTGGTACAGGTTCACAATACAGAAAGCTAGGCGTTCCTGGCGAAGACGAATATGGTGGAAGAGGTGTCTCATACTGTGCCGTATGTGATGGGGCATTCTTCAAGAACCGTGAAGTTGTAGTTGTTGGTGGTGGAGACTCAGCCATCTCTGAAGCATTATACCTTGCAGGTTTAGCTTCAAAGGTTACTGTAATTCACCGTCGTGATCAACTACGTGCTCAAAAAGTCATTCAAGATAGAGCATTTGCTAACGACAAGATTGAATTTGTTTGGGACACTAACGTAACTGAAGTTATCGGAGACGACATGAAGGTTACAGGTGTTAAGACTATCAACAACAAGACAAATGAAGAAGGCGAAGTTGCCGCTTCAGGTGTATTTATCTATGTTGGTAACAACCCAATGACTGAACCTTTCAGTAACTTAAACATTACTGACGAAAAAGGTTGGATTAAGACAAACGAACGTATGGAAACTTCAGTAAAGGGAATCTTTGCTATTGGTGACGTACGTGAAAAAGAATTAAGACAAGTAACAACTGCTGTTGGTGATGGTGGTATTGCTGGTCAAAACGCATTCGAATACGTTTCTTCATTACACTAAAAAGTGTGATTAAAAAGACTGGTCTGTAGGCCAGTCTTTTTTGTGCCTACAAGGAGAACATTAGTTTTAGAAAGTTTGTTCGTATGTTAGAATATTATTAAACTATAGTGAATGAGCCTAGAGCTCCGAGTTAAAAACAAAGGAGGACTTTGTTTGGAAATAAAACGTGAAGACAATAATAAATTTGATTTAGTTTCAAAATACAAACCTACAGGAGACCAGCCAGAGGCCATTAGTAAGTTAACTAAGGGCGTCTTGGACGGTCAAAAAAACCAAATCTTATTAGGTGCTACTGGGACTGGTAAAACATTTACAATTTCTAATGTGATTAAAAATGTTAATAAGCCCACATTGATTTTGTCTCATAATAAGACGCTTGCTGGTCAGTTATACAGTGAGTTTAAGGAATTCTTCCCTAATAACGCGGTCGAATACTTCGTCAGTTATTATGATTACTATCAACCTGAAGCTTACGTCCCATCAAGTGATACTTACATTGAAAAAGATTCTTCCATCAATGATGAAATTGATAAACTTCGTCATGCCGCTACTAACTCATTACTTACCAGAAATGATGTTATTATCGTTGCATCCGTTTCATCAATCTTTGGATTAGGTAGTCCTAAGGAATACTACAAGCACACAATTCCATTGAGTGTTGGACAACAAATCGAACGAGATGAATTGCTAAGAAAGTTGGTGGAAATTCAATTTGATAGAAACGATATTGATTTCCAACGTGGTCGTTTCAGAGTTCATGGGGATGTTGTCGACATCTTCCCAGCCTCAGGTGACCAACACGCTTATCGAGTTGAATTTTTCGGTGATGAAATTGATTCCATTAAGGAAATTGATACCTTGACCGGTGAATTTATCGGTAAGAAGGACGATATCATCATCTTCCCAGCGACTCACTTCTTGACCGATGATCAAAATATGGATCATGCGTTAAAGGGCATTAAAGAGGAAATGAAGGAACAAGTTGCCGAGTTTGAAAAAGAGGGTAAATTACTAGAAGCCCAACGTTTGAAACAAAGAACCACATATGATGTCGAAATGATGGCTGAAATGGGTTATACAAACGGAATCGAAAATTACTCTCGATACATGGATAACAGAAAACCAGGTGAAGCTCCTTACACATTGCTAGATTTCTTCCCTGATGATTATTTACTAGTTGTCGATGAATCTCACCAAACATTGCCACAAGTTGGTGGAATGTACAACGGTGATAAGGCTAGAAAAGAACGTTTAATTGAATATGGATTTAGATTACCAAGTGCTTTGGATAACCGTCCATTAAAGATGCCAGAATTCAAACAACGTGTTAACCAAGCTATCTACATGTCAGCTACTCCAGGCCCTCGTGAATTGGAAGAAACGCCAGAAAAGAATATCGTTCAACAAATCATTCGACCAACCGGTCTATTGGATCCAACGGTCGAAGTGCGTCCAATTATGGGGCAAATGGACGACTTAGTTGGTGAAATCAACGAACGAATTGCCAAGAACGAAAGAACGTTTGTAACCACCTTGACCAAGAAAATGTCGGAAGATTTAACCGACTATCTAAAGGACTTAGGAATTAAGGTTGCTTACCTCCATTCTGACGTTAAGACGCTTGAACGTACTAAGATTATTCGTGACCTTCGTTTAGGTAAGTATGATGTGTTAGTCGGAATTAACCTACTAAGAGAAGGAATTGACGTTCCCGAAGTATCGTTGGTTGCCATCTTGGATGCCGACAAGGAAGGATTCCTAAGAAATGAACGTTCATTAATTCAAACCATCGGTCGTGCCGCCAGAAATGAAAATGGTGCGGTTATTATGTATGCCGATAACATGACCGATTCAATGCAAAAAGCGATCGATGAAACTGCCAGAAGAAGAAGTATTCAAAAGAAATACAACGAAGATCATGGCATTACACCACATACGATTAAGAAACCAATTCGAGATCTTATTAGTTACGACAATAATAAGAGCGATGATTCATCTAATGACCACTCATTCGTTGAATCAGACTTCCAAAAATTGTCTAAGAAGGATCAAAAACAAATGATTGAAACATTGACCAAGGAAATGAAACATGCAGCTGCTAAACTTGATTTCGAAAAAGCGGCAGCATTGCGTGATACCGTTATGGAATTGAAAGGTCAAATGTAAGGGGGGCAACAGCTTGCAAAACGATAAAATTGTCATTAAAGGTGCGAGAGCACATAACTTAAAAGACATTAGTGTTGAAATTCCAAAGAATAAACTAACTGTTATGACTGGTTTGTCAGGTTCAGGAAAGAGTTCTTTAGCATTCGATACCTTATATGCTGAAGGACAACGTCGCTATGTAGAAAGTTTGTCATCATACGCACGTCAATTCTTGGGTCAAATGGATAAACCCGACGTTGATTCAATCGAAGGATTAAGTCCAGCGATTGCGATTGACCAAAAGACCACTTCCAAGAATCCACGTTCAACGGTTGGAACTGTTACTGAAATCAACGATTACTTTAGATTATTATGGGCACGTGTGGGGACACCAATCTGTCCAAACGATGGAACTAAAATCACCAGACAATCAATTGATCAAATGATTGATGAAGTAATGGCACTACCAGAAAGAACTAAATTGCAAATCCTATCACCAGTTGTGAGACAACAAAGAGGTCAACACAAAAAGGTGATCGATAAGATTAAACGTGAAGGTTTCGTAAGATACCGTGTTGATGGTGAAGTTCACGAAATTGAAGACGATGTTGAATTAGACAAGAACAAGTACCACGACATTGAAATTGTGGTTGATAGAATTATCGTTAAAGGCGGTATCAAGTCTCGTCTATCAGACTCATTAGAAACAGCATTAAGATTAAGTGATGGTTATGCCGTCGCTGATTTAATGGGTAAGGGCGATAACCTTATCTTCTCCGAACACTACGCATGTCCACTTTGTGGCTTTACCGTTAGTGAATTGGAACCACGTCTATTTTCATTCAACTCACCAATTGGTGCATGTTCAAGCTGTGATGGTTTAGGGATGAAACTAGAAGTTGATGAAAGTTTAGTAATTCCAGATAAGGATAAGACATTAAACGAAGGGGCAATTGAACCATGGAATCCAATTAGTTCCAAGTTCTATCCTAGCTTGCTAGAACAAGCTTGTGAGGCATTTGGCATCGATATGGATACTCCATTTAAAAAGTTGCCAAAGAAGCAACGTGACCTAATTTTATACGGTTCCAACGGAAAAGAATTCCATTTCCACTTCAATAGCAATTTTGGTGGTATCAGGGATACTGATGCTCCTTTTGAAGGAGTTATCAATAATATTGATCGTCGTTACAAGGAAACTAATAGTGACTTCACCAGAGACCAAATGCGTCTATATATGACTGAATTAACATGTCAAACTTGTCACGGTTTCCGTTTAAACAGAGAAGCACTAAGTGTTAAGGTTGATGGATTGAACATTAGTGAAGCAACTGATTTAGACGTTGTGAAGGAATTAAACTTCTTCTCCCAACTACAATTCGGTGAAAAAGATAGCGTTGTTGCTAAACCAATCCTAAAAGAAATCATCGACCGATTAACATTCTTGAAGAATGTTGGATTGGATTATCTAACTCTTTCAAGAACCGCAGGAACATTATCTGGTGGTGAATCACAACGTATTCGTTTAGCCACTCAAATTGGGTCAAACCTATCTGGCGTTCTATACGTATTGGATGAACCATCAATTGGGTTACATCAACGTGATAACGACCGTTTGATTTCATCACTAAAAGCAATGCGTGACTTGGGCAATACGTTAGTCGTCGTAGAACATGGTGAAGATACCCAACGTTCTGCGGATTACATTGTTGATATCGGTCCTGGTGCCGGAACTAACGGTGGTCACGTCATGGCCGTAGGTACTCCTGATGAAGTGGCTCAAAACGACAACTCACTAACTGGTCAATACCTATCAGGTAAGAAGTTTGTCCCAGTGCCATTGAAACGTCGTAAGGGTAACGGTAAGAAGATTAAGGTGACCGGAGCCGCTGAAAATAACTTGAAGAACGTGACAGCTGAAATTCCATTAGGTGAATTTAACGTTGTGACTGGGGTATCAGGTTCTGGTAAATCAACCTTGATTAATCGAATTGTTAAACGAGCAATTGCGCAAAAATTAAATAACAATTCCGAAAAGCCAGGTAAGTACAAGTCCATATCTGGATATAAGAATATTGATAAGTTGATCAATATCGATCAAAGCCCAATCGGAAGAACACCTCGTAGTAATCCAGCTACCTATACCGGTGTCTTTGATGACATTCGAACATTGTTTGCCGAAACTAACGAAGCTAAACTTCGTGGATACCAAAAGGGCCGTTTCAGTTTCAATGTTAAGGGTGGTCGTTGTGAAACTTGTCATGGGGATGGAATTTTAAAGATTGAAATGAACTTCCTACCCGATGTTTATGTACCTTGTGAAGTTTGTCATGGTAAGCGTTACAATGCCGAAACCTTGGAAGTAGAATACAAGGGTAAAAACATTTCTGATGTTTTAGACATGACAGTGGATCAAGCACTTGATTTCTTCTCATCGATTCCAAAGATTACTAGAAAGCTACAAACTATTGATGAGGTTGGACTAGGTTATGTTCAACTTGGTCAATCAGCAACTACCTTATCCGGTGGGGAAGCACAAAGAATGAAACTTGCTTCTGAACTTTACAAGAAGTCTGCTGGAAATAACTTATACATCTTGGATGAACCAACAATTGGTTTGCATACAGATGATATTAATCGTTTACTAGTCGTACTACATGAATTGGTCGAACAAGGTAATACCGTCTTAATCATTGAACATAACTTAGACGTGATTAAGACAGCTGATCATATTATCGACCTAGGACCTGAAGGAGGAGACGGTGGTGGTGAAATTGTTGCCACAGGAACTCCTGAAGAAATTGTGAAGGTTAAGGAAAGTTACACTGGTCAATATTTAAAACCAGTATTAGAACGTGATACTAAGCGAACAAAAGAAGCCAGAAAATAAAAAAAGCGTGATAGCACGCTTTTTTTATTTGTCTTTGAAATGACACGCCCGGGTATGTGTGTTATACTTTCATAGTTGAAAAAATTGAAGGGGGGAAACGGTTTGATGAATGACACTCAATCGAAAAGAAAAGTTGTCGTCATTGGTGGCGGAACTGGCTTGCCAGTTATCTTGAATAATCTAAAGAATCAAAATGTCGACATCACAGCGATTGTTAACATTTCAGACGATGGTGGTTCATCAGGTCGTTTGCGTAACGAAATTAACATTGTCCCCCCTGGAGATATAAGAAACGTGTTAGTTTCATTGTCTAATCTTTCAAAAGATAAACTAGACTTGTTTCAATATCGCTTTAACAATGGCGATCACTTCTTGTCTGAACATTCATTAGGTAATTTAATTATCGCTGCAATGACAGAAATGAAGGGTGATGTGAACATTGCCGTTGAAGCATTAAGTCAGATGATGGACATTACTGGAAAGATTTATCCAGCCACAAACGAAAAATTACAACTATGTGCCGAATTTGAAGACGGCACCACCATGACTGGTGAGTACGAAATCACCTATGCTGATAAAAAGATTAACCGCGTATGGGTTGAATCCAACGATGGACAAACACCACATGCTAATCAAAAGGTCATTGATGCAATCCTATCGGCTGATCAGATTGTATTAGGACCGGGTAGTTTGTTTACCAGCATCCTGCCTAATTTAATGATTAAGAACTTAGGAGAGGCTGTTTTAGCTTCGAAAGCACAGGTTGTATATATTTGTAATATCATGACGCAAAAGGGCGAAACTGACCATTTTTCAGACGCTCAGCATGTCGAGGTATTAAACCGCCATATGAAGTCCAACTTCATCGATGTCGTAATCGTAAACAAACAACCAGTTGACACCTCCATAATTAATCGCGAAGTGTTCAATGAGATTGAAAATCCCGTTAAGCACGATGAAAAAGCAGTTCAGGCAATGGGATGCGAATGCATCTACGATGATTTCTTAATGTTAAGTCATCAAGGTGCTTTCCATGATGGAAAAAAGGTTGCCGATACATTATGCAAACTGGTTTCAAAAAGATAGGATGATTAAACATGTCATACGCAAGTGACGTAAAAAAGGAGCTAACTACTCTAGAAGTTCATAAAGAAAACGCCAAAGCTGAATTGATGGCTTTAATCAGAATGAACGGTTCTATTTCGTTAGCTAATCACAAAATAATTTTAAATATTCAAACAGAAAATCCTGCAATCGCACGTCGTATTTACAAACTGATTTTAGAATTCTATGAAGTTGAAAGTAAACTTGTTGTTAGAAAGAAAATGAAGTTAAACAAGAACAATGTCTACGTCGTAAGAATTGCCAATCAAGCACAAGCAATTTTGGATGATTTGGGAATCTTTGATAACTACCAAATTGTCGAACGAGTTCCAATTGAATTATTAAAGGATGATTCTCAAGTACGATCATATCTAAGAGGGGCATTCTTAGCCGGTGGTTCCGTTAATAATCCAGAAACTTCCAGATATCATTTGGAGATTTATTCATTGTATGAAGAACACAATGATATGATTTCAGAAATGATGAATAAATATGAATTAAATTCAAGAACTACCGATCGTCGAAGTGGTTACATCACATACTTGAAGGAAGCTGAAAAGATTGCTAACTTCTTGCAATTGATTGGTGCAACCAACGCAATGTTAAAATTCGAAGATGTTAGAATCATGCGTGATATGAGAAATTCTGTTAATAGATTAGTAAACTGTGAAAATGCTAATATGAACAAGGTTGCTAATGCTTCAACAAAGCAGATTTCTAATATTCAATTCATTGACGATACCGTTGGATTGGATAAGTTACCTGAAAAACTATACGAAGTGGCAATTACTCGAATGAAGATGCCAGAAGTTAGTTTAAAGGAATTAAGTGAATCATTGCCAAGTGGAGCGATTTCTAAGTCAGGAATCAACCACCGTTTGAGAAAGATTAATGAATTCGCTGATAAAATCAGAGAAGAAGCCGTTTCATAAAAGGACACAAAAAAAGACGTTAACCGAAGTTAACGTCTTTTTTATTATCTAATTATTTTCTTTCAGAACTGTTAGTCATGATGCTATCAATCAATCCGTAGTCTACAGCTTCTTGAGCGCTTAAGTACTTATCACGTTCAGTATCTAGGTTAACCTTTTCAATTGATTGACCTGAGTTTTGAGCTAAGATTTCGTTGATCATCTTTCTAGTCTTTAAGATTGATTCGGCAGCAATGGCAATTTCAGTTTGTTGACCTTGAGCACCACCAGAAGGTTGGTGAATCAATACTTCAGAGTGAGGTAAAGCAAAACGCTTACCTTTAGTACCTGAAGAAGCCAAGACACTGGCCATTGATGCAGCCATACCCATAACGATGGTTTGAACATCAGCCTTGATGAATTGCATAGTGTCGTAAATTGCCATACCGGCAGTTACTACACCACCAGGTGAGTTGATGTATAAGTAGATGTCTTTTTCAGAATCTTGTGCATCTAGGAATAATAATTGAGCAATGATGGTGTTAGCCATGTTGTCTTCAATTGGACCAGATAACATAATAATTCTGTCCTTTAGTAATCTTGAGTAAATGTCATATGCGCGTTCACCGTTTGATGATTGTTCAATGACAGTTGGGACTAAATTCATAATTTTATCCTCCCTTGCTTTTAATTCAATTTGAATTATATTAATTTTATCTCAATGGTCAATTAAGGTCAAATGATTTTATCTGACTTAATCACCAATGCATCTGGAGGGAATCGAACCCCCATCGAAAGAACCGGAATCTTTAGTGCTATCCATTACACTACAGATGCATTTCAACACGTTAAACTATAAATGAAAAGGGGGCCAAATTCAAGAAACACAGTGAGTTAATTGATTTGCAAACTAAAATTAGCACTGATATACTTACATTGTAAGGATTTGATACAGAAAATAACTGTTACAAATTAGTACTGGTTATTTTTTTAAAATTACTGAGCATGTATTATAGACTGATCAGTAAAAAAGTAGTAGTATTTAATCCGTACGTAGTACTCAAATTTATTTCTCTAGGAGGAAAACAGTTATGACTGTAAAAATTGGTATTAACGGTTTTGGTCGTATTGGTCGTTTGGCTTTCAAACGTATCCACGAACTAAACTCAGACGAAATTGAAGTTGCTGCTATTAATGATTTAACAACTCCTTCAATGCTTGCATACTTATTAAAATATGATTCAACACATGGTAAATTCCCAGGTGAAGTTACTTCAACTGATAACGGAATCGTTGTTGACGGTAAGGAAGTTCCAGTTTACGCTGAACGCGATGCCGCTAACCTACCATGGGTTAAAAATGATGGTGTTGACTTCGTACTAGAATGTACAGGTTTCTACACTTCAGAAGAAAAATCACAAGCTCACTTAGACGCTGGTGCAAAGCGTGTTCTAATCTCTGCACCTGCTGGTCAAATTAAGACTGTTGTTCCAGGTGTTAACTTGGATACTTTAACTGCTGACGACAAGATCGTTTCAGCTGGTTCATGTACTACAAGTAGTATCGCTCCTACAGCATACTTCTTGAACAAAGACTTTGGTATCAAAGTTGGTACTATGACTACTATCCACGCATTTACTTCAACTCAAGCTATCCTAGATGGCCCTCGTGGTAAGAAGTTCAGAAACAACCGTACTGCTTCAACTAACACTATTCCTCACTCAACTGGTGCTGCTAAGGCTCTAGGTCTTGTTGTTCCAGAACTTGATGGTAAGTTAAACGGTGTGGCTCAACGTGTTGGTATCGTTGACGGTTCATTAACTGAATTAACTGCTATCGTTGACAAGAAGAACGTTACTGCTGACGAAGTTAACGCTAAGATGAAAGAATACACTGAAGGTAACGAAGCATTTGGTTACAATGATGAACCAATTGTTTCAAGTGATATCATTGGTGATACTCACGGATCAGTATTTGATGCTACTCAAACTGATGTTACTACTTTTGGTGATGACCAACTTGTTAAGGTATGGTCATGGTACGATAACGAATGGGGCTTCACTTGCAACATGGTTCGTACTTTACTACACTTCGCTCAACTATAATCTAAATTATAATTTAGCAAGGCATAAGGTGGAGGAGGCAATTGCCTCCTCCATTTTTTATAACAATTACTTTCTGCTTAAAAATTCTTTGAAATAAAGAAATAAATGAAGTATATTGAAATTGTTACATCAATTTTAAATAATTTTTGGGAGGTAATCTAGATTGGCTAAGACAGTTGTTTCTGATTTAGATTTAAAAGGCAAAAAAGTTTTAATGCGTGTCGACTTCAACGTTCCTATTAAAGACGGTGTTGTTGGTGACACAAGTCGTATCGTTGGTGCTATTCCAACTATCAAATACGTAATCGAACATGGTGGAAAGGCAGTTCTATTCTCTCACCTTGGTCGTATCAAGACTGAAGATGACAAGAAAGAACTATCATTACGTCCAGTAGCTGCAAAGCTTTCTGAACTAATTGACAAACCAGTTACTTTCGTTCCCGAAACTGAAGGTGCAAAACTTGAAGATGCTATCAACAACATGAATGATGGTGACATCGTTGTTGTTGAAAACACTCGTTTTGAAGACGTTGTAAATGGTGAAAACGTAAAACGTGAATCAGGTAATGATCCTAAATTAGGTCAATACTGGGCTTCACTAGGTGATTGCTTCGTAAACGATGCATTCGGTACTGCTCACCGTGAACATGCTTCAAACGTTGGTATTGCACGTGCAATGGAAGCTAACAACAAGCCAGTTGCTGCTGGTTTCCTAATGGAAAAAGAAATTAAGTTTATCGGTGGTGCCGTTAACAATCCTAAACGTCCATTTGTTGCCATCTTAGGTGGTGCAAAGGTTTCAGATAAGATTGGTGTTATCGATAACCTATTAGACAAGGCTGACCACATCATTATCGGTGGTGGAATGACTTACACATTCTACGCTGCTAAAGGTTTCAGCATTGGTAACTCATTAGTTGAAAAGGACAAGATTGACACTGCTAAGGAAATCCTAGCAAAGGGTGGCGACAAGATCGTTCTACCTGTTGATTCAGTTGTTGCTCCAGAATTCAACAATGATGCTCCAACTCAAATCGTTGGTGAAGATATTCCTGATGGTCAAATGGCACTAGATATTGGTCCTAAGAGTATTGAATTATTCGAAAACGTTCTAAGAGACGCTAAGACTGTTGTTTGGAACGGACCTATGGGTGTATTCGAAATGAGTAACTTTGCTAAGGGTACTCTATCAGTTGGTAAGTTCTTAGGTGAACTAACTGACGCTACTACTGTTGTTGGTGGTGGTGACTCAACTGCTGCATGTAACGAACTAGGTGTAGCTGACAAGCTATCACACGTTTCAACCGGTGGTGGAGCTTCACTAGAATACATGGAAGGTAAGACTCTTCCTGGTATCGCCGCAATTACTGACAAATAAGAATAATATCTTTTTGAGATTCGATGTATAACATCGGGTCTTTTTTTTGTATAATAAAAGGAGTGAATTTTTTATTAAAACGGATGTGCAATTTGTTAATATCATTTATTTAGTGATATCATTGTTATGTAGCGATTTGTATTAATTTGTTTAAAAGAATAGGAGGTAAAAAATGAGAACTCCTTTTATCGTTGGAAATTGGAAAATGAATTTAACATTACATGAAGTTGAAGAATTCTTAGATGCAGTCAAAGGAAACCTACCAGATCCTAAAGACGTCGAATGTGCGATTGCTGCATCATCAATTTACATGGATGTATTAACTAAATTTTGTAAAGAAGAAAAGAATCTAAAGACCGCAGCACAAAACTGTTTCTACAAAGATGCAGGAGCTTATACCGGTGAAGTTAGTCCAATGGCACTTGCTGATATGGGTGTTAAGTACGTTATGTTAGGTCATTCAGAACGTCGAAAATATTTTGACGAAACCAATAAAATGATTAATAAAAAGGTTAAGGCTGTTTTGGATAACAACATGGTTCCAATCATTTGTTGCGATGAAACAATGGCTAAGAGAAAGACCTATGACGAAATGAACTGGGTTGTAAATCCGGTGATTGAAGCATTGAAGGGTGTTTCTGAAGAAAATGCTAAAAAGGTTGTCATTGGATACGAACCGAGTTGGGCAATTGGAACTGGAAAGTCAGCTACTGGTGCTGAAATTCAAGAAGCATGTTTTCTAATTCGTGAAACTTTAATTGATTTATATGGTAAAGATATTGCTAATCAAATCAGAATCGTATATGGGGGAAGCGTTAATCCCAAAAATGTTTCAGAAATTATGAAACAAGATGATGTTGATGGAGTCTTACCTGGAAAGAGCAGTTTAAAGGCAAAAGAGTTTATCAAAATTGTCAATTACCAAAATAATTAACAGATTGAACAGTTTTTTATTGAAACTTGGTCTGTAAAATAATAAAATGAAAGTAGCCTTGATTCCGAGGTAACAACTTTCATTAAGGAGAGAATAAAATGTCAATTATTTCAGATATTTATGCTCGAGAAGTACTAGATTCTCGTGGAAATCCTACAGTTGAAGTAGAACTATATACTGAAGCAGGTGCAATGGGACGCGGTATCGTTCCTTCAGGTGCATCTACTGGTGAACACGAAGCCGTTGAATTACGTGACGGTGATAAAAACCGTTTCATGGGTAAAGGTGTTACTAAGGCTGTTAACAACGTTAATAACATTATCGCTAAGGAAATCGTAGGTTACGATGTAACTGATCAAGTTGCTATTGATGAAGCTATGATTAAATTAGATGGTACTCCTAACAAAGGTAAGTTAGGTGCCAACGCTATTTTAGGTGTTTCATTAGCTGCTGCACGTGCTGCTGCCGATGAACTAGGTGTTCCTTTATACAACTACTTAGGTGGTTTCAATGGACACGTATTACCAACACCAATGATGAACGTTATCAATGGTGGTAAGCATGCCAACAACAAGGTTGACTTCCAAGAATTCATGATCATGCCTGTTGGTGCGGAAACTGTTAAAGAAGCCGTTCGTATGGGTTCAGAAACTTTCCACAACCTAAAAGCTATCTTGAACGAAAAGGGTTACTCAACTGCCGTAGGTGACGAAGGTGGTTTTGCTCCTGACTTGAAGAACAACGAAGAACCATTCGAAATCTTAGTAGAAGCTATCCAACGTGCTGGTTACAAGCCAGGTAAAGACGTTTCAATCGCCTTTGACTGTGCTGCTTCAGAATTCTACGATGCAGAAACTAAGAAGTACAACTTAGTAGGTGATGGTAAGTCATACTCTGCTGATGAATTTGTTACATTACTAGAACAATTAGTTGACAAGTACCCAATTATCTCAATCGAAGATCCATTGGATGAAAACGAATGGGCAGATTGGCAAATGGCTACTGAACGTTTAGGTAAGAAAGTTCAAATCGTTGGTGACGATTTATTCGTAACTAACACTGATTACCTACAAAAGGGTATTAAGATGGGCGTTGCTAACGCAATCCTAATCAAGCTAAACCAAATTGGTACTTTAACAGAAACTGTAAACGCTGTTGAAATGGCTAAGGAAGCTAACTACACAGCTATCATCTCACACCGTTCAGGTGAAACTGAAGATACTACAATTTCTGACTTAGTTGTTGCTCTAAACGCTGGTCAAATTAAGACTGGTTCAATGAGTCGTGGCGAACGTATCGCTAAGTACAACCAACTAATGAGAATTGAAGATCAATTAGCTTCAGTTGCAGAATACAAGGGTATTAACTCATTCTACAACCTAACTGAAGAAGCTCGTAACAACGTTATTAACAAATAATAACTAACTGTTACTAAAAAAAGCATTGAATTATTTCAATGCTTTTTTTGTACATAAAATTATATGGTATGATTGATATACCAATAAAAAGAAGGCGAATATATTGCAAAGTGATAATTTAAGACGATTCAAATCAGTACTGTATGGTTTATTAATTGGACTAGCAGTCGGAATGGTGGTCAGTTTATTTAGAGTTTCGATTGAAGGACTATCGACTCAGTTTTTAAAACTAGCTAAGTTAGCGAGAATACATTTATCAATACTGATTATTTTAATCATCTTGAATTTACTAATCGCATTTTTCGTATATTACTTAGTAAAACGAGATAATAATATCAAAGGATCCGGAATTCCACAGGTTGAAGGGCAGTTAAACGGAGAATTGGATTATTCATGGTTTTCCGTCTTAAGTAAAAAATTCATTGGTGGGGTTTTAGCAATCTCCAGTGGATTGTTTTTAGGACGTGAAGGTCCATCTATTCAATTAGGTGCTGCTACCGCACAAGGCCTAGCTGATACCTTTAAACTTACAAAACAAGCGCGTAAAACAATTATTTCAGGAGGTGCCGCTGCTGGATTGTCAGCTGCTTTTAACGCGCCAATTGCCAGTACATTATTTGTATTAGAAGAAATCTATCATAACTTTTCAACATCAGTCTGGATAACTTCACTTTCAGCTGCCATTAGTGCAAACTTTGTTTCCACAGCTGTCTTTGGGAAGGTCCCAGTTTTGCACATGAATTATTCACATGTGATTCCTTTACACATTTATCCATACTTAATTGGTTTGGGGATTGTTTTAGGAATCGGTGGATTAATCTATGAATATGCCACACTCCATGTAAATGATTGGTATGCGAAGTTAGATTGGATTCCAAACATTGTCTGGATTCTAATTCCGTTTATGTTAATGATTCCTTTTGAAATGTACCTACCTACGATCGTTGGTGGGGGCAGTACGATGGTCTTAACAATTGCTAAGGCAGCGCCAACCATCACAATGTTACTATGGTTTTTATTAATTCGTTTCGTCATGTCGATACTATCTTACTCAACCGGTTTACCTGGTGGAATTTTCTTGCCAATGCTTTCTTTAGGGGCATTGATTGGGGCAATCTATTCGGAAGTATTAATTCACTTTGGTGTTTTACCACAAAGCTATTTCGTCAACTTCATCATCATTTCAATGAGTGGATTCTTTGCCTGCGTCGGAAAGGCGCCGTTTACAGCCATCTTGTTAATTACTGAAATGGTTGGATCACTTCAAAACTTAATGTCACTAGCATTTGTCACATTGGTAGCTTATGAAGTCACCGACTTATTGGGTGGTAGTCCAATTTACAATGAAATGTTGCAAAAGATGTTAAGCCCGCAAAAATTATCAACAAGTGGCCAACTAACCAATTTATATTTCTCAGTTCAATTGGGTTCTCAAATGGACGGAAAATCTGTTAAATCAATTAACTGGCCGGATGGATGTTTAATCAGTTCAATTAAACGCAATGAACAATATATTATTCCAGATGGCGACACCATTATTAAGGCTGGGGATAACATCGAACTATCCACAAATTACGATAATCGTGGTTACGTCTATACACATGTGGAAAAACTAACTTTGGATAATTAAAATTTTGATTAATTGGCATGTTAGAAAGTATTATGATAAACTAAACAGTAAAGATAAAGTTAAAGATGAAACCTATGTATTTTAGGTAGGAGGCAACGAATTGTATAATTTCTTAATGAATATAATTTGGATTGACAGTGTATTAATTATCATCGCTGTCTTGATGCAACCAGCAAAGACTAACAACGATGCAATGTCTTCTTTAACCGGTGGTGCTGATGATTTGTTTGCCAACTCTAAGCCACGTGGTTTTGAAGCTTTCATGCAAAAGGTAACAGTTGTATTATTGATTATTTTCTTTGCATCAGCATTAGGATTAGTTTGGTTATCATCACACTAGTTAATAAGACTCCTGTAATTTTTACAGGAGCTTTTTTTATGTGAAGCTGTCAAACGATTTAGGATAGACGGCACAAAAATGTTAAAATACTAAATATGAGTTATCGAATTTGATTTAAGATCGAAAATTTAAAACTTAAGGAGTAAATCGTGGAAGATAATAGTTTAAAACAAGAAATTCATGCTGCTCTTCAAAAATTCCCTAATCGTGAATTTTCAGTTGAAGAAGTAGCCGATGAATTAGGATACCATGGTGCAAATGCATTTAAACTAATTGTCCAATCATTAGCTGTATTAGAACGCGAAAAGACAGTTATTGTGACTGAAACAGGCAATTTTAAGTTAAACGTGCAAGGTGAAGCAATCGAAGGAACTTTCCATGCAAATCCAAAGGGGTTCGGATTTGTTAATTATGACGAAAATCTAGAAGATGCATTCATCGCACCTGACAACACACTACAAGCAATGAACGGTGATACTGTTCAAATCGAAATCGTAAAACGTGCCGACCAAAATTCTGGTAAAGGTCCAGAAGGTAAGGTTGTAAACATCGTTGAAAGAAATTACGAACAAGTAGTTGGTGAATTCACCCGTACTGACGATGATCACGGATACGTAGGTCAAGTTAAGCTAAAAGAAAAGAAGCTTATTAACTACAAGTTTTACGTTACAGGTGTTGGTCTAAAACCTACACCAGGTGAAGTAATTACTGCCGAAATTACTGAATACCCAAACGCTGACCATCCAGATTACATGGTTGGTATCGCAAAGGAAGTAATCGGAAGCGTTGATGATCCAGGGATTGATATCCTACAAATCGTATACGCTCACGATATTCCAGCGCAATTCCCAGAAGATGTTTTACAAGAAGCTGACGCAATTCCAGAAGAAATTAGTGAAGAAGAAAAGCAAGGTCGAGAAGACATTACTGATCAAACACTAGTTACTATTGATGGGGAATCATCAAAGGACTTGGATGACGCCGTTACAGTATGGAAATTACCAAATGGTAACTACCACTTAGGTGTTCACATTGCCGATGTTTCTCATTACGTCAAACCAGGTAGTCTATTGGATGAAGAAGCATACAAACGTGGTACTTCTGTCTACTTAACTGATAGAGTTATCCCAATGCTTCCAAGAAGATTATCAAACGGAATTTGTTCATTGAACGAAGGTGAACTTCGTCTATGTATGAGTTGTGATATGGAAATCAATCCAGCCGGAAACGTTGTTGATCATCGTATTCACCCAAGTGTGATGAGATCTAAGGCCAGAATGACTTACAAGGCTGTAAATGACATCCTAGAAGCACATGATGAAAACACTATGGAAAGATACAAAGACTTAGTTCCAATGTTTGAAGAAATGGGCGAACTACACAAGATTCTATACAAACAACGTCGACGTCGTGGTGCCATCGACTTTGATGATAACGAATCAGAAATCATCGTAGACGAAACTGGTCACCCAATCGACATTAAGCTAAGAGTTCGTGGTACTGCTGAAAGAATGATTGAATCATTCATGTTAGCTGCCAACGAAACCGTTGCTGAACATTACTGCAAGGCCCACGCACCATTCATCTACCGTGTTCACGAAACCCCAGATGGAGAACGTGTAAAGAACTTCTTCGAATTCTTAACCGCATTCGGTGTAGAAGTTAAGGGTGACCCAGATCACTTGAAGCCAAAGGTATTACAAAACGTATTGAAGAAGGTTGCTGGTAAACCAGAAGAACCTGCTGTGTCAGTAATGATGCTTAGAAGTTTGAAGCAAGCTAGATATACAGACCAACCACTTGGTCACTTTGGTCTAGGTGCTGAATTCTACACTCATTTCACTTCTCCAATCAGAAGATACCCAGATACAACTGTTCACCGTTTGATTCACCATTATGAAGACAATGGAATTAACAAGGAATCAAAGGCTAAGTACGCAGGATTACTTGAAGAAATTTCAGATCATTCATCAAAGGCAGAACGTCGTTCAATCGATGCCGAACGTGATACAGATGCAATGAAGAAGGCTGAATACATGGCAGACCACATCGGAGAAGAATTCGATGCAACTGTTAGTTCAGTTCTTAAGTTTGGTATGTTTATTGAACTAGAAAACACAGTTGAAGGATTAGTTCATATTAGTCGTATGAAAGATGACTACTATGAATACATTGAAAAGTACCTAGCACTTGTTGGTAGAAATACTCACCGTACTTACAGAATTGGTCAACCAGTTCGAGTTAAGGTGGTTAACGTCGACGTTGACCAAAGTGCTGTTGACTTTGATATTGTTAATCCAGAAGACACACCAATGTCTAAGCTAAAACCAGAAAGCCACAGTAACGGTGCTCATGGTCGAGGCGGACGTAACAACGGTGGTCGTCGTAATAACAACAGAAGAAACGACAACAAGAATGGCAAGTTCGGTCGTAACAACAATAACCGCCATTCAAGAAACAACAACCGTAATGGTCGTAATCATTCCAATTCAAAACATTAATTGGTTGAGAGGTGATTGATAATGGTTAAAAAGAAACCAACTAATAAAGACGATAACTTGGTTGCGCAAAATCGCAAAGCTCGTCATGATTACCGTGTTTTACAAACCTATGAAGCGGGAATTGCATTGACCGGGACTGAAATTAAGTCCGTGCGTGCAAGCCGTGTCAATCTAAAAGATGGGTTCGCCCAAATTAGAGATGGCCAAGCAACATTGATGAATGTTCACATTAGTGAATATGAACAAGGTAATCAGTTCAATCATGATCCACTTAGAAATCGTAAGCTACTTTTACACAAGCAAGAAATCAAACGTTTAGCAAAAGAAACAGACAAAAAGGGAGTTACAATCGTTCCCTTGAAGATGTACCTTAAGAAGGGGTTTGCTAAGGTATTGATTGGTGTTGCTGAAGGTAAACATGAATACGATAAACGTGAAACAATGAAGAAACGTGATCAAGAACGTGAAATCTCACGTGTCCTAAAACACTATTAAAAAAAGCGTCCCGTCATGGGGCGCTTTTTTGCGATGTGAATTTATTATATATATGATAAAATTATATATAGAGGTGTTATAAATGAAACCTTTTATTCACAATGACTGGTGGGATGTATTGAAGCCAGAATTTGAAAAAGAGTATTACCAAGATTTACGCAAATTTTTAGTTGAAGAATATGAAAATCATGAAATTCATCCAAACGCCAACCAAATTTATGAGGCGTTTGAATGGACACCATTTTCGAATGTGAAGGTGGTTATTTTAGGTCAAGATCCTTATCATGAACCTAACCAAGCACATGGTTTGAGCTTTTCAGTTCTACCAGGTGTTAAGGTACCACCTTCATTGAGAAATATTTATAAAGAACTCGAAAGTGATTTAGGCATCAAACCAGTTAACCATGGTTATCTTGAAAAGTGGGCAAAACAAGGTGTTTTATTGTTAAACTCAGTGTTAACAGTAAGAGACGGAATTGCATTTTCCCACAAATCAAAGGGCTGGGAAAAATTAACCGATACTGCGATTGAAAAGTTGTCAGAACGCCCAGAACCAGTCGTTTTTATCCTTTGGGGTAGAGCGGCGAGAGACAAGGTTAAGTTGATTAACACCGATACCAATATTGTGATTGAATCAGCACATCCAAGTCCTTTATCTGCCCATCGTGGTTTCTTTGGTTCCAAACCATTTTCAAAGACAAATATCGCCCTAGAATCATTGGGTGAAAAGCCAATTGATTGGCAACTACCAGAACACGTTACAATCCATTAGGAGGAAGAAATATGAGTTTATTAGATGAATTAAAAGAAAAGATTAGTGGTTTAAACAAGAAAATCGTTTTCCCAGAAGGAGAAGATATTAGAATCATCGAAGCAGCTAGTCGTTTAGCTGACGAAAACTTAATTCACCCAGTACTATTAGGTGATCCTGAAGAAATTAAAGCAAATGCAGGTGACTTCAACCTATCAAACGTTGAAATTGTAGACATTAACAATTACCCTGAAAAAGACTTCGAAGAAATGCTAGATGCATTGGAAGAACGTCGTAACGGTAAGAACACCCGTGAACAACTAGCTGAATGGCTAAAGGATGCTAACTACTTCGGTACTATGTTAGTTTACATGGACAAGGCAGATGGAATGGTATCAGGTGCTGCCCATGCAACTGGTGATACTGTTAGACCAGCTCTTCAAATCATCAAGACCCAAGAAGGAATGCGTCGTATCTCAGGTTCATTCTTAATGCAAAAGGGCGACACTAGATACATCTTCGCTGACTGTGCCATTAACATCGAACTAGATGCTAAGGGAATGGTTGAAGTTGCTAAGCAAAGTGTTATCACTGCTAAACAATTCAACATTGATCCTAAGGTCGCATTCTTAAGTTTCTCAACTAAGGGTTCAGCTAAGGGTGACATGGTAACAAAGGTTCAAGAAGCCGCTACAATGGCAAAAGATGAACTAGACGTTCCTTCAGACGGTGAATTACAATTTGATGCAGCACTTGTTCCAGAAGTTGCTAACAAGAAAGCTCCTGGTTCAAAAGTAGCTGGTCAAGCAAACGTCTTTGTATTCCCAGAACTACAATCAGGAAACATTGGTTACAAGATTGCACAACGCCTAGGTGGCTTTGAAGCATTTGGTCCACTACTACAAGGTTTGGCTAAACCAGTATCAGACCTTTCACGTGGCTGTGTTGCTGAAGATGTTTACAACGTTGCAATCATTAACGCAATCCAATCTCTATAATTAAAAGGAGGGATGATTCTTGGTTAAAGTTAACGTAGAATCACCTGATGAAACAAAACAATATGGTGAACAACTTGCACCATTATTAAAGGCTAAGGATGTCATCCTATTGGATGGTGACCTGGGTGCTGGTAAGACGACCTTCACCAAGGGATTAGCTAAGGGCTTGGGAATTAAACGTAATATCAAAAGTCCGACATTTACGATTATTCGTGAGTATCAAGGTGGCAGATTGCCACTTTACCACATGGATATCTATCGTTTAGACGATGGTAGTGGTGACGAATTAGGTTTAGAAGAATACTTCAATGGTGACGGTGTTAACGTCATTGAATGGTCCGAATTCATTGCCGATGAACTGCCTGACGATTATTTGAAAATTGTTTTCCGTCGTGATGATGAAAAGGGTGAAGATTTTAGAACCATTTCATTTGAACCCAGTGGAAAACGTTTTGAAGATATCGTTAAGCAAATCTTTCCACAGGTGGAAAAGTAGCGATGTGTAATTTAGAGGTCCGTTGTGCACAACCAGATGATGCCGCTAAGTTAATTGAATTAATCACTCAATTAAAACAAGAATCAGATCAATACACGATTGATCCAAACATTGGAACTTTATCTATTGAAGACCAGGCTCAACAAATCATGTTGATTAATCAAACCCGTAGTTTCATTATTGGTTTAGCATTTTTAGATGATAAACCGGTGGGGATGGTTCAAGTTCAAGAACTACAAGATTCAGGGATTGGTGAATTAGGCATTGCCGTATTGAACCGATATGGTCACCAAGGAATCGGTGGCCAACTAATGGATTTTGCGATTGACTGGGCAAACTATGATAGTAACTTATCCACATTGGCATTGGTTGTGAAAAAGACCAACGAGCATGCGATTCATTTGTATGAAAAAAGTGGCTTTACCGTCGTAAAAAAACGAGTAATCAACGCACTTGGTAGTGTTTTATCCACACAAGAGATGCAATACAACCTAAAAAAATAAGCACCCAAAAGGGATGCTTATTTTTTTAACTTGATAAATGATTTGATTGTGTCATCTTCAAAGTGTTCTTGTTGATAAATTAAAATGTTGGCACAGGCAAGGCTGTCGTCTAAAGCATTATGGTGATGATGAAGTCTGATTCCTAGGTTGGCGCAAACTGTGTTTAGTTTGTGGTTTTTAAACTCAGGGAAGAAGAACTTACAAGTTTTAACAGTATCCAAAGTCTGATACATTGGAACGGTTAAACCATAGCGCATTAGACTACGTGCCAATACACTGTTATCGAATGAGTTATTGTGAGCAATTACTAATTGATCCTTAGTGAAGAATTGTTTGATTACCGGCCAGATTTCAGGAAAGGTAGGCGCATCAGCGACATCGCTTTCGTGAATGCCATGAATATCGACGTTACGGTAATTAAAATCGGTTTCTGGATTAATTAGAGAGTAAAACTCATCGACAACCTTATTATCGCGGACAACAGTTAGCGCCAATGAACAGGCACTGGCACGTTGATTATTCGCGGTTTCAAAATCAATTGCAACGAAGTTCATTAATAACGTCCTTTCGTTTTATTCTTTCAATATTATAACATGGTCTAACTATATGATATCGTGGTAAAATTAAAAATGTAGAAATACGAGATTATTCGTATTAAATATTAAAACTATGTGATTTATACTAATAAACTCGTATAAATTATGATAATTAAGGAAAATGATTAAGATGGAAAAGATTAAAATTTTAAAAAATGAACCATTATCAAAATACACATTTACAGAAACTGGTGGACCTGCTGACTTGGTTGCCTTTCCTAAAAATACTGATGAAGTCAGAGAATTACTATCAATGGCAAAAAACGACGATCTACCAATCACCGTTTTAGGAAATGCTAGTAATCTAATCATCAAGGATGGTGGAATTAGAGGACTAGTTATCATCCTAACTGAGATGAATGAAATTACATCACACGATGATTTAGTAATTGCTCAAGCAGGGGCTCGTTACATCGATACCACCATTGTTGCTCAACAACATAGCTTAACTGGAATGGAATTTGCTGCAGGAATTCCTGGAAGCATCGGGGGAGCAGTCTTCATGAATGCCGGTGCATACGGTGGAGAAACCGCTGAAGTTATTCAATCAGTCACAGTGTTAACACCAGACAATGAAATCAAGACATTAACCAACAGCGAACTTGATTTTGGTTACAGACACAGTGCTGTGCAAGACCAAGACGATATCGTTTTGGAAGCCACATTTAAGTTATCCACTGGGGATAAAGATGCAATTCAAGCAGAAATGGATCGCTTGAATGACTTAAGAGAATCAAAACAACCACTTGACCTACCATCTTGTGGAAGTGTGTTTAAGAGACCAGAAGGTTACTTTGCTGGTAAATTAATTCACGATGCTGGCCTTCAAGGATACCAATCAGGTGGTGCACAAGTATCCAAGAAGCACGCGGGCTTTATTGTTAACATTGAAAACGCAACTGCTACTGATTATTTAGACGTAATCAAGCATGTGCAAGAAACAGTTTATGCTAAAAACAAAGTACATCTAGAAACGGAAGTAAGAATTATCGGACAAGACAAATAGGGGGATAATCCATGCAGCTTATTGAAATTATTTTATTTTTAACGGTACTACTGCTTTTATCAACAATTGTTAATCATTATGTTAAAGCCATTCCAGTTAGTTTAATTCAAGTCGTTTTTGGTTGTGGATTAGCATTGATTGGTAACTTTAGCATTAATTTAAGTACGGACTGGTTTTTACTATTATTCATTGCACCGTTGTTATTTAATGACGGGCGTCGTTTTCCCAAAGATGAATTATGGGAATTAAGATGGCCAATCTTCGCCAACGCAATTATATTAGTATTTATTACCATGTTCTTTGGTGGTTTGTTAATTTATAAATTAATTCCGTCAATGCCACTTTCAGTAGCATTTTCATTAGCTGCAATTTTGTCACCAACCGATCCGATTGCGGTAGAATCTATCGCCAAGAAGGTTCGTTTACCTAAGAATATTTTGCATTTGGTAAACGGTGAAAGTTTAATCAACGATGCCAGTGGTTTGATTGGATTTAAATATGCAGTTGCCGCAACCGTTTATGGTGCCTTTTCATTGAAGAGCGCGGTTGGGGACTTCTTCTACATCAGTATAGTAGGAGCCATCACCGGGGTAGTGACAATGTTAATCATCTCATTGGTTCGTAAATGGTTGTACAAGAACGGACTAACCAACTTAGTGTTTAACGTTGTTTTACAAATCGTTTCACCATTTGTTATTTACCTACTTTCTGAAGATGTTTTCCATGCCTCAGGAGTTATCGCTGTCGTAACGGCTGGAATTGTTTATCACGTGAATAACACATCAACACAATCATCATCTGCCGAACTACAGTTGATTAGTGAACAAGCCTGGAACATTATCGTTTATCTACTAAACGGAATCGTGTTCTTAATCCTGGGAATTGAATTACCATTTGCGATGGAAGCAGTTATTAACGATATGCAGTTTAACACCTTCCAATCCATTGGATATGCCGTTGTGACATGGTTGATCATTCTAATTATTCGAATTGTTTGGATTGTTTTATACGAAATTTGTCACAACCTAATCACTACTAAAAAGATTGGCCCAATCGACATCAGAGCCGCTAACATTGTAGGTTTTTCAGGCGTGCGTGGAGCAATTACCATGGCTGGGATTCTATCGATTCCATTGATTACAGTGCAAAACGAAGCATTCCCTGACCGAGAATTGGTACTATTTATTGCATCAATCGTGATTGTCTTAAGTTTATTGGCAGCCGTGATTGTCTTACCATTGATTTCTAAAAATGACCCGGTTGTCTCATACAACAATGACAATCATTGGAGTGAGGAAAAGGCACGTATCTACGTCTTAAACTACGTCATTGATGACATTAAGCAAATGGATCGTCCGGACAAACACATTTGTAACATTTTAATTGATCAATGCGAATTAATGATTAGACAACTATCTTCCATCAAACCGGATGAATTAGAAAAGAGCATTCGTTCGTTGGCTGTTCAATATGAACATCAAGCCGTTAAGAAGTTGGTTTACGATAAGGTAGTTACTAGCAAGGAAGCCAACGCAATTAACTATCAAATTAACCACCGCGAATTGAAGAACTTAGTAGCATTTAACGATTTTAATTTAAAACTAGAATTCATGTCAGCGGTACAAACAACCAAGTTATGGTTATTCAAACAACGTTCTGATAAAGAACAAAAACTAAAAATTCAAAAAGCTTTGATTATGGTCAACGACTATACCATTCAAAAACTAAAAGAACATGGTGACTCTAAAGTAATTAACTCAATTGTCGATGAATATACCAACCTTAGTTTAGCTTTAAGAACGCGTTCGTTGGACTACGAGAAGTATTACCGAATTGCTAAGGAACGTGAATTAGAGGCTTACCGTAAGGGAATTCAAGAGTTATTGATTAACGATAAGATTAGTTTGAAACTAGCTTCCAAGTTAAGACAAGAAGTTAACTATGTTGAAAATAATGAATTAAGTACAGACTAAAAAAAGACAGCCTTGATGTGCACCCCAAAAGTTGTACATTATTATATTGTTTTTCCTAGGCGGAAAG
>CAMLMR010000015.1 GCA_946481335.1 uncultured Lactobacillus sp. | reverse complement strand
AGTAAATATTTGGTAATAAAAAAGACCTGACAAAATGTCAGGCCTTTTTATTTTGGTTTATTTTTTTGTATTCTTAAGCATTAATGCCATTGCTAAACCAACTAATTCAATTACAAAGAATGTAATGAATACGACATGGAAACCACCCATTTGAGCGATTGCATGGCTCATTCCTTTAGCAATGTTGTTGTTCATCACGTTAGATAAGATTAATGTCGCAACTAGTACACCAGTTGATCCAAGAATTTGTCTAAATGTTGAAATAACAGCAGTTCCATCAGAAATCAAATCTTTAGGTAGTGAGTTAGCACCCATTGTAACAGCAGGCATCATCACAAAGGCGTTACCACCTTCGATGATTGCTGCAATTACCATCATTGGCACTAGTCCTAATGTTGCACCGGTGATACTCAATACTAGCCATCCAGCTAGAATCATGAACATCCCTGTTAGCATAGTTGATTTAAAACCAATCTTATCTGCTAATTTACCAGTTAATGGGTTTAATAAACTCAATACAATTGCACCAGGTGCTAAAGCTAGACCTGAAACGGTCTTGCTTACACCCAATACATCTTGATAGTAAAGTGGGAAGATGATGGTAACAACAATCAATGCGATGTATGAAGCACTAGTTAAACCGACTGACAAGTCGTAGTTAAAGTCCTTCAATACTCTTAATTGTAGTAATGGTTGATCCATCTTGAACTGACGAATGGCAAACATTGCTACCATTACGATACTTACAATTAGAATAATAATTGCTTCAGTTAAATCAATGTTGGTTTTACCAATCATGTTAACCACATACAAGATACCAATTAATCCAACTGATAGGATTACTGAAGGGAAGTCTAAGTGACTTTCCTTTTGTGGCATTACATTCTTAATTGCGAATAGTGAAATCACAATTAAAATTGAAATGATAACAGCAAAGACGATGAATAATCCACGCCATGCTGAGAAGTGTAATACGATTGCTGAAAGAATTGGACCACAAGCAAGTGCTGAACCCATGATTAGGCCAGCGAATCCCATTGTGGTTCCCCTTTTTTCTTCAGGTGTAATGTATAGCAATACTGATTGGTATGATGGGAACAAGATACCAACGGCGATTGCTTCCATTGCGCGCCCTAACATCATTACTGGGAAGTTAGGTGCAATCACCACAATTAAAGTTCCAATATCAAAAATTGCTAAAATCAATAAAAATAATTGCTTAAACTTAACGTTGTTAAGTAACCATGGACTTACCGGCATCATGACACACATGATTAGCATAAATCCGGTAGTTAACCATTGAACAGTCGAAGCATCAATTCCAAATGAGCTCATTAAGGTAGGATAAGCAGTTGAAATTGATGATTGGCTCATTGACATTGTAAAACTACCTAGAAGTAATACAATGACGAACAAAAAACGATTGTATGGCTTACCACTTAAATCGTAATTCTTCAAAACCTTCATCTCCTAATTTAGAATCATTATAAATTAATACTTTTTCTATTTTATCGATTTAGGTTTAATAAGTAAACTATTTTGCTTTGTCTAATTTTCATCAAATAAAAATCTAGCGATGATGTGATCAACGAAGATGTTGTGATGTAAACGACTGTGTTGTCCGTTCACACCGTTAACCGGAATTTCTTCGTAATTCTTAACACGTTTACCAATCAAATACTTCAATGATCGAGCTGAGGCAACTGAAACGACACCGTCTGATTCTTGTTTGGTATTATCGTTACCATATATATTCAAAACAGAAACATCTTTAGGGAATGTCTTACAATCATTTAAAAGTAATTGATATGATGGGAACCACTTGTTGGCTTCTGAGTAAATCATTGGTTTGCCTTGTGTATCAACGTAATTATCATTACCCATACTGCCTAACTTGATGATTCCGTCGTATGGTCCAGCGATTGAAACAAATTTTTGTAATTTCGGCATGTCTTCATCGCTGTTATATCTTGCTGCTGTATCCAAAATGGTTACAGCTCCGGTAGAATGACCGACAGCATTGTAGTAATTAAATCCATAATGGTCCTTTAGTTTTAATAAAATTGCATGTAACCAACTTACTTGTTGATCCACCGGTGTAAACTTTTTCTTGAAAATAACCTGAATAATTGGTTTTCTGGTATTTAGTTCAAGATTACCCTTATATTTTATTTTGCCTCGTTTATTAACTAGTATGATTAGAGAACGATTACCTCCATCACGTGATGCAATGGTAGCCAAGTGGTTAGTAGATTTTCTGGAGCCACCCAATCCGTGCACGTATAATGTCGGTGTGTTTTGGCCGCCTCTAGATGATCGAGACATCAATAGGTTGTCACTTCTAATCGCAAAGAAAACTGCAAAAAAGGCAACAATTAATGTCACAATAATCAAAATAATATTGGTCTTAGCTGTTTTACTCAAGATGATTCCCCTCTCTTTTCTTCTACCCTCTATCATACTAGAAAATCGCAAAATTTACATCCATAATTATGTGCATTAATTAGCCAAATCCACTAATTTGTAGTAGATTATAGGTATAGACTAAATATGAACGAATAAAGGAGAATTTATTTTGATTACACTTAAATCACCACGCGAAATCGAAATGATGGCCAAGTCCGGTGAAGTCCTAGCTGGCGTTCACCTTGGCTTACGTGACATGATCAAACCAGGTCTAGATACTTGGGAAATCGAAGAATTTGCTGACAAATACATTACCGAACACGGTGCCAAAGCATCTGAAAAAGGTTTTGAAGGCTACAAGTTTGCTACCTGTGTTTCAGTTAACGACGAAGTAGCCCACGGAATTCCTCGTAAGGGCCTAAAGCTTAAAGATGGTGACATTGTTAAGGTTGATATGACTGTTAACAAAGATGGTTTTGAAAGTGATTCTTGCTGGACTTATGCAGTTGGAAACATTTCAGAAGAAGACCAAAAGCTAATGGACGTATGTAAGGAAGCCCTATACCGCGGTATCGACCAAGCCGTTGTTGGTAACCGTTTAGGTGATATTGGTTTTGCATGCCAAGACTTTATTGAAAACCAAAACCACATGGGTGATGTTCGTGAACTAATCGGTCACGGAATCCAACCTACTATGCACGAACAACCAAACGTTCCTGCATACGGTGAACCTGGTAAAGGTCTTCGCCTAAAGGAAGGTATGACTATTACCATCGAACCAATGGTTAACCTAGGAACTTGGGAAATTACCGACAGATACGACGCTAAGGACGATTGGACTTACTACGTATCTTCAGATGGTACTAACTCAGCTCAATACGAACACACCATTGCGATCACTAAAGATGGTCCAAAGATTCTAACCTCTCAAGGTGACGATATCGACGCAAAATACAAACTATAATAAACAAAAAAGCCTCGTAAGATAATTCTTACGGGGCTTTTCATTTTGTCTAATTAGTCCAAACCATTAACGCAGTGTTCAGGCTTTTCACCCTTCAATACGTGGTTAACTTCACTACTTGCCATGTTAGAAATCTTAGTAAATGATTCTACTGAGAATCCTGAGTTATGTGGTGTCATGAAGACGTTTGGTAATTTTCTTAGTTCACTATCCATTGGAAGTGGTTCTTTTTCGAACACGTCTAAACCTGCTCCGGCGATTTCACCAGACTTCAAGGCTTCAATCATGTCTTGTTCGTTAATCACTGCACCTCTGGCAAAGTTAACGATAAACGCTGAATTCTTCATCATCTTGAATGTTTCTTTGTTAACAGAACCGATAGTTCCCTTCACTGCTGGTAGATGTAGTGAAACGAAATCAGAACGTTTGAATAGTTCATCCCATTCAACAAATTCACCATATTCTGAAGTTCTTGGGCTTCTGTTCCAGATTAATGTCTTAACACCAAAACCTGAAAGCATCTTGGCAGCTTGTTGACCAATGTTTCCATAACCAACAATCCCAATTGTCTTACCCTTAATGTCGTGTGATGGGTGATGGAATGCGTATGAGTCATCACCTTCATGCATTTTTTGAGAAACTGTGTATAGATTCTTAGATAAAATTAAGATATCAGTAACGGCACATTCAGCAACCGCAACTTCGTTTCCACCAGGTGTATTGGTAACGTAGATTCCACGTTCCTTACAATGGTTTAGATCGACATTATCGTATCCCACACCAAAACGCGCAATCACTTTTAGATTAGGCATTTGGTCGATAGTATCATTGCTTAATGGAGTCGCATTAATTACCATTCCATCAGCATCTTTATGTTGAAGTAGAGAGTCTGCGTATTGATCTTCTAATTCCACTACTTCAAAGCCATAATCCCTAAGTGGTTCGCCTAAATAATGAGCGAATTCTTTAGGAATAATTACTTTTTTAGCCATTTTCTCTTCAACTCCTAATTTTTTATAACATATAAATACTATCACAAAAAAACCACTACATGGATTTTTTATACCCATTTAGTGGCTTTTAGCGACTTTAATGTCTATTAATTGTGTTTTTTGGCCATAGGATTAATTTACCCTTAATGGCACTTTTTCGTTCAACAGTAACTGGTTTCTTCCCGCGACGTGGCGTCCATCTTGGATTTCTAATCACAGTCGGATCGTTTTTAATCATCTTAAAGACCGACATGATAATCAAGATACATACAAACATCAATGGGAATCCGGCTAAGGTACAGAACGTTTGAACTGTCTCAAATCCACCAACGACGACTAAACTGAATGAGAATAGGATGAATACAACTACCCAAGTCATTCTGTTAACACGGCTAGGTTCCTTACCAGGACCAAGTGGCAAACTGGTAAATGAAGAAAGCACGAATGCTGACGATGAAATCGTGGTTGCTAGGAAAATGAAACAGGAAATAAAGTAAAATGCAAACATGACATACTTCATTGGCAATGTTCCAAGAACTGCTGAGATCACAGCTGCTTGACCTTGCGTATTTAAAATATGTGTTAAATTCAATGCACCGGTCTTTTGTAGCCATAGTGAGTAACCACCAAAGACGGCATAAAAACTCATACATCCTAAAGCTCCGTAGGTAAGCATCCCCATGACAATTTGTCTGATTGTGCGACCCTTGGAAATCTTAGCAATGAATAGTCCCATGAATGGCATGTATGATAACCACCAACCCCAATAGAAAATGGTTTCTTGTTGGGCAATTCCGGGACGACCGTTTGGTACGGTATTCATGCTCATTGGAATGAATTTTTGAATTAATAATCCGACACTGTTTGTTTCTGAATTTAGAATGTATACGGTTGGACCAACTAGCAAGACAATTGCTAGGAAAATAATAGCGGTCCAGATGTGGGCATTACTTAGTTTATCAATTCCACCGTTTAGTCCCTTAAAGACGGTTAGTGCAAAGATAATAAATAATACCAAGAATAATCCTAGTTTCATATTTAGGTTATCAGGAATTCCGGTTAAAGAACTTAGGACTTTAGAAATGATTGGGATTTCTAATCCTACGGAGGCTCCTACCCCTCCCATGATTCCAAATACTACTAGTAGGTTGACGATTTTTCTGGCAATGTTTTGCCAAAGTTTTTCACCATCTAGGATGGTAATCGCATCACTTAGAGACTGAATTTTGCGTTTCTTGTTATACATCATATAACCAATAGCAATCGTGGGTGCCGCAAACATCAACCAAGCCATTGGACCCCAATCATATTGACCATACATGTGAGCTAAGTTGTAAGCAGTCACTGAGTATGGTTTTACAGATCCTTCTGGATGTTGAACGTATCTCAATGGGTCAACCATGCTAAGCATTAGAATACTTGCATCGATGGCGGTTGCAAAGACCATTGAACCCCATTGGAAGTTCTTGTACACCGGCTTATCCGTTGGTTCTCCCAAACGAATATTGCCATACTTTGATAACATCAAATATACAAAAAACAAGAAATTGATGATGTAAATCCACATGTAACCCCAACCCATATTGCTGGTTACCCAGTTCAATACGTTGTTAAGAAGTCCTTGTAGCGAAGAACCACCAATTATCAAAAACACTGAAACCCCTAAAAATAATACGACAGTAGGAATAAAGACGAGCTTGTCGATATTTTTACTTTTAAAAATAATAATCCTCCTCTGAGATTAAACACAAAAAGCTGTACAAACAAGTGATTCGTATATAACGAATGACCATCTGCACAGCTTTTCTAAGGTTATACAAATTAAATTCGAATTATTTTTGCATTTCAATTATATTATACACAAATAACAATTTATGTAAAATGTGGCCGCACGGGCGTTTGAAAAGCATTTTTTAATTCCTATTTTACTGTTTTAATGACACGAGCTGGATTACCAACAATAACTACGTTGTCGCCAAATGATTTTGTGACAACTGAACCGGCACCAACAACAACATTTTCACCCAATGTAACACCAGGTAATACCGTCACATGTCCTCCTAGCCAGCAATTATCACCGATTGTAATTGGTTTACCCATTTCCACATCGACCTTTCTTTGATCCGGATCCAATGGATGGACTGGTGTATACAATCCCACATCTGGACCGAAGTAACAATGATTTCCAATTGTAATTGGGCATGTGTCCAACAATGTTAAGTGGTAGTTGGCGTAGAAGTCGTCTCCGACATGGATGTTGTATCCGTAGTCGAATTCCACACCAGTTTCAATCCAAAGATTTTTACCACTGTCGCCAAGTATCTTGGCTAGTCGTTGGTTTTGTTCTTTATTATCTGATAGTGAATTAATGGCGCTTAACTCTTTACGAACGAAAGTACGTCTTTGTTGTAACTCTTCGTCGTATTGTTCGTAAGGTTCTCCTGCCGTCATTTTTTCACGTTCTGTTTTCATATTTTGCCAGCTTTCATAACTTATTCAATATTATTGTATCATATGAAATTAATTATCAAAGAACCCTAAATCACGAAGACTCTTTTCAATATCTGATACCGACTTATCTTTATCGATGTATTCCTTCGCAGTTTCTGATTTCTTTTCCTTTGGTGTTTGTTTTCCCTTTGGCATGGCCTCTGTTTTACCTTCAATCAGTTCGGCCATTTTTGGATCGATTTTACGTACTTCATCATCCAATAATTGATTAATCAAACTAGTAGCATTGTCCTCATTATCAAAACTAGTATTAATGAATTTAATATGTTCAAACGAATCTAAAATAGCTGACAATTGTTTAATTTCATCGACATTGCTAATTAATTCGCCATTGAATCCTTGCCAACCATGATTTTTAGCGTAGGCTAACTTACCGTCATTTATGGTCTGTGAAATATACAAGGAAGGTGTAATCACCTCAACTGTTTTTTGATTTAAATCCATTTCAACTAACTTCTTCAAACCATTAATTACGGATATCAATTGCATTCGAGAATTACTAATTCCAAGCATCCCGCCACTATCTAACGTGACTTCATCATCAAAATCAATGCAGTATGCCCAAATTGATGGACCATTTTTGGCAACGTATTGGTTCAAACCAGATGGATTAATATGTTTACCATGTGCATATAATTTTACAGTTTCTTCGACTGTTTTTTCTTCTGATTTTGATTGTTCAAATGATGAGTGAACAACCGTCTTGTTTGGATGATTTAATTTCATACCATCCATTGTGTTGTTCAAAAGTTTATCAACAAAATTGTTTCCAACGTTTTCGGCATGACCCTTAGTCCATTTAAAGTTTAAGTGCTTAAATTGCCCTAATAGTGCGGATAGTTGCATGAATTCATTCTTATTCTTAATGTTGGTTCCATCGCTTTTCTTCCAGCCGCGACGACGCCATGAATTTAACCATCCCTTATTAATGGAATCTAAAACATACTTAGAGTCCAATATAGCGTCTATAGCCTCGTTTTGCCATCCCTGGTCTATGATGTACTGCAAAGCGTTCACCAAGCCTAAAACTTCCATTTTATTGTTTGTGGCTCCAAACTCACCATCAGATGCATAATGCTTTTTTCCATTACGAATGATTAGGTAAGCCCAAGCTGCCTTGTCATTGTCTTTAACGTGTTGACCCAACTTGTTTCCGTGATTTCTAGAACCACCGTCACTATACAATTGAATCGATCCCGATTTAGTCATCTTGGGCGCAGACTTCTTATTTGGCTTGGATAAACCCATGTATTCCTTAGCCTCAGACTGTGTCTTAAAACTCTTATATTCTGCACCTGCATAACCATTCACTTGGGCTTTGCATTCATCCCATGTGCCATAGATACCGGTCTTTTTGCCTTTTCTTACTGCATAAAATTTACTAGCCATCTTTTTCTCCTTTTGTGTACAAAAAAAGACTCAGAAAATCTGAGTCCAAAAGATTATTTAGCAGGCTTTGACTTCAAGAATTTTTGTAAGTCAGCAACTTCTTTTTGTTTCTTGTTACGATTGTTGTTGTTGATTGGACGACGTCCTTGAACACCATTTGGATGACAAATTCTCACTAGAGACACCCCTTCCTGTTAACCATAAATTAATTAGTACCATTATAATATAAAGAAGGTACCTAACGCAAATTAGAATTATTCACTCATTATTATATCGATATTGTTTACAATTTACAAGTTTGTGTTAAAATAACTTCAATTTAATAATAAGAGGTGGCAATTTTATGACAAATGATTTTCCCCAAGTTTTAACCATTGCAGGTTCAGACAGTGATGGAAGTGCAGGAATGCAAGCCGATTTACATACTTTCTTTATGCACCATACATACGGAGCTTCCGTAATTACCGCGTGTGTTGCAGGTAACTCATTTGGTATTCATGACAGTGTCTCTATGCCAGTTTCATTCATCAACCAAGAATTCAAGGACTTAGCTGATGACTTTAAGATTTTAGCATCCAAAACAGGAATGTTAGCAGATGCTGAACTTATTCGTACAGTAGTTGAAAACTACAAGAAATACGATTTTGGCCCATTAGTCGTAGATCCAGTTATCATGACTAAACATGGTGCTATGTTATTAGAACAAGCTGCTTACGACACTTTGAAGGAAGAACTAATTCCTTTAGCCACAGTCTTGACCCCTAATTTCTACGAAGCTCAAAAGTTAGCTGACATGGAAATTAACTCAGACGAAGACACCAAGGTCGCCGCCAAAAAGCTTCGCGAACTAGGCGCTAAAAACGTTATTATTAAAGGTAAACACGTCGCTGGTGAAACAGACGTCGTGAAAGATTACGTCCTATTAGAATCTGGAGAAGACTTCTGGATTGAAGGACCATACTATCACACAGAACATAAGAATGGTACTGGTGACTCACTATCAGCTGCCATCACATCTGAAATTGCAAAAGGCACTTCCATCGCTGATGCTATTCGAATTGCTGACGACTATGTCGACAAAGCAATCAAGAATGAAATTTCAGTTGCACATAAATTCGGTCCAATTAACCACTGGGCTCAATAATAAAAAAAGACTCGCATAAGCGGGTCTTTTTTATTACCATTTATCAGGACTCCACATTCTACCGTCCAGTTCATCTTGGGCTTGTTGGAGTCTTTTTTGTTGTTCTTTATTGATGTCTTTAATTCCATCCAAGAATGATAATAGTTTAAAACTAGTTTCAGCTTTTTTTAGTTCTGCGATTTGTTGATCTAACCATTCATTTTGACTAGCCACTATTCATCATCCTCCTTCTTGATTAAATCGATTTCCCATTTTAACTCGTCTAATTGATCATAGTTAGATTGCAAGTAATCAATTATGATATCCATTCGGGCTTGTTTATCAGCACTCATAGAATCTTTCAAAGCTGTTAATTGTTCAATGTACCATTTTTGCATGCTATTAAAACTGTCAGAGTTATCATTGGTTAGATAACTTCTGTAATCGATTAATAGTTTTTGTTTTTGCGCATCAGTCATATAGGCAAACTGAGAAATTATAAATGGTTTTAAAAACTTCATTTGTGCTCTTTGCGCAATCGCTTGATATGGTTTCAATAATTCAGAAATACTGAATCCTTCACGGCCACCTACTTGGTAATCTTTGATTGGATCACCTAAGGTAGTGATGATTCCCATTTCTTTTCCTTGTAACCAACCTTCTTGCTCAAAGGCAATGAAGTTTTTCGTGAATATGTCATCCTCATACTTCTTCATCAATGCGGGTGCGCTATACCAATACATTGGAAATTGGAAAAGAATGCGATCATATTGAGCTAATCTTTTTTGTTCTTGTTCTTTATCAAAACTGAAATTATCTTGGATTTTATCTAAAACGACCCAATCAACATTTTCAATATCTGACTGACATTGTTTTAAGAATGCTTCGGTCATCGAATTATCATATTCAGGATGTGATACTAATACCAAAGTTTTCATATTCGTTCCCTCGTTTCTTTAATAACACTATTTTAAATGATTTAAACTAAAAAAGACACTACAAAGAATTTACGTATATTCCAGATTAAAAAAATATAATCGTTCGTATATTTTAAAATTATTTTTTAAAAGTTTTTTCTCTATTTTTTAAGAATTCAGCCTGTTAAATCATCGGAAAACACTATTATATCAATGGTTTATACGCGATGTATATTATTAAAAATAAATAAAATTATTATTCTGATATTAGTTGACATCAACCCCTATTTCGGGTATATTATTACCAATGTGTTACATAGTTTCGATTGTTAAGGTTACTTGTTTTATAGTTTTATGAAATGACCCCTTGATTCAGGCTTTTGATACATTAAGATTTTATAACGCACGATATGTGCAAGGAGGTTTCATATTATGAAACAAGGTACTGTTAAATGGTTCAACGCTGATAAAGGTTACGGTTTTATCACTACTGAAGACGGTGACGTATTCGTTCACTTCTCAGCTATCAACAAAGAAGGTTTCAAGACTCTAGAAGAAGGCGAAAAGGTTACATTGGACGTTGAAGACGGCGACCGTGGACCACAAGCTGCTAACGTTACTCCTGCATAAGGATAACCTCTTAGTTAACTTTTAGTTTAAAAAAGAGATCAAAAACACCCGAGATTTTTCTCGGGTGTTTTTTATTGTCTAAAAAAACTTTCTATCAATAATGATAGAAAGCCTAGTTAATTTTGAAATGCATGTACTTGGATACGAAGATTACCAATGATTGAATTGGTTCCTTCATTCCATCTTCAGTCCAAGTAATAATAATTTCGGTCAATCCTCCAGCAATCAATGAAACTAACATCTTAGAAGATTCTTCGCGAGTTTCCAAAACGTTTTCATCGATTAAGTCTGAAATATAGTATTTTAGTCGTTCTAATAAGATCATGGATAAATCATTTTTCATAATCATTTCCATCATATCTTGGTCTTCTTTCACAAGTTCAAAGAAGATGGTGGCGATATCAGTTAGATTATGTGACTGACTTGATGCTAAACGTTGAATAAACGTGGTAAATGAGCTATCAAATCTGTAAATAATGATATCTTTTTTATTATGAAAATTTCGATAATACGTCATTCGTGAAACATCAGCTTGTGCACAGATATCTTTCACATTAATTTCATCAAATGGCGTGGTCTTAAGTAGTTCGAACATTCCATTAACAATTTTATTTTTTGTTGCAAATTTATCTCTCATAAACTTTTGCCTCACTTCAGTATATTTATGAATATATACGAAATTGGGTTTAAATGCAAGTTAAGTCGCCCTTCCCTATTTTGGTTAAATTATCTAAGCATAATTTTTAACAAATAGAAATATAAGAATTATAATGAAATTGAGCTTTAAAAATAAGGAGGAATTTATTATGGCAATGACTGCTGAACAAAAAGTAAACGATAGAGAAAGAGTATTGGATACACCAATGAACAAGGAATTCGATTGGTCAGAAGATACCACCCCTGTTCGTGATGCTTTATGGAATCACTACATGGAAGAAGATGGCAAGGACACCATGGCTACTGAAGCTAAGATGCACCCTTACCTAGACATGTCTAATGATGAAGTAGCAGCAAACGCTGAAAAGATTCTAAAAAAGTAAGCATTTGCTATTAATTTCGACGCTTAACAAAGCTCAACTTACTTATTAATAAGCTCAACTGGTTATAACAACGCCACAAAAAAGACTTGATGTTAATCAAGTCTTTTTTTAGCTTCATTTAATTGTTCATCGCTTAACACTTCACTGGTGAATCTTTGTAGTGGTGTGTAATCATGACGATCCTTAAACTTAACGGGTTCAAAGTCGACAACAGCAACTAACATATTATTTTCGGTTAGAAACAATTGACCGACACCATTAAATTTACCCTTAGTATGTTTACCTGTACGCCAATCATGAAGTTTAAATTCACCATTGTCGTCTTTTTTAATTACATATTGGCCTGATTGGTCTTCATCGACAACCACACCGATATATCTATTTACTTCGTATTTACCCTTCATATCAATCACCTTTCTTATACTTTACCATATTTATAAATTTATATGTGATATGATTGAGAGAGTTAATTTACTTTAGGAGATGATCGTTATTCGATCTGTTAATACTTTAAAAACTAGAATTATTGCATTAGTATTCGGGCTATTATTAAACGCTTTTGGAAATTCCCTAACAATTGTCTCTGGTTGCGGTTCTGGTATCTGGACTGCCGCCTGTGTAAATATCCATCAATTGTTCGGAGTCGACGTTGGTTTAATGATTTTCACCTTTGGAATTATTAATGCTTTAACCAATCAAATCTTAATCAGACATATTGATTTACTTCGTTTTGTCGAAGAAGTTATCTTCATTATCTTCTTCAGTTCATTCATTCAAATTTTCACTAATTTCTTTGAATCACTTGGTTGGAATCACCTTTCCTTATTCATCAGAGTGCCAATGGCATTAATCGGAGTTTGCTGCTTCTGTACAGCCATTTCACTATACCAACGTGCCAACATCTTTATGCACCCTAACGATGATACAACCAACATTCTTCGTTTTGATTACTTAAACGGAAGTGCCATCAAATCACAACTATTGGATTTTGCACCGCCAATTACAATCATTTTAATTTGTGCAATTTTCTTACACCGTATCTACTCTGTAAGCATTGGGACATTATTCTCAATCGCATTTAACGGTGTCTTGATTCAAACTGCCGATAAGTATGTTTTCCCATCATTAAAGCATAACGAAAACATCAATACCCAAATTCAAAAACATTTTAAAAAATAAAAAGAAGCGTTTCATTACGAAGCGCTTCTTTTTATATGCTTTTTCCATCTTAGGATTAAATAAATCATAATTCCGCCAATCAATCCCATCCAGCTAAATACGGTAATCCATAATAAAGCTAGTAGCATTGGTGTTGCGTGATAGTAAATCTCTAACTTGTTATGACCTGGTTTTGAGTTAACGATAACACTACCGATTTGGGTTTGTTTAACGTTTTCAATGTGTTTACCGTTTAAAATCAGTTTCGTATCATCATACTTGAAAACAGGCAGTTGCATTGATTTGTTATCATCGGAATTATTATCCCAAGTTAATAACAAATGACCATTTTTCTTAATCGTCTTTGTGACTTCACCCTTATAATTGATGATTTGATCACCATAATTACCATATGGATGATAATCGAAATAATTGTAAGCCGTCATCTTGTATTGAACTGGTAGGTAATCAGGAGTTGCCTTAGTCAACATCTTCAAAACCGCTCCGGTGTCATGTGATGACAAGCTATCTCTAATGGCACTGGTGTCGGTAGTTTGGTAATGAAGGTTGTAATCATTTTGCACTACGGCTGGTGAGAAGAAATAATGAACACCACTTCTAACCGATCCGCCAGCATCGTAAATGATGAAGAAGGTTAACACTAACAATCCATAGACCTTAAGTGAGTTAATCCATTTGCGTTTAGAGGTATCGTTAACCATGATTCCAAAGCATACCAACAATAGGATGAACGGAATCACGACAAAACGACGTGGCATTTGAATTAGATACGAGATACTTGGAAATTGCTTATCCAATGGTCCCCATGGGAATAAAACTGATGAAATCCACATGAAGAACAGACCGGTAATAAAGATAATCTTTCTAGACGAATTGATTTTCTTAAAGTGAAACGCAAAGTAAATTGCGACAACAATGAATCCGATTGAATAAATTGGTGGTAGTACGTAGACGTTTTTACCAAATAAGGCAACTGAATCTTCATACATATCAAGCTGTGGTGCTACCCCTAGTGCATGGTTGGTAAACGAAATTTGCATCATCCCATACCAAACATTAGCTGTTAAACAAAGCGTTAATAAAACGGAAAGAATGGCGTTACGCCACATTTTTAACTTTTCATCGCTGTGAATCACACCATAGATAAACATTGGAACCAATGCCAGCGCTCCGGTCAAACTACTTAATATGTGGGTTTGCAATAACACCGACATTGGAATTGCTAGTTTCAATATGTTGATTGATTTGTAATCAATCATGTCGAATCCAGCCGCAATTAACCAAGGTAGTAGCGCTGCTCCCCATCCGGTAAATTGCATCCCTACAACCCACCCCATTATCAAATAAGATGACATGTAAGCAATTCCGACAAAGACAGCATATATTTTTTTGATATTAGTTCTAATCGCTAGGTTATACATAGTCATTCCACTAACGCATAACGTTAACAATGATGAGATAATTTGGAATCTCACCCAATTACCAGCAATCAAGAGAAGTAATCCATTAAAATAGGCCGCTAACGGTCCATATAACGCGTTGATAATTCGTCCCGACTGTTGGTATCCATAAATGGATATAAAGTAACTTAAATGGCCAGTTTTTAGTTGCATGGCAGCATCGTAGAAACGGTTCATATGAAAAATGGAATCAATTCCCAAAATATATGATCCGGTCATAATTTGTGGCAACATAATTAACACGGCAACCAAAAAGATTGACATGTATGGCCAAAACTTAATCGCTTTTTTCATCGATATTCTTCCTTAAACTATAATTTACAATTTCAATATTAACACAGAAAAAAGAAGCGAACCTTAAAATTAGGCCGCTTCTTTTGATAATGACAGTAATTAATTATTTATCTAACTCATTTATATATTCTTTAGACAATTCAATCATTGCCTTTTCCCAATCATTATTCACTCTATCAAATATCGCTTCGATTTCTTTCTTCTGTTCTTCATTAACTTTATTGTTTAATTCTATTCCTTTTTCTGTTAATTCTAGTGTTTTGATTCTTTTATCTTTCTTAGAAGTGACTTCATTCACTAGTTTTCTTTCTACTAGCTCCCTTAGATTAACGTTAAATGCCTGTCTCGAAATATTTAATAGTTTTTGAATTTTTCCAATACTTGCTATGTTTAATTCTGCAACTAGGTAAATCATTCTATGTTGGTTTTTATTTAAATTATATTTTTTTAAATCAATCATCGATGAAAAGCGTTGGTACGCAAAGAATATGGTTGACATTTTTTCTTGACTATTGATGTAAATCTCTCCTTTTTATGTCAACATGGTTGACATATTATTTTTCAGTCCTATAATTAAAAACAATTATGTCAATCAAGTTGACATATTCTAGAAAGGAAGTTTTTTTAATGACAGATAATTATAAATTATCAGATTATTTACTTGATGTTGTTAAGTATATGGGATCAGATGATATTTTTGGAGTACCTGGAGACTATAATCTTCAATTACTAGATCATATCACACACCGTCCCGATTTAAGTTGGAAAGGTAACGCTAATGAACTAAACGCCTCATACATGGCTGATGGTTATGCCCGAGAAAAAGGATTTGCTACATTCATCACAACATTTGGAGTTGGTGAATTAAGTGCCATCAACGGATTATCAGGAAGTATTGCGGAACATGTTCCTGTACTAGAAATTGTTGGAGCTCCTACAAATAAGGTTCAAAATAACGGTTCTTTAGTCCACCACACTTTTGGTGACCATAATTTTGATAGATTTGAAAAAGCTCATCGTGAACTTGGTATCAAATCAGCAAGATTAGACAGTGAAAATGCTATTAATCAAATTAACGAAGTAGCGAAGTATATTTATGAAACAAAAGAACCTGCCTACATTATTTTACCAACTAATTTAGTGGAAGTAGAAGTTAATAAGTCTCTACAAAAAGATATTCCAAATCTATTTATTAAGGATACTACTAATTCAGATAAATCGGCAAAAGAAATTAAATCTGCGATTAACAATAGCGAAAAACCGGTTATCATTATGGGTCATGAAGTAGATAGATTTAATGTATTCGATGATATCAAGTCTTTCTCATCTAATAATAATATTCCAGTTTTAGACTTAGGACTTGGAAAAGGAAACGTCGATGAAAGCTTTGATAACTTTGTAGGAACTTATAACGGTCAAATTTCCGATGATGATGTCAACAAATATGTCGAAAATGCTGACACAGTAATCCTTATCGGTGCTAAGCTAACAGACTCTGTAACCGGCGGATTTACTCAACAATTTTATGAATCAAATACTATTGTTCTAAATTATAATAACGCAAGAATTTACGGAAACAATGTAAATTCAGACTATAATTTCAAGAATATTATGGATGATTTATCAACAACAAAGTTGGAAATTTCATTAAACTCAGTAACCGGTAATAACAAAGAATTCAAACTAGTACCTTCTGACAATACTTTAACACAAAGTTTTTATGATAAAGCAATTCAAAATTTTGCATCAGAAAACAACACAATCGTAGCTGAACAAGGAACTTCATTCTTTGGTTTAGCAGATAAAAGAATGCCTAAAGGTGCAAAATTCTTTGGACAACCTCTATGGGGTTCTATTGGATATGCATTCCCTGCTTCATTAGGTAATCAAATCGCAAACAAGGATCGTAGAGTTATTCTATCTACAGGTGAAGGTTCATTACAATTAACAATCCAAGAACTAGGCCTAGCATTCCGTGAAAAATTGAATCCTGTAATGTTCGTTATTGAAAATAGCGGATACACAGTTGAAAGAGTCATCCACGGTATGACCGAACCTTATAACGATGTTCCTAAATTGAACTATGGCTTAATGCCTCAAGCTTTTGGTGCAAAAGAAGATGAATATGATTTCATTGAAGTGTCAACTGAAAAAGAATTGCTTGATGCAATGGCTACAGCTAAAGAAGAAACAGATAAATTAGTGTTAATTCAAGTTAATATGGCAATGAAGGATGTACCTGGTCAACTTGCCAAAACCGCTATAGCATTTGCTGAACAAAATAAATAAAGCCAAATAAAAAAGGTCACTTTAAAATAGTGACCTTTTTTATTTTTTATTGTTAAACTTTAAACTTCGCTATGTTTATCGATCGTCAATTTACGGTGAGACTTTTGTAAAATGAAGATTGCTAAAATAACAAGCACAGCACCGATAATTTCAATAAAGCTAATTGAAATTTGGAAGAAGATGATACTTAAAATGAAAGTAACCACTGGTTGAGTCGCGTCAACTAAACTAACAACTTCAGATGGTGCAAAGTTCAAAGCATGTAGTAGTAACATGAATGGAAGGATTGTTCCGAATAGAATAATTCCACCAACACCAAAAATGATACCAGTTGTTAGATGTGGCATGTGTACCCAGATAGGTTGTTTTAAGTTAAAGATAATTCCAGCGATTAAAGTACCCCAACCAAGAATTACCATTGGTGAACTTTGACCAACAATTGGACGTGGTAATACTACGTATAGAGCAGCAGTTACACCAGATAAAATCCCCCAAATTAGTGATGCAGGAGTAATTGAAAGTGATGAGAAATCACCCTTTGTTAGTGATAATACAACCCCTGCCAAAGCAATTACGAAAACCATGATATCAATTGGTAATGGTTTTCTGTGTTGAAAAATAATTGATCCCAATAAAATAAATAGTGGTGCTAAGTATTGCAAAATAGTTGATGCGTTTGCATTACCAGTTTGTACACTCATGTAGAAAGTGTATAGGTTAGCACCTAGACCAAATACTCCGTAAGCCACGATACAAATGAATGACTTCCATGACTTGAATACGTTGAAAATGTGTCCTTTATAAACAATTGCAGAAATAACTAATAACACAATTCCAGAGATCATGGTTCTAGTTGATAGGAACCAGTTAGCTTCCAAATGTTCAGTTTGAGATACGAATTGTAAAATTGTACCTGAAACACCCCAAAGTGCTGAAGCTAAAAAAGCCCAGAAGATACCTTTCATGACATTAGTCTCTAAAAGGCCTGTTTCGTTTTCCATATTTTCACCCCATATAAAGCTATAATTCCAGTAGATGTTAAGTCTTCTTACTTGAAACCTATATTAAAAAGATATCATAACTAAGAAGGCTTGAAAATAGAAAAAGACCATTTCCACTAAATATTGAGTAGAAATGGTCTTTTTTGATATCTTTTTATACAGACTATCTAATATCTGGGTCTTCCTTGTCTCTCTTTTGGTGAGATCTTTGTAGGAAGTAAATTGATACGATAATGATGATCGCACCAAGTGCTTCGATTGGTGTTGGAATCAAGTGGAATACAATCATACTTAAGATGATAGTAACCACTGGTTCAACAGCATCAACGATACTTGAAACTTCTGATGGAGCAAATTTCAAACTGTATAGAACAGCTGAGAAGGCAAAGATAGTACCAACTAAGATAACTCCACCGATACCTAAAACGATACCTGGTGTGATCTTAGGAGCATCAATCCAGAATGGGTGGTATGCGTTAAAACCGATACCAGCAATCAAAGTACCCCAACCTAAAACAACGAATGGTGAGTTTTCCTTTGATAGTGGCTTTGGAACTGAGTAGTATACGGCAGCTGAAACAGCTGAAAGTAAACCAAAGATAACAGCAACCAATGGAACTGATAGTTGACCGATGTGACCGTTAGTGATGATTAAGAACACCCCTACTAATGCTAGTAAGAATGAAATAACATCAGCCTTTAGAGGCTTCTTCTTCATGAATACTAAACCATATAGAACAATAAAGATTGGTGCTAAGTATTGTAGGATTGTGGCAGTAGCAGCGTTACCTTCTTGAATACTTACGTAGAAAGTTGACATGTTAACTGCTAAACCAAAAATAGCGTAGATGAATAATCTAATGATTGATTCTTTTGATTTCCAAACATCAAAAACATGTTTTCCAACGTGAATTGAACCAATAGCTAATAATAAAATACCTGCAAATAATGTACGAACTGAAATGAACCATTGAGTAGGAACTGCTTCGTTTTTAGCAACGAATTGCATGATAACTCCAGAGAAACCCCATAGGGTTGAAGCCATTGCAGACCAGAAAATACCTTTCATGACGTTTTCAGTCGTTGTATGTTGTTTATCCATTTTCTAAAACTCCCCGTTTTTCATAACAACGAAATCGTTATTATGATTTGTTTGAACGGCTATGTTTAATTCCATAACCGAAGTAGATACATAATCCTCCAGCAAACCAGATAATTGCTAATATCCAAGTATCAAGTGGTAGTTGCGTTAATAAGTAAATACAAGCTAGCGCTGATACGATTGGTAATACTGGATAAAATGGAACTTTGAATCCATCGTTTTTAATATCTTTACGTCTTCTTAGGTATAAAATCCCAATTGACATGAATGTAAATGCAATTAAAGTCCCAATATTAACAAGGCTGGCTAGCTTATCTAGTGAGAAGACACCACCCATTAGGGCGATCACAATTGTTACGAAGATAACACTGTGAATTGGTACATTCTTCTTTTCATCAATCTTACTCAACTTCTTAGGTAAAAGTCCATCACGACCGATGGAGTAAATAAGACGTGAACTACTAAATACCATGTTTACCATCATTGTAAACATTCCAGCTAGCGCTCCCAATGAAATTAAAATTCCAAGTTTGTCCAAGTGAATCATTTGTAGTGCAAATGTTACTGGATCTGAAACGTTTAATTTTGTATAAGGCACAATTCCAGTAAGAACAATTGAAACTAATATGTACAAGATTGTACAAATGATTAATGTCCCAATAATTCCGATTGGCATCGTTTTTTTAGGGTTCTTTACTTCACCTGCAGAGGCAGCAATAACATCAAAACCTAGGTATGCAAAGAATACCAATGAAGCTCCCGTGAAGACCCCACTAACACCGAATGGCATGAATGGGTTCCAGTTGGTTGGCTTAACAAAGAATGCACCGGCAAATACAAAGACAATAATGATTGCGATTTTAACTAAAACCATTATGTCATTTAAACGTGTGGATGATTTAACACCCCGAGTTAGTACCCATGAAATCAATAACACTACAAGAATCGCGATCAAGTTAACATATGTGCCTTGATTCGGATCGTAGCTAGCTGATAATGCCTTTGGCATATGGAAACCAAAGTTAGCTAGTAACGATTGTAAATATGCTGACCAGCTTGATGCAACGGTCGCAACAGAAAGCATGTATTCAAGAACTAATCCCCATCCGATAATCCATCCAGTAATTTCTCCGAAGATAACGTTACCGAATGTGTAGGCACTCCCTGCAACTGGTAATGCTGAAGAAAATTCAGCATAACACATTGCACAAAGTGAACATACTACAGTCGCGATTACGAATGAAAGGATGATTCCAGGTCCAGCGGTTGTTGCTGCGACAGTACCCGGTATTACGAAAATACCTGCACCAATAACAGCACCGATTCCCATCATGATTAAATCTTTAGTGCCGATAGTTCTTTGTAAATTTTGATCCCTATCGATGAACTTAGCCAATGATGTCTTACGATTCACCTTAGACAGAATATTCATAAAAATCCCCCTTTTTTGCATGAATAAATAAAAACCGCACTAGTTCTCCTAACTAGTGCGGTAAAAAAGCACTAGAAAGAATAACTGCTTACCAGCCATTTTTCTAGTGCTTCCGAAGTTTTCATAGCGAAATAATCTCTTCTACGTACTATACTAAACAGCTAGTTCAGATTAAAGAAGAAATTATTATTATCTTGTTTTATTGTCAGAATATAACAAGTAGCCATGAGTAAACCTCCAATTTTTATTCGTTCATTTATTTGTAATAATATTACCGAAAATATATCAATAATGCAAGTTTTTTTATTTATTCTTGTCTTTTCTTTCCTTTAATTCAGCGTTTAGGGATTCTAGTCGCTTATTAAGAATCAATTGGACTTGTTGGTTTTTTCTCATATTATCGTTAGTTTTCTTAATTAATTCTTCAATCTCAGTGTTAGTGTAACCAGACATTTGTTTTTGCATAATGTAGGTATCTTGATAAGCACTGCTTACGATATCGTAACCACGTTTACCTAAACTAACCAATCCGCCAGCTGCATCGTGTAGGTTTGGTCTTTGACTGAAATGATCGATGTGAGTCATTAATTCACGGCTAACCGTGTTGTTCCAAAAACTAATTAATGAACCCGCAAAGAATGCAGTGAAGATGGTCATGATTCCAAATGGTCCAGATACTACAACCGCAACCACCATGAAGATGATATCCTGAGCACTTCTAACTTTTCTGTATTCAATATGTGTCTTTTCAGAAATAATTGGTGCTAATGCATCATAAGGAGATACCCCTAGTTTGGTAGCCATATAAATAGAGGTTCCTAACGTAAACACCAAAATACCGACAATGGCATCAAAAAACATCATTGCGATACTAATCTTACCAGGGAAAATCATTGAATAAAAAGTACTGAAGTATTCAATTTCATACCCTACAAGAACCATGTTAAAGATGGTTCCTAAACCGATTTGTTTACGATCAAAAATTAAAACAATTATGAATAATGCCAGGTTAGCAAACAATTGGAATGTTCCTAATGAAGTACCTAGCTTGGTAGCCATCCCTGAGTTCATCGCCGTGAATGGATCAATTCCGACGTGACCAGAGCGCATAAATGCGGCTCCTAACGCGATTAAACTTACCCCCACTAAAGACATAATCGCGCGTAAAAAGAAGTCTAACGGCTTATTAATAACGTTTTTTGAGTTATCGTATGAAATATTTTCCATAATTTTATACCTTCTTATTTTTTAATAATTTCAATTATGATTGCGCTTTCATTATAACCCTTTTATGTTTCCAGTTGAAATATTTTATATAAAAAAAAGACGATGGAAAAATCCATCGTCTCTAATTCGTATTATTTTTATCTATTATTTATCGTCAGATTGGCCGTAAGTCAACTTGATCAATGCTGAGATTAGTATTGGAATGATAAATACTAGGATGATTAATCCAACGATTACTCCGATAGCAACTTGGATTAGAGTTAATACTCCTGATGGCATTAATGCCGCAAAAGTACCACCTAAAATGATTGCTGCAGAGATAACAACTGTACCGATAACAGCACATGCATGTTGAATTTGTCTTTCAGGTGTAGCATCAACACTACCGAATTCACGGTATTTCATCATTAAGAAGATACTGTAGTCAACACCTAATGCAATTAGCATTACGAATGTGAAGAATGGTGTATTCCAAGTTAGGAACTTTTCACCTAATAGCGCTGAACTAATTAGCTTAGTAATGCTTAGTGATGAAACATAAGCAATAATCAATGTACCAAGGATGTAGAATGGTTGAAGAATTGATCTAGTGATTACCATTAGCGCAATCATAATTCCGATTACCATGATAATTGCAGTTCTTAAGAAGTCAGAACTTGCAATGTGGTGAGTATCAGAAGTTGTTGCAGTTTGGCCACCAATTGCAACCACACTGTGATCTAATGAAGTACCTGAAATGTTGTTGTATACCTTAGTTTGTAGGTTATCAACTAGGTTCATTGCGCTTTCTGAGTTAGGATCCTTGTCTAATACGACAGTAATCTTAGCGGTCTTCTTATCTTCTGATAGATAAGTGTTAACTGAACGCTTAAATGTGTCACTCTTCAATACGCTAGCTGGAATGTTGAATGAATCAGAGGCTTGTGAGTTTGATAGAGTGTTTAGGTAATCGTTAGCGCTACCCATCCCCTTTTCAATCTTATCTAAACCAACGCCAGCCTTCTTTAGCTTAGCTTGAGTTTCTTTTAATTGAGCAGCTAATGCCTTGGCATTGTCACCAATACCTTGAGTATTAGAAGCAATTCCTTGGAGTTGTGATTGTAAACTACTCATTAGTGTTTGTTGTTTAGTTGAGCTTTGTTGTAACAATGCGCCTATAATTTGTAGTTGAGCTTGGCTAAGTGGTTGGCCCACTGAAGCCATTTTTTGTTGTAATTGTGCTAGTACAGCTTGACCGTTGGTATTACCTGTCTGACCACTCATAGCTTGAATGTTTCTTAGGTATTGGCCAATTGTCATGGCTGATGAACCAATGTTTTCCAATGGAGTAGCATTGAAGGAAGAGTTCTTAGTACCTTGTTTAATTGTGCTAATTCCCTTCTTAGCTGTCTTCATCTTGGAATTTAGTGTGTCTAGTTGGTCATTTACGTAAAGTTGATTAATTGGCATTCCACTTGGTTGAGTTACGGAAGCAACGGTCTTTACGCCAGATTGTTTACCCAATTGTTGGGTTAGTCGATCAATTTCATTCAAGTCTTTTTCGTTATTTAGCTTGTGGTCGGACTTAATGTAAATGGTTGAAGGTTCAGCAGTTCCTTTTGAGAAATGCTTTTGAACAGTCAATAGTCCTTGTTTAGCGGGAACACTGTTTTGAAGTTCCACACTGTTATCGTAGTTTAGGTTATTCTTGTATGTTGCCATGAATGGAACAGTAACAAGTAATACTAATACGATGGCTGGAATTGCCCACTTAGTTGATTTGCTTGATAGGAAATTCCATAGCTTGTTTTCACCTTCACCGTCAAAGTTCTTTGATGGCCAGAAGATGTTCTTACCTAAAACAGACATAAAGAATGGGTTCAATGTTACTAATACAAGTAGTAATACAGCAACACCTACAGCCACTCCAACGGCTGATTGGTAAATTGAGAACTTAGCTAGTGCAAGAGTTGCAAAACCAATTAATACTGAAGTACCTGAATATAGAATGGTCTTTCCAGCCACTTTTCTAGCATCAATAGTTGCTTGGATTTGATCCTTACCCCTACTCAATTCTTCCTTGAATTGATTGTATAGAAGAATGTTGTAATCAGTACCAATCCCAAATAATACAACTACCATAAATACACGAGTAAAGTTTGAAAGTGGGAAACCGAAGTATTGAACAAGGTTCATTACAATACTCAATGAAACGATGAATGAGACACCCACAGTCAATAGTGATACCAATGGAACGATTGGTGATCTGAAGACAATAATCAATACGATTAGGATGAATACCGCGGCAATAACTTCAGTCTTTTGAATTCCTTCTTGTGTAGAAACTCTAAAGTCATCGTTTAAGATATCTCCACCAGTAACGTAAGTCTTTACCCCTGTGGTCTTAACAGCATCTTTAAGTTGGTTGTTAACACTTTGGATTGAACGCTTCTTAGTTACGTTTAATTGAACAATTTCAGTAGTCTTATCCTTTGAAACTAATTGTTTCTTGGTTGCGTCGTTATCAAATGGTGCAGTTACACCCTTGATACCATACTTGGACTTATTGTCCTTTAGTTTTTGAATTGTAGCATCGATTTTCTTTTGGTCACTTGAAGTAATTTTACTATTACCATTATTGAAAACAACAACTGCATCCATAGTATTACTAATACCATGACCCCAATGCTTTTGAATAGTTTCAGCCACTTGACTTTGTGAAGTAGCTGGAATCTTAGTTTGGCCTTTTTGGGCTACTAAGTTAGACATGTTTGGTAGAAAGACTACACTTAGGATTACAACTACTAACCATGCAATCAAGCTACCGGTATATTTCTTAATAAACTTTGGCATCTAAATTATCCCCCTTATTTTTTTATATTAATTAAATCTTGTGGCGCTGTTCTTTGCGTCGTCTTGATGATTTCAGCGATTTCACTAGGAGACTCTGGATGTTCTTTGCTCATCCAATAAACAACAATACTCATCAACCTATCCAAAATAATTTCCATCACGTAATCTTTAGGAATTCCTGGATGGAATTCGATTTCAGAAGGTGCTGCATGAAAAGATTCAACAATAACTTCCTTGAACATCTTCTTAATCTTACCAATTAGATATGGATCACCGTCTGGGCATAGCAATGCAGATAATAATTTTGAATTTTGGTAAAAGTAATCAAGTGTCTTGATTACCAATTCAGATGGCGTATTTTCACTATTTTCAGAAAACGCCTTTAATTCTTCTGGAACAATAGCATTTAAAATATCCTGAATTTCACCTAATAAACGTGTTTCTGTCTTTGACAATAAATCAAACTTATCTAAATAATGAATGTAAAACGTACCACGACCAATTCCTGCAGTTCTGGTTAAGTCAGTAACGCTCAAATTATTGAATCCCTTAGTGTGAATTAATTCAATCAAGGCATCAGTAATTTGGGACTTGGTTTGGATTGTACGACGATCTTGTTTAACCATACCTATGTCTCCCCTCAAAAATCACTTATCTAATAATTCAATTACATTATAAAAACAACGCGCTGAGAAAGTCAACACGTTGTTCATTATCTTTTTTTTATTTTTTTATTCTTTTTTATTGCCTAGGGCTAAAATGAAGACAGTACTTAAGACTAAAATTCCTCCGATTACTTCGGCACCATTGAATGATGTGTTAAGAAATACGATTGCTCCAACAGTAGCAGATAAAGGTTCAAACGTATCTAACATCCCTGCAACAGTTGGTGAAATGAACTTCAAACTATTGATGAAACAAATAAATGACATCATTGTACCGAAGAAGACGATAAATCCAACTCCCAGAACTGTACCTAATGTTAACTTAGGTACATCCACCCAGAATGGATGAACAATGGTGAATAAAATTCCACCAACTAACATTGCCCAACCAACAACTACTAATGTTGAGAAACGTTTTAATAAGTTCACTGGTAGCATGGTTTGAATAGCGCCGGCTAGCGCTAATAGAAGGCCAGCGGTTAGTGCAGGCGTCGAGATGGCTAGTTGTGTTAAGTGACCTTTAGTAACCAATAACCAAGTCCCGATTAAAGCAACTAACACGGCTGTTGCTTCATATTTATTTGGCAATTGATGGTAAAAAATCGCTGTGAAGATAACAATTAGAACCGTTCCCAAACTTTGCAGAACCGTTGCAGTTCCCGCATTACTTAAATTAACGGTCACTAGGTACAAGTATTGAACTGCAGCTAAACCAAATACGGCATAGGCAGCAAAGACACCAAGATTCTTTGGCTTTTTCCAAAGATCCATTACTGGCTCTTTTTTGATGAAGTTGGTAAATAACAAGATGACAATTCCCGAAATCCCCATCTTGATTCCCATCAACCATTCTGGCGATAAATGATTATCTTGGAATAAAAATTGTGATACTGGTCCTTGAATCCCCCAAAGGATGGCCCCAGTAACAGCTAGTAATCCACCGATTAGTCTCTTTTGCGCTTCTGTCTTATTTCCCAATTCAATTCTCCGTTTCTTTTATTGTTTAATACCATTATAGGACAAAAGAAAAAGCGTTGTCATTAAAGACAACGCTTTTTTTAAATAGTAATTATTACTAATCTTTGTAGTTTGCAGGTGAATCGTCCCACTTATCAACAGTATCTTGCATTTCACCGGTAGTGTGCCAAGTAAAGTCAGGGTACCATAGACTACGCTTTTGTTTGTCGATACCTTCGATAGTCTTCATATCATCTTCTGATAGCTTGAAGTCGAAAATATCGGAGTTTTGAATAATTCTTTCTTCATGTGATGACTTAGGAATGGTTACTACACCCTTTTGCCAGTCCCAGCGAAGAATTACTTGAGCTACTGACTTGTTGTACTTGTCAGCAATCTTCTTAATTTCTTCGTTAGATAGTGCTTCACCACCACCAAGTGGTGACCAAGCTTCTAGTTGAATTCCAGCATGGTTGTTGAATTCTAAGATATCCTTTTCTTGGTTAACTGGATTGAATTCCATTTGGTTAACTGCAGGAACGATATCACTGTGATCTAGCAAGTTTTGTAATCTTTCGTTATCGAAGTTAGAAATTCCGATAGCTCTAATCTTACCTTGGCGGTATAGTTCTTCCATTGCCTTCCAAGTATCAATGTACTTACCATCAACTGGCCAGTGCATCAAATATAGGTCAATGTAAGTTAAATCAAGACGTTTTAGTGTACCGTTTAAGGCATTAATTGTACTTTCATAACCTTGATCACCGTTAAATAGTTTAGTTGTAATAAATAAATCTTTACGGTTTTGTCCAGTTGCAGCCAAACCTTCTTTAATTCCTTCACCAACACCAGTTTCGTTACCGTATTGCTTTGCGGTATCGATTAAATGGTAACCTTTGATGATTGATTCTTTAACTGATTCTTTAGCACTTGTATTATCTGTTTTCCAAACACCTAAACCAAGACGTGGCATTTCAACGCCGTTGTTTAGAGTGGTTGTTTCTTCAAGTCCTTCTAATCTGTTCATAGAAAATTCAGCCTCCTATTTCTTAAGTTCAACTTTATGGTAAAGCCCAAACGCATCATTTTCAAGAAAAAAGAAATGATTATAATCAAATATAATTAAATATTAATCTTCATAACCGTGTGGATGCTTTTGTGTCCAAGTCCATGCACTAGCAATGATATCTTCAACGTTATCGTGTTGAGGTTCCCATCCTAATACTTCACGTGCCTTAGTTGAATCTGCAACTAAAGTACTTGGATCACCAGGTCTTCTTGGTGCATCTTCAGCAGGAATTTCCTTACCAGTAACCTTACGAGCAGTTTCAAGCATTTCTCTGTTTGAGAAACCAGTTGATGAACCTAGGTTAAATGCTTCAGAGTCGCCACCGTTCATTAATCTATCTAGTGCTAAAATATGAGCGTCTGCTAAATCGATTACATGAACGTAGTCACGAACGTTAGTACCATCTTTAGTTGGGTAATCTGTACCAAAGATTTGTAGCTTATCACGGGTACCTTGTGCCACTTGTAAGATAATTGGGATTAAGTGAGTTTCTGGACCGTGGTCTTCACCAATTGAACCATCCATCTTAGCACCACCAACGTTAAAGTAACGTAATGCAGTGTACTTAATACCGTAAGCTACGTCAGCCCACTTCATCATTTTTTCCATCATTAGCTTACTTTCACCGTATGGGTTAGTTGGTACTTGAGAATCAGTTTCCTTTACTGGAATACTTTCTGGTTCACCATAAGTAGCAGCAGTTGATGAGAAGATAATGTTGTTAACACCGTGCTTTTTCATACCTTCCAATAAGGTAATCATTCCACCAGTATTGTTGTCAAAATATTTTAGTGGTTTTTCCATTGATTCTGGAACAATTGAGTTCGCAGCAAAATGGATTACACCATCGATTTTTTCGTTATCAAAGATTTCATCTAGGAAGTTCATATCACGGATATCACCTTCGTAGAATTTAGCCTTTTTATTTACACTTGATAAATGTCCAGTTGCTAGATTATCAGCAACGACAACATCATAGCCTTTTTCAATTAAACGATCTACAGTATGTGAACCGATGTATCCGGCTCCACCTGGTACTAAAATAGCCATATTACTAATACCCCTTTTAAAATTGCTTATAATAACATTATCAACTATATAACTTAAAAATTCAATAAAATAAAAAAAGACGTGGTATAAACCACGTCTTTTGATTTATTTTATTAGTCGTTTTCGTACTTCTTGAATACAAGA
>CAMLMR010000014.1 GCA_946481335.1 uncultured Lactobacillus sp. | reverse complement strand
GTTATGGTGTTAACCCTAATCGATGTAAGTACATTGCATTAAAAAAGACGTTCATTATGAACGTCTTTTTTATTTGTATTAATGAATAACGACTTTAGTTCCAGTTGGGACTGAACTGTTAATCCATTTAGCATCTGGGATTGATAAACGAACGCAACCGTGTGAGTTAGCAACCTTACCAAGTTCGTGAGCATCCTTCATTAGGTACTTACCAACCTTATTTACCGGAACGGAATGGAATAAGTAGATTCCGTGATCCTTAAATGAAGTCCAGTAGTTGGCCCCTTCTTTTGATGAAACGTTGTAGAAGTGACTGCCACGTTCTTTTTGGATATGGAATGTCCCACGTGGAGTTCCATTATCATTTCCAGTTGAGCATAGCATGGTGTATAGCACCTTGCCCGCCTTGTTTTTAACGTAAACTCGTTGTTTCTTAATTGAAACATCTAGCCAGTTCTTCTTTGATAATTTCATGTTTGGGTAAGCCTTCTTTTCAGATGAATGCTTCCAGGCATTCTTAGAAGGTTTTACTGAAGCTTGTGCTGATAAATCAGTTGTAGAGTTTGGGTCCGCAGTCGATTTTGAGGTAGATTGACCGCAAGCTGTTAATCCTAATGCAACAATGACGGCAGTAATAATCATTGCAAATGCACGTTTAAATTTAGTCATTTGATATCTCCCCTTATCTTTAATCTAATTAAAACACAAAGTTAAAATCAATTCCATTACTATCAACATTTGGTATAGTTATATTTATAAAATACTCATGAATAATAAGGAGCAATCGTTATGCGAAAACTAAAAGCATTTTCACTACTAATCATCGCTATGACCGTCATGATATTCGCTGGAAGCATTAGCGAAACCCACCTATCAGTTAATGCCCAAACCACCAAGCAAACGAACAAAAAGAAAAAGCCAGCTAAAAAGGCCAAAAAAGCAAAGAAACATACTAAGGCTAAACACAAGAAAGCCACTAAGAAGAAAAAAACCGTTAAGAAATATGCTAAAAAGACTACCAAAGCCAAAAAGAAGACGATTAAAAAACACAAAAAGGCCACTAAGACTAAAAAGAAAGTAATAAAACATAAAAGGGCCAAGAAAAAAGCACCAAAAAAAGGCGCTAAGAAATCCGTTAAGAAAACTACTAAGGCCAAAAAGGTGGTAAAAACTACTAACCTAATCGTTACCAACAGTAATAAAAACACTGATGACAATTATTACGACTCAGTAGATGGTTTTAACTATCCTGCCGACCAATATGCAACACCCAATGCCACAGATACATTGAACATTCCTTCAAACTACCTATTTAGTTTCGATAACAACAGCAAAAAAGTCGTTCAATACTATAGCGTGAATAAGGATTCAATCATTGAAAGTCAAAAGATTAACACCTTCCATCCTAACGCTGCTGACGTTAATACCAGGGTGGACATTAACAATCTAACCTTCGATCAACAACGTCAACTATCACAATACGCAGCAGACCTAGTTAATGGTCTTAGACATAAATTAGCTAACAACTACCCATACACTCAAGACCTAACAGTCACTGACAAAGCACTTAACGCAGCCAATGACGTGGCAATGGGATATAGCAAAAATAACTGGAATTTTGCAACTAAACATGGGCATGATACCGCGGTATTAAACGATGTCTTTAACAGGTATAAATACAGAGCTTATGGTGAAAACATCGCTCAATCACTTTTGACCAGCTCATACATTCAAAATCAAATCAACATCGCCAACGTCAAAGAAAGTATTTACGGCGCTATCTGTGCCATGATGTTTGACGACGCCGACTCTAGTTGGGGCCACACCACCAACTTCTTAGGCCTTAGCTTCGATAGATCAGCAAAACAAGAATTTGGGGTTTCAATCGATAAGATGGGCCAAATCCACTTTGAAATTTATCAATAAAAACAAAAGACGCCATGACGGCGTCTTTTTTATCGTCTAAAATTATCCTGTTTACAAAAAGTTCAAAACAGCTATACTTATACTTGAATTAAATATAAAAAATGCTGTCCACTGGGGTGCCGTTTCCGGCTGAGATTACACCCATTGAACCTGATCTAGTTAACACTAGCGAAGGAAGTCAGGCGCACTCCAAGTAAAGAATTAGACTTAGTCTATCCAAGTGTACCCTTCCACCGTCGTGTGGGAGGGTATTTTTTATTTACGGCAGCAAACTGGAGGTTTCAGTATGAATAGTAAAAAGGTCCCTCAAACATTGACCATCGCCGGTTCTGATTCCGGTGGTGGCGCCGGTATACAAGCCGACATCAAGACAATGCAAGAACACCACGTCTTCTCTACCAACGTTGTTGTCGGCCTAACCGCTCAAAACACACTGGGAGTTCAATCCGTTCTACCTACTCCCGTTGAAATGATTAACGCACAGTTTGATTCCATATACGATGATTTCGACATCAAGGCCGCTAAAACCGGTGCCTTGTTTGATCAAGAACGCGTCGAAGCTGTCGTTTCAAACATTAAAAAACATAATATCCACCCCATCGTAGTCGACCCAGTCATGGTCGCTAAGGGTGGTGCTCGTCTGTTAAACGATTCCGGCATTGATGCGATTATCAATCAACTAATGCCAATCGCAGACATCGTCACCCCGAACCTACCGGAAGCTGAAGTTATCTATGGTAAGAAAATCGAGACTAATGACGACGTCGTGGAAGCAGCCGCTCACATTCAAAAGTCAGGCGCTAAGAACGTCATCATTAAAGGTGGGCACCAACAAGGCGATACTCTATCCGATTACGTCCTATTAGAAAATGGTATCAGTTTTACCATCGAAAGTCCTAAGTACGACACTGTTAGAAAACATGGGACCGGAGATACCCTATCTTCTGCAATCGTTTCAAATCTAGCCAAAGGTTTATCCATTAAGGAAGCAATCATTGAAGGTAAACACTATATCGATACGATTCTACAATCAGAAATTATTGTGGGCCATGGACACGGTCCACTAAATCACTGGGGGGCTGAAAATGAAATTCGCTAAACAACAACTATCCGTATACTTCATTGCCGGCAGTCAAAACACTGATGGTGACGTGAATAAATTAATCAGTATCGTTGAAGAAGCCTGCCAAAATGGCATCACGATGTTTCAATATCGTGAAAAGGATAAGTCCACTTTAAGCCCGGCTGAAAAGCTAAGTGTTGCCATTCGCCTTAAGGAAATCACCGCGCAATATAACGTCCCATACATCATTGACGACGATATTGATTTGATGAATAAAATCAACGCCGATGGGATTCATGTTGGCCAAGATGATACCAAAATAGAACAGGTTATCGCAGAATGTCCAAACAAGATTATCGGTTTATCAACTCATACCCTAGAAGAAGTACAAAAGGCTAATAACGTTTCCGCAATTGATTACATCGGAATCGGTCCCATCTTCGCTACCCAATCGAAGTTAAAGGTCAAACCAGCAATTGGTATCGATGAACTTAACCGTTTGTACCGAGAATCAATCCATCCCACTGTTGCAATCGGTGGCATCAAGGAAGATAACGCCAAACCAGTTTTGACTACTGGAGTCGACGGCGTCTCGGTAATATCTGACATCATCGATAGCACCAACCGTAAGTTAACCATCAATCATCTAAAGGGGAATTCATAATGACTACTATCAAACAAATCAGAGAACAATCACCAATCATCCTAAACATTTCAAACATGGTAACACCACAACACGTCGCTGACGCTATCAACTTTATCGGTGCCTCACCCATCATGTTTGACGACATCAAAGAAGCAAGCGACCTGGTTAACATTTCAAACGCCCTAGTAATTAACATGGGTTCATCAAACGACGCGGACGTTGAAAAATCAATTGCCGCCGGAAAATACGCCAACCAAAAAGGCATCCCTGTCGTCATCGATCCAGTAGCGATTGGCGCTTCCAAGCTACGTCAAGACAACTTCGCCAAAGTTGCTAAAGAAGTTAAGTTCGATGGTGTTCGTGGTAATGCTGGTGAATTAGCCTTCCTAGCCGACATCGAATGGAACGCTCAAGGTATCGACGCCGGAAACGGTGACGGTGACCTCCACGAAATTGCCGAAACTGTCGCTAAGAAGTTTAACTGTGTCACACTACTATCAGGTGTTACTGACGTGATTTCAGACGGAAGCAAGACCGTCGAAGTCAAAAACGGTCATCACTATTTCGCCGTTAACGTTGGTTGTGGCGATATGTTAGATGGAATCTTAGGTGCATGTTTAGCAGTCGATAATAGTTTCGATTCAGCCGTATTAGCATCCAGCATCTTAAGCATTGCAGGTGAAATCGCAGGTGGCATTACCGACAATCTACCATATTCATTTCTATCAACAGTATTTAATACCCTATACCAACTAACCGATAGTGAAATCAAAGAATTTCAAAAATTAGGTTAATAAAAAAGGACTGACAAACGTCAGTCCTTTTGACTTTAGTAACATATTAAATATACAACGATTAAAATAATGACAGCAATAATCATCAATGTGTAACAAATTTTTTCAAACATATGAATTCCTTCTTTGCTTCCGCATTTAATTTATTTAAAGTTTAGGCTAACTACCCGCACTTGTCAATTTTGTTTCTATGTAATAAAAAAACGCTGGAATAATTCCAACGTTTTTCTTTTATTAGATGTATTGAACGATTGTCATCAAGATAGGGATAACAACGATGAACAATACAGTTGAAGTAGTTACAATGTTTGTAGCGTACTTAACATCACCGTGTGATTCAGCAGCTAGGATTGGTAATACGGCTAGCATTGGAGTAGCTGATTGAACAATCATAGTTTGGCTGAACATTGTTGGTAGAGATACTCCACCGTGAGCAGCAGCAGTTAGGATTACGATCATAACAACTGGAGCCAATACGAAACGACCTAATAAAGCAACGACAGTGTCGCGGTCGAATGAGATACTCTTTAGACCAGCATCAGCTAATACAATACCAATGTAGATTAGTGATAATGGAGTAACTAAACTACCAACGTATGATAGTGTTTGTGATAAGAAAGGTACCTTTAGCACTGGAATGTTTAGTAGTAAGAATACTAAAGCAACTAAGAAACCAACAAGTGGCATTGGAATAACTTGCTTCCAGTTAATCTTGTGGTGTTCCTTTGGTTGACCTGCCTTGGTAGGATCATCGTTACTGATTAAGAAGACACCGAATGCCCAAGTAGAAACAGTGTTGATGATGTAGTATACCAAGAAGTAAGTCATTGACTTGTCACCGAATAAAGCGATATTCAATGGTAGACCAATGAAGATAGTGTTGGCGTTAACGATAGCGTTAATGAATACACCACGACGACCTGGTCTAACCTTCATGATTTTAACTAGTGCAAACGCAATTAGGTAACCAATAACAACTGAGATAACACCCCAGATTAGGTAGCTACCAAAACTTACAAGCTTACCTCTAGTTAGACGACTTAACACCGCAACGAAAATTGAAGCTGGTAGAGCGATGTTTTTGATTAATTTAGAAATGTTCTTGCTGAATGTATCTGCAAACCAACCGGTTTTTCTTAATACATATCCTAATAACATAATTAGAACAACAACAAGGACACTTTGGATTGAGTTAATAAATACTCCCATGATGAATCCTCCTATTTGATATTAAAAATAATTATTGCTTAATTTAAAACACGATAAGTACTATAAAACATACTAAAAGATATAGTCAAAGGATAAGTTCGTTATAAATATTTTTTATATCGTTGGTAAAAAAGCCGTCATATTAGTATTTGTCGTTGTTTTTATTCCTATTTTTGATAGACATTACTAACACTGTTAATAATGTAGAGATAATAAATAGCACAATTACCATGATAATCATTAAGGTATTTAGCATACGTTTTCCTCCTAGTGGTCAATTCTTTAACAAAATTATATCTAATTTTAAACTTTTTCTCAAAATATTGTTGCATAAACTCCGTGAATATGGTTTAATATTATATGTCGCTTGAGGTTACATCTCACAGACAAACTTAATATTTTGAGCTGTTAGCTTAAGGTAAAAGCACTCAGTCCTTTGCTGAGAAGATGGTGTTCAAAGCATCACAGCTCACTAACTAAAGTACTTTGAAGATTTTATCTTTGGGGTACTTTTTTGTTAAAGAAATAAAAGTTTGTTTTTGTATATCTCACAAAAAAAGAGCCACTTCTTATTTGAAGCGGCTCTTTTTTTCTACATATAAATAAAAAGCCATAGGATAACCTATGGCTTTTTTCATATCCAAGATATGATCCTAGTGGAATTGCATACCACCATCTAGAATTAATGTTTGACCAGTCATGTAGTCTGAATCCTTACCTGCAAGGAATGATACACCAGCAGCGATATCTTCTGATTCAGCTAAACGACCTAATGCGATATCCTTAGAGAATTGTTGCATACCCCATTCGTCATCCTTACCAGCGTTTTGACCAACTTCATGGGCAATGTCCATCATCATTGGAGTCTTAACAATACCTGGAGCGAATGCGTTAACAGTAATACCTTCATTTGCTAAATCACGAGCAGTAGTTTGAGTAATACCACGGATAGCAAACTTAGTACTACCGTAAAGAGTTAAGTTAGGGTTACCAACAACACCAGCTTGAGAAGTAGCGTTGATAATCTTACCACCATGACCTAGTTCGTTGAACTTAGCCTTAGAAGCTTGAGTTCCCCAGATAACTGATGCAACGTTAATGTTGTATACAGTGTTGAATTGTTCTGGAGTAATTGTTTCAACTGGAGTAGTAGGACCTACACCAGCATTGTTAACAACTACATTCAAATCACCCAATTGTTTTACAGTTTCTTCAACTGCAGCAAATACTTGGTCTCTGTCAGCAACGTCTGCTTGAACAGCAATTGCCTTACCACCATTTGCGTTAATTTCCTTTGCTACTGCTTCACCCTTTTCTGCAGTACGGTTAACAACAGCAACAGCGAAACCATCTTGAGCTAATCTTTCAGCGATCGCTTTACCGATACCTTGGCCGGCACCTGTAACAAATGCAACTTTTTGAGTCATTGTAACATCCTCTTTTCTTCTTTGTTTATTTATTCACAATGTGATTATATACTATTTCCCCAATAAGTACAGTAAAAACATTATTAATTTTTTATTAAAACTATAATCTTGTTATGTCTTGCACTATATAATCAGAAGCTAATTAATTGAATTAATTTTGCCATGAGTTTATCTTATAAGTATACAAAAAGGAATTTAATATCTTATATAAAGAAGGAATTGATAATCATGACTGAAAAATTTGATTACGATGTTTTATACATCGGTGCAGGTCACGGTACTTTTGACGGTGCAATGCCATTAGCCGCTAAAGGATACAAAGTTGCCGTAGTCGAAGCTGACAAAATTGGCGGAACTTGTCCTAACTGGGGTTGTAATGCCAAGATTGCTTTGGACTTACCCGCTCAACTATTAGAAACTCAAAAACGTTTAAGAAATATTGTTAAAGGTAATTTAAGCATTGATTGGACTCAAAACATGCTAAACAAACATAAAGTAATTGATAGCATACCAAATGCCATCGAAGGTGGCTTGAATGCATTTGGTATTGATGTTATCAAGGGATATGGTAAGTTATCCGACGGACACACTGTTGATGTTGACGGCAAGTCATACACCGCAGATAAAATTGTTATTGCTTCTGGTTTACGTCCTCACAGACTAGATGTACCTGGTAAAGAAATGGCTCACGATTCAAAGGACTTTCTAAATATCGACGAACTACCCGTTCATATTGCGATTATTGGTGCTGGTTACATCGCCATGGAATTTGCATCGATTGCGAACGCTGCTGGATCAGAAGTAACTGTTATTATGCATGGAAATCGTGCTCTTCGTGGATTTAATGGTGAATACGTTGACGCAGTTGTGGACGACTTGAAAGAAAAAGGTGTTACATTCGTCGAAAACGCAGAAGTACAAGAATTTCACGAAGAAAAATGTAAGACCACTATCGAATTATCAAATAACCGTCAAGTCTTCACTGACTACATCCTAGATGCCACTGGTCGTATTCCAAACGTCGAAAACATTGGTTTAGATGAAGTTGGTGTTAAATACGATAAGAAGAACGGAATTGAAGTTAACGACCACTTACAAACATCAGTAGACAGCATTTACGCTTCTGGTGACGTTGCTGCAACTGGTCAACCAAGATTGACTCCAACTGCAATCTTCGAATCACAATACCTAACTAGCCTATTCTCAGGTGAAACTAAGGATGCGATTGATTTCCCAGCCATCCCTTCAGTTGTATTCACTTCTCCACGTATCGCCCAAGTCGGTGTATCAGTTGAAGAAGCTAAAAACAGTGACGACTACACTGTTGAAGAACACGATATGACTGCTGATTGGTACCGTTCAATCACTAACGAAGAAATTGCAAAACGTGCATACATTTTCGATAAAGAACACCACTTAGTTGGTGCAACCGAAGTATCAAACGAAGCGGATAGTGTTATTGATTCAATTCTACCTGCCGTTGCTCTAAAATTAGACAAAGATCAAATTAATAAGATTGTTCACTTGTTCCCTACTATCGGTAGTGACGCTTGGCAACATATATAAAATATTAAGTAAAAACCACCCATTTGGGTGGTTTTTTATTGTTTAAAATTCCCTTAAAATCGAGTCAATATATTTGTTTGAAGCACTACAATATTGTACATTAATTAATATAAGAAAATATAAAAACGTAATAAATACGGAGGCTATAACATGAAAAATCCTAACTTCGATTACGATGTTATCTACATCGGATCAGGACACGCCGCATTCGACGGTGCTAAGACATTATGCAAACAAGGTTTCAAGATTGCTTTTGTTGAAGCAATCGCCGTTGGTGGTACCTGCCCTAACTGGGGTTGTAACGCCAAAATCTCACTTGATGGACCAGTTACTCTAGCTAAGACCCAAAGACGTATGAAAGACATCGTTGAAGGTGACACTAAGCTAAACTGGAAAGAAAACATCAAGCACAAACGTGAAGGAATCCTACCAATCAAGGTAGACCGTGAAGCTACTATGAAGAGCCTAGGCATGGACGTTATCCATGGTTTCGCTAAGTTCACTGATGCTCATACACTAGAAATCAATGGTGAACACGTTACTTCAGATAAGATCGTTATCGCCACTGGTTTAACACCACATAAGGTGGAAATTGAAGGTACTGAATTATCACATGATTCAAGAGACTTCATGGAATTAGAAGACATGCCAAAACGTATGGCAATTGTTGGTACTGGTTACATTGCGATGGAATTTGCTACTATGGCAAACGAAGCCGGTGCTGATGTTACCATGTTCATGCACGGTGATAAGGCATTACGTCCTTTCTACCAACCATATGTAAAAATCTTAATGGACGAAATGAAAGCATCTGGTATCAAGTTTATTGAAAACTCTGGTCTACGTTCATTCAGCCAAGATGGTGACGAATACACTGTTACTTACGCTGACAACCAACAACTAACTGTTGATTACATCTTAGATGCTTCTGGTCGTGTACCAATGGTTCACGACATGGGCTTAGAAGAAGTTGGTGTTAAATATGATGATAAGAAAGGTGTCCTAGTTAACGAATACCTACAAACATCAGTAGAAAACATCTACGCTTCAGGTGACGTTGCTGCTACCGGTCAACCAAACCTAACCCCAACTGCAACATTTGAATCACAATACCTAAAGCACTTATTTGCCGGTGAAACTGATCAACCAATCGACTTCCCAGCAATTCCATCAGTAGTATTTACTTCACCTCGTATCAGTCAAATGGGTGTTACTGTTGATGAAGCAAAGTCTAGTGATGAATACACTGTCGAAGAACATGACGCAACCAACACATGGTTTAGACAAATCACTAAGGAACCAGTTGTTAAGAATGCATACATTTTTGACAAGAAACACCGCTTGGTTGGTTTCACTGAAATCTCAGACCAAGCTGATAACGCAGTGGACATGATTGTCCCAGCCATTAATATGAAGATGACCCCGTTAGAAATTGAAAGAAATGTTCACCTATTCCCTTCAATCGGTCATGACACTTGGAAGAACATCTAAAAAGTTCTTAACAAAAATTTAACCCCAGTCAGATATATCCGACTGGGGTTTTTGTTATAATATCTGTATGAAGAAAACTTCGGAGGTTCAACATGTACAATCGTCAAGAACAAAAGCAAGAAACTAAGTCCCTTATTCGTGGCCATCAACGTTTCTTCTTTATCTTATTTATTCCCTTCTTAATAACTGAAATTGTATACTCAGTTATTGGAAACAAAACCAGTTTCAATTTAACTTCAGAAACTGGCACCATTAAACTTAATAACACTGACTTATTAATTAACTTAGCATCATCAATCGTTTTCTCAATTCTAGCAGCAATCTTTATAATGGGTGCTATCTACACTGTCTTTAACGTATTAAGGGGAAAGGATGATTTTGAAAACCCACTTAGAAAATCACTATCATTCATTGATAACCAACGTCTTTTCTGGGGTACCGTATGGGCTTGGCTTCTAAGAACAATCTTCTTATTACTATGGTCACTATTAACCATCCCTGGTGTTTTAGTAATGCTTTTAACCCATAACTCCATTGGTGTTATCCTTGGAATTTTAGAATTCATCGCCGTAGCTGCTTTTGTAATCATCAAGAGTTTTGAATATTCTCAAGCACTTTGGATTTACAGAGACAACTTATTGAACAACCAAAAGAGCGGTGCATTTACTGCTATTAGAACAAGTAGTAGATTGATGAAGGGATACAAAGCAGATTACTTTGTACTACAACTTTCATTCATCGGTTGGATGATACTAGTTGCAATAACATACGGAATCGTTGGAATCTACTTCTACCCATACTACTACACTACTCAAGTTAAATTCTACGAATTCATTAAAGATCAATTCAATCAAAAACAAACCGTTTTAGATGCTGAATAATAAAAAAGCCACAGGATAAACCTATGGCTTTTTATTTTGCTTTTATTTCTTAGGTAGTCTAAATGATAGTAAGAAACCGACTAGTGAAACTGCTAACATTAGCCAGAAACCGAATTGGTAGCCCGTAATTTGGGCACCTTCAGTTGATGCATGACTACTTGCTAGGTTAACACCCAACATAATCACGGTCATTGAAATGGCAGTACCAAGTGAACCACCAACTTGTCTGATTGTTGATGATGCAGCGTTACCATCTGTTTCGTATTGAGTTGGTAATGAATTAATTCCATCTGTAAATGTGTTCATCATTACTAGTGCTACCCCAACCATTCTAAGCGCGTAGCTAACAATAATGATTGTTAAACTAGATGTCGAATTAAATGCCACCATTGGAATTGATCCGACTAAGATGAATGCAAAACCAATAATAGAAACCTTTCTTACTCCTAGTTTGTCGTACAAACCACCAGAGATTGGATTGAAGACACCCATCAAAATAGCACCTGGCATCATTACTAGTCCGGCGACTAAGGCTGATACCATACGAGAATTTTGTAGGTATAAAGGCATCACTAATTCAATTCCAACCATCGCAATATTACTTAAAGTACTTAATAGTGTGGTTAGGTTAAAGTTGTGGTTCTTAAAAATGGACATGTTAATCATTGGTTCATCTAGATGATTTTGTCTGTATACAAAACCAGCAATCGCTGTGATTCCCACAAGTCCGATAATTAAAATAACAAGGTTTAGGCTACCAGTATTTCCGATTTCTGAGAATGCGTATAGCAAGCCACCAAAACCGACAACTGATAGTAGCAAGGAAGTAAAGTCTAACTTAGTCTTCTTGATTTCGTTGATGTTTTCAGTGCAGAAAATTCCGACTACTAAGATTATAACTGAGATAATGCTTAGTAGTGCAAACAAGTCGCGCCAACCGAAGTATTCCAAAATAATTCCTGATAATGTTGGTCCAACGGTTGGTCCTAACGCAATGACTAGACCAGTTACCCCTAATGCTAGTCCGCGTTTTTCAGGTGGGAATAGCAATAAAATCACATTTTGGATGAATGGCATCAATAGACCAGCAGCAACGGCTTGAACAAAACGACCAACTAGTAAAATACCAAAATTAGGTGCAATCCATCCAATTACTGAACCGATTAAGAATAGCGTAATCATGAACAAGTAGTTGTACTTGGTCTTGAAGTTGTTAAATACCCATGACGAAATTGGAATCATCAAACCAACTACCAATAGGTATCCGGTTGATAACCATTGAACAGTGGCTTGATTGATACTAAATGAGTGCATGATATTAGTTAACGCATTATTGAATAATGTTTCGGCCAACAATGCCATAAATGCACCAAATAAGATTACGGCCATCATTAAATTACGTTTTCTGATGTTTTCCATTAGTAGTCACTCCCCTTTAAATTACTAATTACCTTGTCCAACATTCTGTTTAAATCCTGAACTTCTTTTTCAGAAAGACCATCTGTTAAATATTTTTGGTTATCGTTTAACATCTTTTCGATTTTTAAACTTTTATCGTTCATGATTGATAACCCATTATCAGACAATTTAACCTCGATTTTTCTTTTATCATCTTTAGATTGACTAGTGTTAATCAAGTCCTTATACAACATTCGTTTAATGACATTACGCATCGTTGGGTGACTTGAGTGCATTACGGCTGCCAATTGATTTTGTGTAATGACCTCATCTTTATGATCAAATAAATAGGTCATGACAGCGAATTGTGTATTAGTTAAGTTACTTATTACAGCTTTAACTTCTTTATCGAAGTGGGCTCCTGCCAGGTTACTAATGACATTTATTTTGATGCCAAAATTATCCTTACTAAAAAGCATTAACGTCCCTCCTTAATTTCGAATAAGTGTAGCTTGCTACACTTATTTATTTTATGCAAATAAAAAAGAACCCAAGATATCATCTTGAGTCCTTTTTCGGAGTGAGTAATTAATCAATAGTTTTATCTAATCACCATAACTGATACTGGTGAGTATTTTGCCATGTAGGCAGCTTGGCTACCAAAGTGGCGAGCTAAGCCCTTCTTTGATTCAGATCCAACGATCAATAAATCAGGGTTAACCTTAGGAACAACATCTTTAATGATGGTTTCCCCAGCTTCACCGGTTGATGCGATAACATTAACATCAGCTACGCCAGCTTCTTCAGCAGTCTTTTTGTATTTTTCTAGATGTTTTTCTAAGTCTTCGTACTTACCATGAACAAATTGTCCTGATAATGATTGGAAAACGTTGATTTCTTCATCTTCTAGCACTGAAACGATGGTTAACTTTGCGCCTTCTGATTTAGCACGTGAAATAGCGTACTTGAAAGCTAATAAAGCGTCATCAGAATCATCGACAGCAACTAAAATATTCTTGAAATTAATTTCGACGTCCATGTTTTGCATAATTTTCGCCTTCTATTCTTGAATTTTTTATTTTAGTTTTCTCTGTTTCTTAAACGTCTGTTACCAAGGTATAGTTCAACTAATGTCCAGATTAGTAGAAGAATGATAACTACGTTAATGATGTTAGCAATTACACCAGCTTCTGCGTTTTGAGCAGCAGTTGGGTTGTCACTGAAGAATCCAGCAACGGCAGGTTGCATGTTAATTGCGTTTAAGTAAATTAATACAATAACTGAGATCCAACCTAAAATGTTAACCCATAATCTGTTCTTGAAACGGTTACCCATTTCTTGACCACTGTTAGTCATCATTAACAATGGAAGCATTGAGAATGGTAATGCGAATGCTAAGAAGATTTGTGAGTTTTCAATCAAATCGTTAATCGCAGCATGTTGTTTTAGTGTTGATTCACCTGCAGTTAATAGCACACAGATAAGCACTGGAACAACTGAGATTAGACGAGTAATTAAACGACGAGCCCATAGAGGAACCTTCATGTTAACGAAACCTTCCATGATAACTTGTCCTGATAAAGTACCAGTAATAGTTGAGTTTTGACCTGAAGCAAGTAATGCAACGGCAAATAATGTTGATAGAATACCAGACTTAGCAACACCAATTAAGATTGGGTTTGATAGCATCTTAGTATTGTTTAAAGCATCGAATAGACCGAAGAATGATGTATCTTGAACGGCACCAGTCTTGAATACGGCCACACCCATGATTAATAGTAAAGCGTTAACGAAGAATGCGAATGTTAATTGGATGTTTGAGTCCCAAGTAGCAAAACGAACAGTTCTTGCAACGTCTTCTTCATCATTGTGATCGATAGCTCTAGTTTGAGCAATAGCTGAATGTAGATATAGGTTATGTGGCATAACAGTAGCACCAATAATACCTAAAGCACCTGATAGTGGAGTCATTCCAGCAACTGGGTTGCTGCTTGAAAATGTACGTTCAACAGGCATTAAACCTTTAACAGCACCAAACCAGTCTGGGTTAGATAGTACAACTTCATAAATGAAGACTACTAAGATAACAAGAATTAAACAAACAACGATTGCTTCAATCTTTCTGAATCCCACTTTAGTTAATAATAGCAATAATAAAACATCAAATACGGTAAGGAATACCGCTAAGACTAATGGAATGTGGAATAAAAGATAAAGCGCGATGGCTCCACCAATAACTTCGGCGATATCAGTAGCCATGATTGCTAATTCAGTCATAATCCATAAAACAACACCTAGTGTCTTTGAAGTTCTTGAACGAATGGCTTGTGCTAAATCCATCTGACTCACGATTCCAAGTTTAGCCGCCATGTATTGTAGTAACATCGCAATCAAACTTGAAATTAAGATGACAGACATTAATAGGTAACCAAAATTTTGACCCCCGGTAATTGATGTAGCCCAGTTACCTGGATCCATGTAACCAACAGCCACTAATGCACCTGGTCCTGAGTAAGCGAATAAAGTCTTCCAGAATCCCCAATCCTTAGGAACTTTAATTCCACCGTTAATTTCTTCTAGTGAAGGACCGTTGGCATATTCAACGAAGCCCTTTTTTTCATGTGAAACATTTTCACTCAAAGTTCTTCACCCTTTCTATTTTTAAGAACAATATAATTGTACACTACATTTCCCCCTTTTTAAACATTTTTTTAGGTACTACTGAAAAATTACTCTATATAATATAGAAAATATATCTATCAAAGACTTAATGCCCTGCATATTTTCCGAACATTAAAATAGATTTGACTTTCCTTCATTAATGTTTCATAATACTTGATAATTTTAATCTAAATTAAATCAACGTTGGGGTGGAAAAATGCAAACAATCGATTTACTTGTTCAAAATGGAAAAGTTTTAAATGTATTCACAAACAACTTCGAAATTAATGATATTTTCATTAATAATGGCAGGATTATTGCTACCGGAAATCATCCAGAGTTAAAAGCTGAACGTGTCATTGACGCTAAAAACCAATTTATCGTCCCTGGTTTTATTGATTCACACGTTCACATCGAAAGTTCACTAGTCACTCCTTCAGAGTTAGGAAAAGTCTTAGTTCCAATGGGAGTTACATCCATCGTTGTCGATCCTCACGAAATCGCAAACGTTTCTGGTGCTGACGGCATTAAATACATGATTGAAGACGCTAAACAAACACCGTTAGATGTTTTAGTAATGTTGCCTTCATCAGTCCCCGCAACCAATTTCGAACATAATGGCGCAACTTTAACCGCCAAGGATTTACATCCGCTATATAATGAAGAATCCGTTATCGGTTTAGCCGAAGTAATGGACTACCCAGCAGTACATAATAAAGATAAGGATATGATGGAAAAGCTCAAGGACGCCTTAGACCACGGATATCAAATCGATGGTCACGGTGCCGGATTATCCTTAGAACAGCTGAAAAAATATCGTCAAAACGGCATTACTACCGATCATGAATCCGTTAGTTTAGAACAATTGAATGACAGACTTGCTGCAGACATGAACGTCTTCTTAAGAGAAGGAACTGTCGAAAGAGATTTACAAAACACTGTGCAAGCTGTAACTGAAGAAAATGCAGACCGTTTTTCATTTTGTACCGATGATAAATTCATCACTACCATCATCAAAGAAGGCAGCATTAACTTCAATATTAAGTTAGCGATTCAATATGGTGTCAAACCAGAAACAGCATACAAGATGGCCAGCTACAATGCTGCAGTCTCCCACAAACTAGATAATTTAGGTGCGATTAAGAAAGATTACAAGGCCGATTTAGTAATTTTAGATCACTTAGACCAAGTCGACGTCAAGACAGTTATCAAAAACGGTGAAGTGATGACCGAAGATAACTTTAATACCAAGCCAATCGAATTCGATGAAAACTGTGTCCACCAAAACCTATCAGTCGATGATTTAAAACTACCTTTGAATTCCAACAAATGCCACGTCATGGGTGTAATTGCCAATCATATTGAAACTACCCATTCTATCCAAGATGTGCCAGTAGAGGACGGTTATTTCAAAACTGATTTAGAAAATGACGTTTTACTAATGGTCGATGCAGAACGTCATCACCAACTAGGAACATATGGATTAGCACTAGTGCATGGTTTTAACATCAAAAACGGTGCAATTGCCACTACTGTCGCTCACGATTCTCACAACATCGTAGCAGTTGGAACTACCAAGGAATCCATTTATCGCGCCATCCAGGAAGTTACCGACACCAAGGGTGGAATTGCAGTAGTCGACGAAGAAAAGACGCTCGCTACCATGCCACTACCCGTTGCTGGGTTAATGTCTGATAAATCATGGCAGGCAGCCAGTCACGAACTAGAAGCGATTGAAGCGGCATTCAAACAAATCTGTGATGGTGTTGATTTTGATCCATTCATCACCCTATCATTTTTAACATTGCCAGTAATTCCAACGTTAAAACTAACCGATCAAGGTTTATACGACTTTGACCAACAAAAAATCATCAGTGTCGAAGCTGAATAAAACAAAAAAGCTTATCCTGCTAAGGATAAGCTTTTTTTAGTGCAATATAATAATAGTCTAGATAGTAGTTACCATCGAGAATGCTTTTATTATAAGGAATGAAAAGTATTACGATTTTGGGATAAATCTGCGTGACGGAGATGCATCACCGATTGCTTAAATTCTCGATAAAACTACCAATTGCTTTTTCGACCATTACGCCTTAATAAAAGAATTGCTACTTAAATACATCTTTAAATGCAGCATCTAAATACTAGAGAAGGTTCAACAAATTTTAAAACGAAATCCATACGAAACTGTCATTATCAAAGCTTACGTGTACGTTATGAAACATAACTCAATAAATGATTGGGGGAATTGACCAACCTGTGTGTCTACCATCACACAGACCGATACATAATCATATGAATAAAAATAATAAATAATAGCTAAACACTATATGTCCTAATGGATCAACCTCAATCAATAAAAGGAGCAATGCTAATGAATAAAAGCATCACAATGATCCTACCAAATCATTGCTGCTAGCTATCCACCACAAAGTTATTGATGAGAAATGGTCTCTCAAGTTAGACCATTTATTCCAATTAAGAAGTAATCAACGAAAAGTGCATTATTTAGATTGCTTAAATTGACTTAGACTTGCGTATTTGACATACAAGTCATAGCAATATGCATTTAAAATATAGACAATATAGATAACATATTAATTCATCATCTAACTACCATTCGTCCACCGAATTTTTTCGTCGCGCATCTTAGAAAAAATAAGAATGGTAATTGAATCAAAATATTAAATATAAAGCTTATAAAGATGTAAACTCCACAAAAGTGATCATTTACATGTATCACCTGAGGAACAATTTTGTATTGTAGCACCTCTTTTACATAATTTGTAGTTATAATTCAGTTAAGTTTTAATTAATGATTATTGAATAGAAACACTGTAATATCCACTTTTATCATTTAACTCTAAGTTTCAAAGTTCGGTCTTGTACGGCCTAATCATAGAAAACATAATGGATAAACTTAGTGCTATCTTATAGTAAGCTGATTGCATCGTGCATGATGCAATTTGCCATTTTCATTTATAAATATAAATGATTTTTAATTATCATTTTCAGCTTTTCTAAAATTACTCACATTTGAAGCACAAAAAAAGAGCGAAATTTTTTCGCTCTTTTTATAGAAAATGGACGTGATAAGCTGAAACAAATTGAGTGTAAGCTAAAATCAATGCCAAAATTCCGGTTGCAATCTTGATAAATTTAACTGGTAGAACACGGACAATCTTTGGTCCAATGTAGCCACCGATGAAAAAACCAATTCCTAGTGGTAGAACTAAAATCCATACAACATGTGAGAAAATTGAGTAGTAGATGGTAGCTACGATATTGGCAGCACCCATGGCAACATTTCTGATTGCATTACTTACGGTGTATTCATTATATGTAGTTCTAGTTAGTAGGACTAATAATAAAATTCCTGATGCAGCTCCAAAATATCCGCTGTATGCACCAATTAAATATGTAAGGACAATGATGCCAATGTTCTTTATCCAAGTCCATGGGGTGTCTTTTTTGGCTGCAGGGTTAAAGTTCAATGCACCCTCAGTATTTTCGTTAACTTCTTTCTTGTCGGGAAGCAAAATCATTAAACCACCAAAGGCAATAAAGAAAGGAACAATGTGAGTAAAACTAGCTGATGGCAATGCAGTCAATAGGATTGCCCCTGTAATTCCACCAAAGAAGATAATGATCATAATCTTAAATAGTTCTTTCCAGTGACCTCTAAGTTCACGAGTGGAAGAAATACATGATCCAACGGCATTAAACATTAGTGATGCCTTGTTAACTACGTTGGCTGAAACGGCTGGTAGTCCAGCAAAGTAAAGCAGTGCAGGATAAGATACTAGTGATGACAAACCAGTAACTGTTCCCAAAATTCCCGCCACGATTCCTACAGGAATAAACAATAAAATAATCCAAATACTTACACCTAAAATAGTAATGACTTCTCATCTCTTTTTCTACTAAAATAAAATCATAATTTCATATTAACATTTTTCGAATAAAATAAAAGCATAAAAAAACACCTACCGTTATAAATAACAATAGGTGCGAAATTTTCTTTTTTTAGAAGAAGTAGAATAAGTGAATTCCGTAAGCTGATACGAATTGTGTGTAAGCTAAGTATAGAGCTAAGATACCAGTAACAATCTTGATTAGTTTAACTGGTAATACACGAACCATCTTAGGACCAACATATCCACCGATTAAGAAACCAATTCCTAGAGGAATAGCTAATGCCCAGTAAATGTGAGTGCTACCGTGTTGACCATACTTGAATGAGTATAGGATAGTACCGATAACGTTAGCTGAACCCATGGCAACGTTTCTAATAGCGTTGTAAACAGGGAATGGATCTTTACTTGTTCTTGATAGAACAGCTAATAGGATAACACCAGCAGCAGCACCGAAGTAACTACCGTAGATACCAATAGCGAAGAATAAAACGATCATACCGAAGTCTACAAGCATCTTCTTTGATCCAACAGTTTCTTCTTCAACTACCTTAGCAGTAGGTGCCTTAGTAGTGTCCTTGCTTGGTAACAAGATACCAATACCAGCAGCTGCAATAAATACAGGTACTGCGTATTCAAAGTCCTTTGATGGTAAGAATGTTAGTAAAAGAACACCAACGATACCACCGAAGAAGATGATAGTCATAACTTTGAATAGTTCCTTCCAGTGTCCATCTAATTCGCGCTTTGATGAAACAGCTGAACTTACTACGTTAAATAGTAAAGCGGAAGTGTTAGTAATGTTTGCTGAAATAGGGTTTAAAGCACCCCAATATAATAGCGCTGGGTATGAGGCAAGTGAAGCTAATCCAGTTACTGTACTTAAGATACCGGCAACGATACCAACTGGAATGAATAATAGCAATGTCCATACACTAAATCCAAAAATAGTGATAATGAAAAACTCCTTTTATTTATCAATTTAAAATCCGATATATAAATTTATACATCTTATTTAAATGAAATACAACCCCTTAAAAACGTCAAAACGCTGACAATGGCCAGCATGTCAGCGTTTTCATAACTTAAAATTTTTTCAAAGTTTTTTCGTATTATTGATTGATTTTCAATTGAGAAGTACTTTCCGTCAACTTAATAGTTCCAGTCTTTAGTTTTCCATCACGATAGTACTTAACGCTTACGGTGGATCCTAACTTTTGACTGTATAGGATATTCTTCACTTCATCTTGACTAGTAATCTTCTTACCAGCAAGTTCGACAATGACGTCATATTTCTTTAATCCGGCATTTTCAGCGGGACTGTTGCTTGTAACTGTGTAAACCACGACACCATTTTGAACTGATGATGGTAATTTTAGAATTGATTTTTGTTGGCTAACTGCAATGTTAGTTAAGTCCACGTATTGAATTCCAAGTGCTGGACGTTCAATCTTTCCATTCTTAACTAGTTGGTTAATAATCTTAACCACTTCGTTACTTGGAATAGCGAAACCAATTCCTTCAACACTAGTACCTTCACTATCAGATGCTAGTTTCATTGAATTAATTCCGATCACTTGGCCGGCTAGGTTAATCAATGGACCACCTGAATTACCAGGGTTAATGGCAGTATCAGTTTGGATAACAGTCGCAGTGTTTCCAGTTGCTTGACCATTTGATCCAGTCAATGGAACTTCACGTTTCTTAGCGGAAATAATTCCTTGAGTTAATGAAGAAGCGTAAGCAGAACCTAGTGGTGAACCAATTGCTAATGATGTTTCACCAACTTTGATATTGTCGGAATTACCGAATGAAGCGACTGATTTAATCATGCTTCCGTTAATCTTCAATACGGCTAGGTCGGTCACACTATCGGTACCAACCACTTTGGCTTCCAGTTGTTTTCCGTTGCTTAATAGTACTTGAATTGCTGAAGCTCCGGAGACAACGTGGTTATTGGTTACGATATATGCGGCGTTACCACTCTTCTTGTAAATCACACCAGAACCTTCACTGTTTGCTTCTAGTTTGCTAGAACTTTTACCTAGCATTGAATCAAATGAACTTGAACTAGTTGATTTCAAGTTAATCACTGATACAACTGAATTCTTAACAGCTTGGTATGCCTTTTCTGATTGAGATTGAACGTTAACTTTTAGATTTGATGTTGAAGCTGTTCCACCGGCGTTTGAACCTGATGGTACGGCAACGTCTACGCCTGTGCTTTGCAACAAGTTCGCACCTCCGTAGGCGATTCCACCACCTAGTAGTCCAGCTACTAAGGCAATTAATCCTGTTTTTAAGACAAATCGGTCACTTTTTTTCATAAGGTTTTCCCCCTATCAAATTTTATTAATCTTATTATATTCAATAATCTTAAATCAAACTAAAGTGTAAATAATTTAGATGCCTTTTCAACGTCGGTATCCAATAAATCGAAATCGGTGCCTACGCCAAAATCGTTCTCTTCTAACATCGATGCAACCGTTAGATGGGCTAATTCCTTCACATTATTGTGATGGCTTCTGTGCCCGATAAATATGCGTTTAGTGTCATATCCAATGCATTCCATCAATGAGTTAGCGCCATCTTCGTTAGATAAATGGCCCTCGTCACTCATAATACGTTGTTTTAATGACCATGGGTATTCCCCACTTCTTAGCATTTCCACGTCATGGTTACATTCTAAAACGTACGCATTGGCGTTATTGATGACACCAAAAATGTGATCTGAGATGTATCCGGTGTCGGTCACAACAACGAAGCTCTTGTTGTGATGATGAAAATCATAGAATTGTGCTTGCGCAGCATCATGGGAAACGGCAAAACTTTCAATATCGATATCACCAAAGTTCATTACCATGTTTGGTGGGAAGATATTTTTTTGTTCGTTTGGAATTTCTCCGATGGTTTCATGCATTGCATCCCATGTAGGTTGATTAGCATAGACGTTTATTTGTGGGTAACGTCTGGCCAATACACCGACCGCCTTGCTATGGTCGGTATGTTCATGAGAAACCAACAACATGTCGACGTCTTTCATTGAGCGGTTGATCGATTTCATCAATCGTTCAATTCTGACACCACTCAAACCTGCGTCTAAAAGTATTTTATGCTGATTAGTTTCAATGTAGGTTACATTACCCCCACTTCCACTAGATAAAACACTGATTTTCATATCGTCTGCTTCGTTGTTCATTTTGATCCTCTTTCTAAAATTCTAATTCGATTTAGTAGCTGATTGAGTTGAGCTACTACTATCCAAGATGGCACCGTTAAAGGCGTTAATCCTCTTAGATACTACTGAAGAGGAATCTGAAGTGGTGTATCCAATTACCCAAGTAGGAATTAGAACAATGTTGTCCTTAATTGATAATAGTTGGGTGTAGTACAAACGAACCCATTGAATCTTTGAATTGTCTGGAATTTCATTGTATTGGTACAACCATACTAACGCCTTAGCAGGTGAAATAATGTCAGTCTTTTCACGTAGGATGCTGACATCATTCATATAACTTTGTGTGTATCCTTCTAGTAGGTGGTCACTACTAATATCGAAGGTAATCTGACCGTGTTTGGTACCGTATAGCAAACCATCAGATGTTTTTTGTGAGTAAACAATACTGTTCTTGGTAGATAAATCAGAATTGTATTCATATTCCGTACCATGTGAAACAAAAGTCGATTTCTTCATCAACTTATCTAAAATATCACGATAGTCGCCGGAATATAGACCGATTGGTCGTTTGAAAGTACTTCTTAAAATGTGATTTGAGTAAGTCACCTTTTGGTTAGACAACTTATTAATGTCGTTGTTTAAAGTGTCATCATTGACCGCGGATAAGTAATATCCGGTTTGACCACTTGTAGATAGTTTAGGTGCTACAGTGATTTGATCATTTTGCATTTGCTTAATGATTTCAGTATCACTACCTTGATTACTGTTTTCGGTTTGAAGATGTGAATTTTCTCTAAATAAAGAGAACAAGAAGACATCAATCATGACGAAAATAATCAAGAAAATGATTTGTATCTTTTTAAAGTCCATGTAGCTTTCCTCCTATCTTATTGTGGTCCTTTTGCTAACATTTGGGTGTAGTTCATGTACTTACCGTTGTATTTAACGAACCAAGTTGGTTGTAGGGTAATTAAAATGTTTGAAGACTTGGTATTGCTCCATTGGTAAGCTAGCTCGATGTCGCTAATCTTATCGGAATGATATCCATGCGCACGCAAACTATTTAATAATTCATCAGTAGTGATCAACTTCGTATCCTTACGTCCGGTTGGGACCGGGATTTGTAAGGTGTTCAACGAGAAATTGTACTTCAATGAAGTGTTATCAACTAAACGCATTTCAATAGCTCCGTATGAAGTTTGGTCAAAGATTGGAAAACCTTCAACGTAATTTCTGTAAACTACTCGCGAATTGTTAGCATCATAATCAAAGAAACGAATATTTGCTAATGTGTCACTGACCAATAGTTGGGAAATATTTTGATATGAATCAGTTAAGAATTGAGTCATATTGGTAGAAATATTTCCTGGGTGACTATCATAGTAGTTCACTTCGCCATCGTTAGAAAATGATAGCTGACGAGAGTTTTCGTCATTATAAACGGTTGAGTTACGATGACGTTTTACACTGATATCTTGAGAATCTGATAATAGTCTTGTCACGTATGAATTTTGTGAAGTGCGATTAATTAGGTAGCCATATTGAGGCATGGTAAATGGCTTGTAGAAATCAATGAATGGATTACCACTAATCATCTTCATCTTAACAGGAATTGCTCTAACGTTATCCTCGATTACCTTTTGAATTCCCTTCACGTTAGTATCTGAAACGTGAACCTTGTAGACTTTGTAGCCAGAATCAGAGAATAAATAGATATCATTACTGTCATCAAATGGAATCACGATTCTATTAACTTTGACGTTTGGTAATGAATTAAAACTACTACTGATGTATTGGCTAATAATCTTTAGATTTAGGGTGTCTGGATAGTTTAGCATCACAGAATCATCCATATTTAGGTTCTTAAGATAATCCTTTTCATTGCTCTTTACTTCAGTAAACTTTGGATTCTTGTAATCGTTCATTTGTTGACCAATTTCAGTAGTTAAGTTAACTGATTGGTTGGTTAAAACGTATTGTTTACCAGAATCCTTGGTTCTAATCACCTGGGTAGGTGAATAGATTGTCGACATTGGTTTGGCATCAATTTGACTACTTTGTGTAGAAACTTTTTGACTAGAACGATCGTAGTGAGCCGGATTAATCAAAATGGAGGCTGAAAGGGCAAAACTAACTACAACTGCAATCGTTAATAATGCTGGTAGTATAAAATATTTAATCTTCATCCCATAAGTCCTCCTCGATTGGTTCGTATGGTAGTGAGATGTAGAAAGTTGAACCTCTATTTTCGGTACTTTCTACCCAAATCTTACCGCCAAGTGCTTCAACCACCTCTTTGGAAATAGCTAGTCCAAGACCAGTACCACCTTGTGCTCTAGAACGTGCCTTATCAACACGGTAGAAACGATCGAAGATGTGTGGAATTGAACTTCTAGGAATTCCCAATCCTTGGTCTCTAACACTTAAGATAACGCTGTGTTTGGTCTTGTATAGTGAACAAGTGATTACTCCCCCATCAGGAGAATACTTGATAGCGTTGTTCATTAAATTATCGATTACTTGGGTGAATCTGTCGGTATCAACTTCTACCCATAGGTCTTGTTTAGTAAAACGACGTTCAATACGGTAATGCTTATTAGGCTTTTCGTTATTGTTATCGTCAGACTTAATGATCATGTCGAAACGATTCAAAATGTAATTGTATAACTCGGTAATATTAACAAGTTCCTTATCAATCTTTTGGGTGCCTGAATCCATTCTAGATAATGTTAACAGGTCATTAATCATTCGAATCATACGGTCAGTTTCTTCTTGAGTAACCTTCAAGAAGTTTGGCGCGATTTCTGGATCCTTCCAGGCACCATCTTGTAGGGCTTCAATGTATGAATGCACACTGGTCAATGGTGTTCTCAATTCGTGAGAAACGTTTGAAACGAATTCCTTACGGTCGTTATCAATCTTTTGTTGTTCAGTAACATCATGTAGCACACAGACTAACCCAGATACGAATCCGGAATCTCTTTGAATTAGTGAGAAGTGAGCATGCAAAATTAAATCATGATCTTTGTCGGAACGGTCAATGATGGTTTCATCCGGATTTTCAATTAAGTCACGTAAACTGTATTCTTTTCTGATGTCCAAAATATCTAATATCGAGTTTCCTAGCGCATCTTGTTCAGTTGTTTCAAGGAAACTAGCTGCTTCATCGTTCATGATGATAACGTATCCGCGACGATCGGTCGCAATAACCCCATCGGTCATGTTAGTTAGGACAGAGTCCAGTCTTTGACGTTCTGATTCGGTTGATTCTTGGGACTCTTCAACCTTAACTGATAGGTTGTTAACCGCATTGGCAAGTTGGCCCAATTCATCACGTCCATAAACGTGCACTTGACCAGAGTAGTCCCCTCTTGCGATTTGTAATGTTTGTTTCTTCATTTCATCAATTGGTTTAGTAATCGCCTTTGAAATAACAATGGAGATTAATAAACCAGACAAAATAGCGACCATTGCCGCAACAACGTAAATAATCGTAATTTGGTTAATTTCGTTGTAAACGGTGTTTAGATTAGCGTGCACATAAACAACACCGACTAATTCATTATTACTACTCTTGATTAGCGGTGTGATGACAGTATAATAACGCGAACTATCTCCCGGGTTACTAGTGATTGAACTAGATGAACGACGGTTGATAATCGCGTTTTTAATATCGGTTCTGAAGTTTTTTTGACCAACTGAGCTTTGATCACCGACTTCGTTTGTTCCACGAATGGTGTTCTTCGCATCAACAACTTTGATTTCGGTGTAGTTGTTACTATCAATATTAGATAGTAATGACTTAATCTTCACGTTGGCTTTGGTAGTACTTGAGTCTGAAAGCTCATTAGTTAAGGTTGTGTTTACGTAAGTAGGCACCTGAACTTGCTTTTTAAACGAAGCCATATTTTTGTTTTCCAATTGGTTAACAAAAACGGCCCCAACAATTTCTAGGGTCACCAATAAGATTAGCGCAAGCACAAGCGCAATTTTAAAATGAATTGATTGAAAATACTTAATCTTACTATTCACCGCAAACTACTCCTTAGTTCTGTCGATTATTCTTGTTCTGAGTTGCGTAGGTAGTATCCTACCCCACGTCTTGTGATTAGCCAGATTGGGTGACTTGGGTTGTCTTCAACCTTTTCTCTTAGACGACGAACAGTAACATCAACTGTACGAACATCACCAAAGTAGTCGTATCCCCAAACTGTTTGTAGCAAGTGTTCTCTAGTCATTACTTGACCAATGTGTTGAGCTAAGTAATGTAGTAATTCGAATTCACGGTGAGTTAATTCGATGTTTTCACCACGTTTTGTAACGGTGTATGCTTCTGGATGAATGACAAGATCACCAATCTTGATGTCCTTGTTTTCATTGTCAGTAACTTGACCATTATCGTTGTTAGATTGACGACGTAAGTTAGCTTTAACACGGGCAACTAGTTCTCGGTTTGAGAATGGCTTAGTAACGTAGTCATCAGCGCCTAGTTCAAGTCCTAAGACCTTATCTAGTTCTGAATCCTTAGCAGTTACCATGATAATTGGCATGTCGTGTGTCTTTCTAACTTCTCTGGCCACTTCTAGACCGTCGACTTTAGGCAACATCAAATCAAGGATAATCAAATCGGGAGTTTCTTCTTCAACTTTTTGAAGAGCTTCTTCCCCATCGTATGCGACTACGACGTCATATCCTTCTTTTTCTAGATTAAATTTTTCAATATCTGTGATTGGTTTTTCATCATCTACAACTAAAATTTTTGCCATAATATTCTATCTCCTTAACAGGAATTGATTTGTTATTTCTTCATAATAAACGTTAACGAAACACTATCATTTCAAGGATAGTTACATTTTTATTTCTTTTTAAACCGTTAACTTACTACATTATAACACGCTTGGACTTTTGTTTTCTAAACGTAATGTTCTTGCAATGAAGATTTAAAATATGTCTTTTTTCTAAAATTAGGGGTTGTCAAAATATTATTTATCATGCTATTATAAATATCGTTGATTTGAGGCAAGGAATTGATAAACAACTTGTTAATTAATTTAAAAAAAGTGTTGCAATCCTTACTCCAACATGGTATTATAGTTTTTGTTGGTTGATAACCAACAGATAAATATTTTGGGCAGTTAGCTCAGCTGGCAGAGCAACGGACTCTTAATCCGTGGGTCCAGGGTTCGATCCCCTGACTGCCCATAACTGATAAAAAGACATCGCTTAGGCGATGTCTTTTTTGTGTAATTTATATAATAAAGAATTAATAGGTTCTAAATCACTTACATGTTGAAAGTAGAAATCATTTGCAAAATTTTTATGATTATATTTCAAAGTATTGATAAATCAACAAAAATAGAAACATTTTCAATCTGAATAATTAATCTTTCTTCATATTTATAGGGGGAAATCCCACAATATTTACAGGATTTAAATCTATGTTTATAATTCCTGTAAACAAAAACACGAAAGGAAGATTAAGTGGATTACATTTTATCAATCCCCATTATTTTATTATCGTCGACTATTATGGGAAAAATATTTATAAAAATAAATCTCCCATCAGTACTTGGACAGTTATTTGCTGGTGTCATAATCGGTCCAGCAATTTTGAATCTCGTGAAACCAATGAATTTAATTTCATCACTGGCAGAATTAGGCGTTATTTTATTAATGTTTATTGCTGGTTTAGAAAGTGATTTAAAACTACTAAAAAAATACTTTAAACCAAGTATTGTCGTAGCCATAATGGGGATTGTTTTTCCAGTTGTCGGTATTTTTTATGCCAGCAAAACATTTAATTTATCAAACATCGAAAGTCTATTCATCGGCGTTATTTTCGCAGCAACGTCAGTATCAATTTCAGTTGCTGTACTTAAATCGATGAACGCACTAAATAACAAAACCGGAGTAACAATTCTTGGTGCTGCAGTTGCGGATGATATCCTTTCAATTTTACTGTTGAGCTTTGTTATTACTTTTACAGATAGTGGTTCTGCGCAAGGCAGTCCAAGTATCATTTCTTTGATATTAATGCAAATTGGATTCTTTATTTTAATATGGATTTTATTCGTTTTAGTCAAAAAATTTAAAATAAATTTCAATCCACAAGCTGCACCCATACTAGGTTTAGTGTTTTGTTTATTTCTATCAGCTATTGCTGAACATGTCCAAATCAGTGCAATTACTGGAGCTTTCTTCGCTGGAATATTGATAGGACAAACAAACTATAAAGAATCCTTACACAGTCAAATAGATAAGTTTGGTAACTTGTTGTTCATACCAATTTTCTTCGTTAACGTAGGTCTTAACATGAGTATCAAGGGAATAATGGATAATGTTTCATTATTCATAGTTTTATCGATTATAGCTGTTACAACCAAATTCTTAGGAGCGTATTTAGGATCTCGATTATTTAGATTCAGCCGATTATCAGCTACCGAAATTGGTGTTGGTATGATTAGTAGAGGTGAAGTTGGATTAATCATTGCAGAAATTGGTTTAAAAAATAATATAATATCAGATATTTACTACTCAACAATTGTTGCATCAATCATATTAACTACCATCTTAGCACCATTGTTATTAAAACCAATTGTAATGAGAATTAAACAAATATAAAAAGACACCCAATGGGTGTCTTTTTTAGTTTACTTAAAAAATAGCTTTTGAATATCTTTGAACTGGCGAGTCTTTGAAAGTTTCAATAAAATAATAAATGCAATGATGGATCCTGAAATCGAACCGCCAAAGAATTTAGGAGTGAAAACAAACCAGAATAAGTTGTTGCTGCTGCCAGTATACCAAACCATGACAGGATATGAAGCAAGAGAACCCAACACTCCAGTTCCGATAATTTCACCGATTACAGCCATCCAGTTTTTACGGTAGATAAGATATAGTAAGCCAGCCAAGAATGCCCCGAATACTGCCCCTGTAAATGCTAGCGGTGGAATTCCTAGCAATAACATTCTAAGACATGCACACACAATGGCCATAACTAATGCATACCATGGTCCCATCAGTACTGCTGCGGTCACGTTTAGTACTGATGACATTGGTGCCATCCCTTCAATTCTAAAAATTGGTGATAAAACAAAATCTAAAGCAATCATAATTGCTAAGATAGTTACTTTCTTGATGCTAACTTTTGAATCCATTAATAAAGCTCCCCTCAAATATGTATACTTAATTAACGGAGTTTCTAGCACAGCATCTTAATTAAAAAAAGTCCCTATCTATATAGATAGGGACAGTCCAAGTGCATTTATCTTCCCTAGCGCCAGCATTATCTGGATCAGGTTCTTGGGTATAATCTCAGCCGATTAAGGCACCCCATTAATGTTTGTATTCTCAAATCATACCTTACTTACATCTAATAGTCAAAAAGATTTCGAAAAACTAAATAGTGGACAAAAGCCACCTTTTAGATATAATTGTTTCAAAGGATGTGATGGTATGGACGATAAACAAATTGAAATAATCAGACACTTCAACCGTGAATATACTCAA
>CAMLMR010000013.1 GCA_946481335.1 uncultured Lactobacillus sp. | reverse complement strand
TCCGTAAATACATTGATACATTGTCAAAGAACAACGCCAAGTTCCTCTTATTACATCTTACTGATAACGAACGTTTTGGTGTTGAAAATAAATATCTTGGTCAAACCACTAAAAAAGCACGCGTCAAAGACGGTATCTACTTCAACCGCAAGACACACAAAGCATTCCTATCAAAACAACAATTGAAAAATCTAATCCAATACGCTAAAGCAAAGCATATCGAATTCATTCCAGAAATTGATCTACCTGGCCACAACAAAGGAATCGTGAAGTTACTTAAGTACTCCAAGCAAGGTCGCCGTTTGAACAAACAACTAGTATATAAAGATGGCTACAACGAATTTAAGTTATCTAAGAAAGGCACCCTTGCCCTTGCTAAAAAAATAATCGCTGAATACCTACCTTTGATTCCTAAGGGTACCCACATTGGTGTCGGTGGCGATGAAATCTCACAAGATAACAAGACACAAGAAAATAACTTCGTGAAATACATCAATTCACTGGACTCCTTTGTGAATAAAAAAGGTTATAAAATCACCGCATGGAACGATAGTTTCCACAAACGCACCATCAATAAGTACCACAAAAACATTACTATCTTCTATTGGAGTCAAAACGGTCAACAAGCTGATCCTAAGGATCGTGCAGAACTAGTCAAAAGACGAGCTTCACTACCCCAATTAGTTCATCATGGTTTCAAGGTGATTAATTGTAACTACTACTATCTATACATCATTAATCATCCCAAGATGTACTACAAAAAGTCGCGAACCGTTTGGAAGAACCTACTATCTAATTGGAACAGCAGAATTTGGGACGACAACAATATGAAAGATATATACACTGGTAATAAGAAAATCGATTCTGCCCTTTGCATCTGGAACATTGAAAAACCAGTATACAGCGCAAATCAAACTTACCAACTTAGCCAAGAATATCTAAATGCCTACCTACAACATAACGATAAATAAAAAAGAAGCCATTGCGGCTTCTTTTTTGTATTAGTAATTCAGTTAGAAAAATCACCTATCTTTGATGTTATAAGTAATAAATCCTCCTATTTTCATAGTTAAATTCTTTCTTTGTTTTAATATTTAAGTGCTAACATTATCAAGAATTTTGTGATAACTGACATTAATAGAAGGAAGGGAAAAACGATTCGTAGAGATGTTGTTACAGGTGGGTTTCAATTCATCGGATCATTTATCAACCTATTCACATTTACATACATAGCTTTACCACTAATCATTGGTGACAATACCAACGACACAACCGTCTTATTAGGGGTATTAATTACCTTTATTAACCTATTTCAGGTTATTTTTACATTCATTTCAGCAAGTAAGAAGAAACTACTAACTGCTTCATCCATCATCTTATTTATTGAAATCTTTATCATCGGTCTAGGTAGTCACTTCCCATTTAATGCAACCCTCGTTATATCACTATCCACAATTGTCTTGGCAATTCAGATAATGATGTTCGACTAAAAAAGAGCCCCTTCGGCTCTTTTTTTAATACATACGATTAAAGTAATCAACGTAGTATTGATCATTTTTCAATCTAATCTTAGTCACTGATGTGTTATCAGGTTCAATCACCGACATTGGATCATCTAGTTGTTTCAATGCCACTAACATGGCAGATTTAACGGTGAAACCATGAGAGACAAGAATAAACTTACCGTCAGGATTCTCACTCGCCTTTTCTTCCATGAATTCCTTCACACGATTGTAGACTTGTTCAAAGGTTTCACCATCAGCAAGTGGTGCATAGCTTGGCAAGACGTCCTTTAGTTCATCGTCAAAGACCTCTGGATATGTCTTCATCAATTCGGCGTTGGATTGTCCATCCCACTTACCATATGAAATTTCCAGCAATCGTTCGTCTTTTTCGATTGGCAACCCAACTCCCGCGTTTAAATAATCGGCAGTATCTAATGTCCTTTGAAGCGGACTTACATAGATTTCATCTGCAAAACTAATATCAAAGTTGTCATGTAAATGTTTAGCTTGTTGCTTACCGATATCGGATAAATGGGTAATATCAGAATTAATCGTTCCCTGCTTTAACCCCTGTTGATTGGCGAATGTTTTACCATGGCGAACAAAATAAAACTCAGTCAAAATAAAACTCTCCTTTCAAAGAAACACGTATATTTTGATTTATTATAACATTTTTGTTTGCAAATTATTATATATGTGTTAGAATTTGGTTAAATTAAAGGAGGAGGTAATTAAAATGTTAAAGAATACAAATATTAATAATTTAATTGTCTCTTCCTGGTCTACACATCCATTTATGTAGGCCTATTTATACGAAACTTGTGCCCTGCATAGATGGTTAACATTTTGTGGGGTCTTAAGACAATATCACTTGAACTAGTGGCCCCACAGAACTGTCTCTGTGGGGCTTTTTTATTTCGTTTAATCTATTTTGGGAGTGAGAATTGTGACTGTATATAATTTTTCAGCTGGTCCAGCAGTAATGCCGAAACCAGTTATTGATCAGATTCAACGTGAGATGCCATCATTTAACGATAGTGGCATGAGTATTTTGGAAATTTCACACCGCAGCACCCTGTTTGAAAATGTATTAAATGACGCTAAGCAAAATATCAAGGACTTGATGCATGTCCCTGATAACTACCATATTCTTTTCTGCCAAGGTGGTGGGACCGGTCAGTTTGCCGCCGTTCCTTTGAACTTAGCTAACCACAGAGAAAACATTGCCTTTTTAAATAGTGGCCATTGGAACAAGAAGGCCTATCAAGAAGCAGAACAACTAGGCTATGGAACTGACATCATCAAAAAAGATGGTCAACTTCCCTATCCTGGTAACGACTTTGATGAACAACTTTATGATTACTTACATGTAACCATCAACAACACGATTGAAGGCTCTACATACCATCCCAATCATTTACCAAATGTCAAAGACATCCCATTAGTCGGTGATATGTCTTCCAACTTCATGGCTGAACAATACGACGTGAATGACTTTGGTCTTATCTTTGCGGGTGCGCAAAAGAACTTGGCGCCAGCCGGATTAACAATCGTAATCGTCAGAGACGACCTAATCGATCCAGCCAAACATATTCCAACCATTCTAAACTATGATGCATATGCCAAGAAGAATTCCATGTTCAATACCCCACCGGTATTTCCAATCTATGCTGCCAAACTAACTACCCAATGGCTATTGGATAATGGTGGAATTTCTGCAATGGAAAAACAAGATCAACAAAAGAGTGCCATGTTATATGACTATCTTGACCAATCAAACCTATTCCACAACAACGTTAAAAAAGATGAACGCTCATACACCAACATCGTCTTCACTACCAATGATGATGATTTAGACACTCAATTCGTCGACTTTGCAGCAAAACACGACCTAGTCAGTCTAAAGGGCCACAGAAGTATCGGTGGATTACGTGCTAGTCTATACAACGCAATGCCGGTCGAAGGTGTTGAAAAACTAACTGATGTCCTAAATAAATTCGAACAAACTCGGGGGTAATAATTATGTATAACGTTAAAACTTTTAATGCCATTTCACAGGATGGTTTAGATAAATTCAGTGACAAATACCAAATCAATCAAAGTGACAATCCAGACGCTTACCTAATTAGATCAGCTAACATGCTAGATGCAGAATTCCCAGAAAGTTTAAAAGTGATTGTCAGAGCTGGTGCTGGTTTTAATAACCTACCTATTGATAGATTATCAGAACTAGGTATCGCTGCCTTCAACACTCCTGGAAGCAATGCCAATGCCGTTAAGGAAGTCGTGCTATCAATGATTATCGCTTCTGTTCGTCATCTATTCCCGGTGGCCAACTTCTCAGCCAATAACTTACACGCTGACATCTCAAAGATGAAAAAGATTGATCCTCGTTTCAAAGGTACCGAAATCAGAGATAAGACTCTTGCCGTGATTGGATTAGGTCATGTCGGCTCATTAGTCGCTAACGCTGCTAATGACTTGGGCATGGACGTTGTCGGATATGACCCCTACCTATCATCAGACGCCGCCTGGCGAATCGAAAGTGATATCACCCGCGCTAACACCCTAGAAGATGCAATTAAGGATGCTGACATTGTCACCGTCCACGTTCCTAAGAACGATGAAACCACTGACTTAATCGATGCCGAATTAATTAAACAAATGAAGGATGGCGTAAGCATTCTAAACTACGCCCGTCTAGGTATCGTCCACAACCAAGCTGTCGTTGATGGTTTAGACGCTGGCAAAGTTGCTTCATACATCACCGACTTCGGTGACGACGTCTTAATGAATCGAGACGACGTGGTTATCACACCCCATATCGGTGGATCAACGGTTGAAGCCGAAGGAAATGGTGCCGTCAGAGGGGCCAAGATTATCCAACGCTACCTAGAAACTGGTAACCTATCACAATCATTGAACCTACCAAACATGAACGTCTCAATGCACTCACCATATCGCATTACCATCATTCACAAAAACATCCCTAACATGGTCGGACAAATCGCTACTAAGGCTGCCGAAAACGACTTTAACATAAACCAAATGAGTAACGGTGCTAAAGGTGAAATGGCATACACCATGGTCGACTTTTGTGACGAACCAACTGAACAATTATTAAACGATTTAAGAGCAATCAACGAAGTCATTCGAATTCGAGTAATTAAGCGTAAATAAAAAAGGAAGCCGTAACGGCTTCCTTTTTATTTATTAAATTCCGCGTTGGTAAATCCAACCGATGAACTTACCTTCGTAATAACATTTGTAGTAATAAGTCTTCCAACCATCTTTAATTGCACGACCAGTAATGTGAACTGTCTTACCGGCATATTCATGAGCTGTTCCCATTGTCTTGAAATCAGCAAAATGACTTTGTGTTACGTGGTTGTAGAATTTGTAGTTACTATTTAGTTTAACTTTCTTGTGCATGTTAACTTTTGAATAACTAATGTGAGGACCTAATCCCTTTTGGTTGATCCAACCTAACAACTTACCGTTTTCGTGAACACGGTAGTAAGTACGACCATTAACAACCGCCTTTAAGTCTACCGTTACATTCTTACCATGGAATGTGTGACCATAGTGAGTTCTGTGAAGTTCACTAAAGTAATTGTTTCCAGGAACATGGTTATAAAAGTTGTACTTCACAGCAGTCTTTACAGTCATTGTCTTGTTTTCCTTGGTGTATTTCACATTAGACTTTGGCTTGCTTGGCTTATTGTTGTTAGTGTTGTTTGTTGCGTCAATAAACCATGAGCTATTCTTTTGTGTTAATACACTGGCATCGACGTATTGGTTCAATGCTGGAGAATAGAAATGATCTGTGTATTGCCATAAGACATGTTCTCTTTGTGGTTCATTTGTTTGGTAAGCTGCTAACCAGTAACCATCGTAAGAACTAACAGCTTCTGCCGCATGGGAAACCATGAAGCTTTGGTATGAATAGAATAGAATCTTTCGATTACCAACCAATGGTCTCAATGCATTAACCCACGCTTTGGTAGCGGCGTTAGTTCCACCTGATTTAACAGTTTGTTGTTCATAATCGTTAACATAGAATCTAGCTTCTGGAGCACGACTGTATAATGTCTTTGCTTCACTAGCTGCATCTGAAGGACTGGTATATTGACTAAATGAATATACTCCGTATGGCACACCATACTTCTTCATCAATGCAACGTTGTGAGCAAATGTCTTATCATGGTAAGCACTTCCAAATTGCACACGTAGTATAACAAATGGAACTTCCTTCTTAAGTGTCTTCACTTGATTGTCGGTAAAATTACCTTGCCATTCAGATAAATCGTAAACGTTATTTGAGACGGCATTACTCTTCACAGATGTGAATGAAATGCACATTAGCCCAATTAACGCGACCCCAAAACTCATTAATAAATACTTTAATTTATACATACTCTCATCCTTTAACAATTATGATTAACTACATTGTACAATCGAAATGTTGCAGGAATGATATACACAAGTTACAATTTTTCCCAATTTCTTTACAAATTATTAAATATTTGGTTACAAATTGTAAAATTTTTAATCTTGACAAATTTATAAACAAAAAGACGCCCGATTAGGCGTCCTTGCTACTTAACATTTAAGATAATTTTTCCGGTATTTTGTTTCTCACGCATGCAAGATAGTGCATCTTTGGATTGCGATAAATCGAATTCGTTGCTGACATGTAGTTTGATCTTATCACATGCCAACAAATCATAGACATCATTACTGAAGTCACTGATTAATTGAGCTTTGTACTCATCACTCCTAGTTGATAGTAAGGTCCCAGTAATTGAGATTCTCTTGCCAATAATGTCCATGATATTAACGTCTTTAATTTCACTTCCACCAAGGTTACCAATTAAGATAATTTGGCCATCCATTGCGACAGATTGAATGTTTTGTTGATAATAGCTGGCACCGATGAAGTCTAAAATTAAGTCCGCACCATGTCCGTCAGTGATTCTTTGCACTTCTTCTGCGAAGTTTTCTGTGCGATAGTCAATCGCATAATCTGCACCATATCTTAGACAAATCTCGGTCTTCTTGGTACTAGAAGTTGTAATGACTGTTGCTTTGGTAAGTTGTTTAACCAATTGAATCGCTGCAGTGCCCACTCCACTAGCGCCGGCGTGGATTAATACAGTTTGATTATCCTGTAGGTTTCCGATGGTAAACAGAGTCTGATAAGCTGTCAAAAAACTTTCTGGAATTGTCGCAGCCATTTTGTAATCAATATTGTCTGGAATTGGCATTAAACGATTTGCTGAAACGGCGATGTATTCAGCATAGCCACCGTTATCAATCAATCCCATTACGCGAGTTCCTACATTATATGTAGTGTTATTCCCATCGATTACTTCCCCGGCCATTTCGAGTCCTAAAACCGTATCGTCTGGTTTAACTTTTTGATCAGCCCATAGTAGGTCGACATGATTCACTCCAACCGCATGGATTTTAACCAAAACTTCACCATCTTTTGGTTCTGGCATTGGTGAATCAACCAGTGAATCAGAATTTTTTGCATTGGCGATATTAACCACTTTCATAGATAGCCCTCGTTTCCTTTTATTTTCATTTAAGATAGACAAAGTGTCTAATCGGTGTACTTACTAGTTTCTAAAAAAATATATTATCTACTTTTAACCCAGTGATTAAATTACGTTTAATTTCGTTTAATACTAACGTCTGGATATATTAATTTTGTTACTAAACTTTTAGTTAACGCTTTCCACTCATCGTGATATTATCGACTTGAAGCTGATAACTTGATACACCTTTTCTATATCAGCTTGTTATCTTAACTTACAAACTAACTCTACATAAAAAGTGCGGCTCAATAACCGCACTTTTTTATTTTAGTGGACCATCAATAAATTGAGCGACCCCATCTCCAAAACTCCAGTCTTCATCAGTATTGGTAGTTAGGTTAATCATTAAATCGGTCTTCTTAATTCCTAGTTTGGATTCCAATTGTTCAGCTAAATCATGGTAGAACTTTAGCTTTTGTTCCTTGGTTCTTGGTCTGGTAGTTAGACTAAATACCACGACATCGTTGGTACGATCAAAACCTAGTCCAGTGTCTAAAATATTCATTTCAAAATCTTCGTGTTGAGTTAAGATTTGGTATCTGTCCCCATCTGGCGCACCAAAACAATCCAGCATAACATGGTATGAAATATCCATAAGTTGTTTTAAGTAATCGCGGTCGTGACCCTTGATTACATCAATATTCATCTTTGGCATAATACGTTCTCCTCTTACATAAAATAAGTTATTTAATGAAACCATTATCCAATATGTAAATATCTAATGCAATCAATATGCTTTTTTACGATTGACCTACTTTTATATTGTATTTAATGTCAGATTAGTGGTAATATTTAATTGTGAAAAATAGTTAATATGATAGAACTATAAATACGGATAAGTAATTGATGAATCTTATCAGCGAGTTAAGGATAGTGGAAGCTTAATAATACTTTCATCAATGAATAACACCTATTTGTTTTCGTCTTGAATCTTTAGTAGAGACGAGCGCACATCAAAGCGTTATTTGATTGAGTGGCCTGTTTACAGGCACTTTAGGTGGTACCGCGGAACTTTCGTCCTAATTTTTAGGGCGGAAGTTTTTTATTTGCCGCTATTTATAGTTTACGGAAAGGCGTGAATCACATGACACAACTTAGTGTTAAAGATCTATACACTAAAGATCTAGAAGATAACACAACAGTTTCTCTTGAAGGTTCAATTAAGACCATTCGTGGTTCAAAAAACATCAGTTTTATCGAATTAAACGATGGTTCTTGCTTCAAGAGTGCTCAAATTATCGTTAAAAAGAGTAACGAAAACTTTGAACAAATCAGCAAGCTTCCAATCGCTTCAACAATCACTGTTGAAGGTGCTTTTGTGAAGACTCCAGATGCTCCTCAACCTTTTGAAGTGCACGGAGAAAAAGTAGAACTAGTTGGTCGTTCAGACTCTGACTACCCTCTACAAAAGAAGAAAACTTCATACGAATTCCTACGTACTATCGCTCACTTGCGTCCACGTACTAATACTTTCTACTCAGTATTTAGAATTCGTTCATTAGCTGCATTTGCAGTTCATGAATACCTACAACACAATGATTTCGTTTACGTTAACACCCCAATCATCACAAGTAGTGATACTGAAGGTGCCGGTGAAATGTTCAGAGTTACTACCATGGACATGGACAACCTTCCAAAGGATGAACAAGGTCACGTAGACAACTCAAAAGATTTCTTCAAGACTGAAACTAACCTAACTGTTAGTGGTCAACTTCCTGAAGAAGCATTCACTATGGCATTCAAGAATGTGTACACTTTCGGTCCTACCTTCAGAGCTGAAAACTCACACACTCCTCGTCACGCTTCAGAATTCTGGATGATTGAACCAGATATGGCATACACTCGCCTACCAGGTATGATGGATGTTGCCGAAGGTTTACTAAAATACGTTATCAACTATGTTTTAGATCACGCTAAAGATGAACTAGAATTCTTAGATGAAAACGTTAAACCAGGTCTAATTGAAAAACTACAAAAGACTGCTAGTGAAGACTTTGCACGTGTTACATACACTGATGCTGTTAAATTACTTCAAGAAGCAGATGTTGAATTCAATGTTCCAGTTGAATGGGGAATTGATTTACAATCTGAACACGAAAGATACTTGTGTGAAGATGTCTACAAACGCCCTACTTTCTTAACTGACTACCCAAGAGATATCAAAGCATTCTACATGCGTGATAACGACGATGGTAAGACTGTTGCCGCTGCTGACTGTTTAGTACCAGGTATCGGTGAAATCGTTGGTGGTAGTGAACGTGAAGAACGTTACGACGTCCTAAACGACAAGATTAAAGAATTTGACCTAAACCCAGAAGAATACGACTGGTACGAAGACCTACGTAAATACGGTGAAATCAAGCACTCCGGTTTCGGTATTGGTTTCGAACGTCTAGTTATGTACGTTACTGGTATGGAAAACATCAGAGATGTTATCCCATTCCCACGTGAACCAGGTAGCGCTAAATTCTAATAACTTAATAAAATAAGAGATAGACTATCTTCTATAATAAAAAGACAAGCGCATTATTCCGCTTGTCTTTTTATTTTGCCATCGGGGTTAATTTCAAAGATGCCAAGGTCCCCTTCGTTACCCGCTTGAATCTCTGTTTTCGATATTGCTTGAACGATAAATACTAATTCATCGACATCAAATCCACGTGGGACCATAATTAATTCGTCATCATCTTGCTGCAAATAATTCGCCAGTGCCTTTTCAGCATCAATGAAAGTTTCCACTTTGGTTGCTTTATTCACCAGATTGGTGTCTGGAAAAAAGTAACCAAACTCACCGCGAAACTTAACCTTAATAAGGTTTTTGTGTCGTTCCAAAACTGTAATTACTCGACCCATTTTATTCCCTTCAATCGTTGATAATAATCATAATTATACCGATAATTCATAATAGTTAAAAACAATTTAACTTATCGTAAAACATTAAAATTTATTTAAATTAGAATCAAAACTGATGCGAAAACATTTCATTGAACTACAATTATAGTAAGTAAATTAAAAGAGGTGAATTTCATGAATAGAATCAATGAATTTGATCCATTCTCTTTTATCGTTGGTATTTTAGGTGTGATCGCTGGAATCATTTCTGTTTCTAGACCTGATGTAGCATTTAGTACGATTGTGCTTATTGTTGCAGTCTTCTCTATCATTAGAGGTATTTTCAAGATTACCCATATGACTGATATCTTCGAATCAAAGAGTTGGATTATTTTTAACAGTATTTTAGATATTTTAATTGGTGTATTAATGCTATTCAACGGTGCTTTTGGAATGTTGTACATTGCCATCTTCTTTGCAATTATGTTCATCCTAGATTCACTAACCGCATTATCACTTGCTAAATACGTTAAAACAATCAGTAACGGTTACTACATTATGGATGTTATCTTTGCCATCCTAGGTATAATCGTCGGTATTTTATTACTAATTTCCCCAGTTGCTTCTGCATTATCAGTTGCCTTCTTGGTTGGAATTTTCTTCTTAGTGAACGGAATTTTAATGATTGTTCACTCAATTTAAATTCAATAAAAAAAGTCCTACCATTAAATGGTAGGACTTTTTTGTTAGGTTATTATTCTAAGTGACCGATTAGGATTGCAGCAACTACAATCATTAATAAACCGATAACTGTAAAGATAATTTCTTTTTTGTTTTTGTTTTCTTTTAGAATGATTAAACCACCTAAAGTTGAAACAACAACGTTCATTTGAGTTAATGGGAATGCGTTAGCAACACCGTTTAGTTTCAATGAAGTTAGGTATGCTAGAGTACCTAGTCCACCTAGTAAACCAATGATTCCACTCTTGAATGTAATCTTTGATTTTAGGTAACCAAATGATGCTTTACCGTTCAATACGAATGTAACGATAACGGCACCTAGGAACATACCAAATGTTTGTGGTAGTAATCCAACTAAACCAGAAGCATTAGTAATTCTTGGGAATACTGAACATGCAGTGTAACCAAATGATCCAATGATTAATAGTGGCATCCCTGCCTTGTAATCAAGTTTCTTTCTAACAACACCCTTGTCCACGTAACTGGTACAAGTAGTTCCTAGAATTAATAATGCGATACTTAAGAAACCAATTAACTTAGCTAATGGAGAACCCCATTCACCGAAGAAGATAACCCCACAAAGTGGAATTTCAATTAATTGAAGACCAGTTGAGATAGGCATTGCAGTAGAAACGTTCATCTTAGTGAATGAACTGAATTGCATGTATTGAGCAACGGCCCATGCAACCCCACCTAAGAATGGCCATAGGAATTCTTGGAATGAAATAGCTGGTCTAGTAAATAGGTAAATAATAATACCAATTGCTAATTGACCATATCCAGTTCCTAACACTTGTTCAACAGGTTTACCACCAAACTTGGTAGCGATTAGTGGTCCTACCCCCCATAGAAGAGCGGGTAATATTCCGATTAAGATATCCATCTTAACACTTCCTTTTTTATACTCTGATTATAATAATTATATATCTTTTATTTTAAATGGAGTTAACTGAAGTGCTGACTCCAACTTCTAACATTTTTCATTATACATTCATCTAATAATATAGTAAAGCGCTTACATAAGAAATTATCAATTTTACCTTTTCTTAATCTTTTAGCGTTTTTACAAGTCATGATGCTTCTTTAGGTAGTAAATCATCCAGTAGATAATTACCACTGTGATGACCAGAGTAAAGAACCATGACCAACTGCTGTTGGCAAATGGTAGGACGTTCACGTTCATTCCATAGAACCCACTGATGATTGGTGGAATGGCTAGAATTAGTGACCAAACAGTTAGCACTTTCATAACATCGTTTAGGTTGTTATTAATGATGTTACTGTATGTATCTTCGATTTGACTAACGATTTCGTCTAGCACGTCAAACATATACTTACTTTCTTCGTATTCAACGGCAACGTCGTCGATGTGTTGATCTTGACGTTGGTTAAATGAAATCGGAATTTCAAAGTTATCACTAGATTTTTGTAGTTGATTGATTGACATGATATTGGCAGCGGTGGCTGTCTTTAGGTATACCAAGTCATTCTTTAGAATCGCGATTTCGTTTAGATGACGATTATTAACGCTATTCTTACTACGTTTATTTTGCAGATTTTCAACGGATTCGTTGATTTGATCTAGCTTGTTCATGTATGGTTTGTTAATTCTTTGTAGCATGTTAAATACCATATCAAACTTGTTACATCTGGTTTCTTGTTTGATACGGTATCTGGAATCACTCTTGGTAATAATTAGTTCATTCGTAAAAGCAATGACCACGGGTGAAGTTTGTACATTTTCATCTTGTCCACTAATTAGCGCGCGCATAATCATGACAGAGTACTTCTTGACTGGGTCATATTCGAAACGAGAATGTTCATGGGCATCTAGCATATACCCTTTTAAGATATTTGGTAGTTTGTATTCATCAATGGTTTCAACAACTTCTTTGGTGTTTGCATCGACCATTTCAACCCATGTTGAATCAGTTAGTTGATGAATTTTAATCAATTCAATTGCCCCCTTTTATTACGTACGTCAACATATTTTCATTATTCCAGTATCAGTTTATTCAGTCAAATCATTACATTAATCTTAAAAAAAATTTATGATATACTTTTTTAAGTATAAATATATGAAAGGAACTGATTTATTATTAGCAATTATATCAAGGTCGCATTATTAATGGCTTCAAGTTTATTCATGCAATTCTTAGATGCGACAATCGTAACAACCGCTTTACCGTACATCGGAAGAAGCTTAAATGTTCCAACTTCTTCACTATCATTAACGGTCAGCATTTACTTCATTACCATGGCAATCTTCATCCCTTTGAGTGGATGGATTGCTAAACGTATCGGTAAGAAGAACGCCTGGTTACTGGCAACCTTACTATTCGTATTGAGTTCATTAGGTGATGCAATGGCACCGACCTTCTCATTTTTATTAGCCAGTCGTTTCATTCAAGGATTCGCCGGATCACTAATGACACCAACTGCGCGTTTGATTATGTTGGAAAAGACACCTTCAAACCAATTACTTAGAATGGCGAACTACCTAGTATGGCCTGCATTAATCGCTCCAGCGATTGCACCAATCATTGGTGGTTTCTTCGTTAAGTACCTTACCTGGCAATGGATTTTCCTAATCAACGTGCCAATTGGCCTACTAGCAATCTTCATTGGAATTAAGCTAGTTGAAAAGGATACTAAGAAGAGTCACACTAAGTTTGATTTCTTAGGATTCATTGAAATTGCCATTTCTTCTGGTTTCATTCTAATCGGTGCTGAAATTGCAACTTATGGTCGCAAATACTGGCCAACAGCCGGAATTTTAGTCCTAATCGGTCTATTAATGATCCTAGTGGTCGGATATCACCTATCCCATGTCGACAATCCATTGTTTGATATTAAGGCACTTAAGGTAAGTTCATTTAGAATCTATCAAACTGGTGGAACATTCCTTTGGTTATCAGTCGGAGCCCTTCCTTACCTACTTACTGTTTACCTACAAACAGTATTCCACTGGTCAGCTTTAGTAGCTGGATACTATGTCATTTTCGTCTTCATCGGAAACATTGGTATCAAGCCATTTACCAACGTGATTATCAGACATATTAAGTACAAAGCTTCATTATTAGTAGCATTATTTACCGTTGGAATCAGTACCGCTGCATTGGCATGGATTCAACCCACCACAATCGGTTTTATCATTGCCGGTCTAGCCTTCATCTCAGGATGTGGTCGTTCATTAGCACTTACCTGCTACAACGCCGTTACATTCTCTGAAATTCCGATGGAAGAAAGAAACTCAGCTAATACATTGAGTTCCGTATTACAAACCATGGCACAAGGTTTGGGTGTTTCATTAATTACCGTTGTGGTATCCGCACTTTCTAGTTTTGTAAGTGTTAACACCGCATACGAATATGGATTCATCTTCTTAGGAATCCTAATGCTATACCCTATCATCGAGGTATTTATTCAACCTCGTGATTTCGGTAGTAGCGCACTATAGAAATAAAAAAGATGGTATCGAATTGATACCATCTTTTTTTGTGGATGATTTTATCCACGACCTTCTTTAAATTCTGGGTATAGTTTCATTCCACCATCAACATAGATAGTTTCACCAGTGACATATGATGATTCTGTGGAAGCTAACCAAGCAGCTGCAGCAGCCACTTCTTCTGGTTTACCAATTCGATTCATTGGTACTAATTCAGCAGTTTGAGCGTAAAGTTCAGGATCTGCGAACTTCTTAGCATTGATTGGTGTGTTGATTGCACCTGGGGCAATTCCGTTAACACGAATACCTTGTTCAGCGTATTCCTTGGCAACTGTTTCGGTGAATAGTTTGCTACCACCCTTTGATGCAGCATAGTCCGCGAAATGTGGCCATGAAATCAATTGGTGAACTGAAGACATGTTGATAATGTTTCCTTCACGTTTGTGATCTAAGAAGTAATTCAATGCGGCCTTAGTACCTAAGAAAGTACCTGTTAAGTTAACATCGATTACTCGTTTCCAATCTTCAAGGGCTAACTTGTGAGTTGGTGTTTCTTTTTCCATTCCAGCGTTGTTGATGAATAAATCCATGTCACCAAATTCTTCAACGGCTGTCTTAACTAACTTGTTTACGTCTTCTTCTTTTGAAACATCAGCTTGAACAGCTACTGCGTCTCCCCCGTTTTCACGAATTTGATCAACAGCTTCTTGCGCTCCATTTTGATCTGAATGATAGTTGAATACTAACTTCATGTGTTCTTGTGCCAAACGAAGTGCAATTGCCTTTCCAATTCCTTTTGAGGCACCAGTAACTACCGCTACCTTTCCATTTAAATCTGTGTACATTAAAATCATTCCTTTCCAAAAGAATTCCTTGTTTTTAATTATGACACAAATATCACAAAATGAAATTTTCTGCGCTTAAATTAAGATAATCTTTAACAATGACAAGATTAACAATAATAAAAGGTTGACGAAAGTAAATTGTTTAAAGAACTTACCACTCACATGAGGTGCATTAATCGATACTTGCTTGTATGCCAATAAATTGGCCAAAGAAGCGACCAGTGTACCAAGTCCCCCAATCGATACTCCATAATAAATAGAAGCAAAGTCAGCAGAAAATTTGGATAATAAGACTGCTGATGGAACATTACTAATCACCTGACTAGTTAGCATCGCTGTCATATATGTATGAATGCTACTGCCGGTAAACTGGTGAATCATTGTAACGACTATGTCAATGCGACTTAGCATCCCCACTATTAAGAAAAAGAATACAAACGATAATAGTAACGAGTAATCGACATCTGCGATGCTTTTGGGCGAAAATAATTCAACGACAATTATCGTAATTAACGTATCAATCCAGACGGAAAATAATCCAAACTGCGACAATAAGACCAGGACAAACAATCCGGCAATCACCGCTATGTACATCGGATTAACCGTAATTATATCTGTTGATGTCTTTTTCAATGTTTCATTTTTACTAAACATAATCAAACCTAATAATGATAGGATGCCCATGATTAATAATGGAAATGAATTAGTAAGAAAAGTCTTAAGTGAGATGTGATAAAACTCAACTAAGAAAACGTTTTGCGGGTTACCGATTGGCGTAAACGCACTCCCTAGGTTGGCGGAAATTGTGATTAATACAGTTGGATAGACAATCGGTAGTCTTAACTGTTTGGCAATCAAAATGTACAACGGTACTAATGTGATAATTGCTACGTCATTGGTCACAAACATCGATAATACAAACGATGTGATTGTAATATAGGCAGTTATTTGGCGTGTTGTTTGAACTTGGTTTATAATCGAGTTACTTATATAAGCTAGGATGTTGGCTCGTTTAACTAACGAGATAATTAACATTAGGTTAAACAAGATCATGATGGTGCTTAAATCAATGTCTTTTACGTTCATTGGTTTGAATATTTCTAAGATTAAAAAAATTGCAACAACAAGCTTTAATACGGTATCAGAGATAATATTTTTGAAGATTGTTTGTATCAATTTTGTACACCGTCCTGGTAATAATATTTGTTTTACTATCCTATAATTTAACATTTAAAGGAATGTTTTTCAGATTTTTCTTTAAACTAGCTTAAATAAGTGGTAAATTGTATTCTATCAATGTGTGAATTTTACATAATTACTTTTGGAGGATTTAGTCATGAAAGCTAAATTTGATAAGATTTCCATTATGGGAATGCTAATCACCTTGGGAATTGTTTATGGTGATATCGGTACTTCACCTCTATATGTAATGAACTCAATTATCGGTAATGCTGGTAAGATGGCAAACATCAAACCCTTTTACATAATTGGATCAATTTCATTAATCATATGGACATTAATGGTGATTACAACAATTAAATACGTATTGATTACAATGCGCGCTGATAACAACGGTGAAGGTGGAATTTTCGCCCTCTTCGCTTTAGTTAGAAGAAAGGCAAAATGGCTAGTGTGGCCAGCTTTAATTGGTGGTGCTGCATTATTAGCCGACGGTACTTTAACCCCAGCGGTTTCTGTAACGTCCGCTCTTGAAGGTTTGAAGGGACAACACTTTGGTCCTATTTCATTTAGTAATTCACAACAAAACGTCTTGATTATTACTTCATGTGTACTTTTGGTTTTGTTCCTTATCCAAAGATTTGGAACTGGAATCATTGGTAATTCATTTGGACCTGTAATGTTTATCTGGTTTACCTTTCTTGCCGTAATGGGAATTGTAAACCTACTAAAATATCCAATCATTCTAAGTGCCTTTAACCCAGTTTATGCGATTGAAATTCTATTCAGTCCCGTTAATAAAGCTGGTATTTTTATTCTAGGTAGTATCTTCTTGGCAACTACCGGTGCAGAAGCTTTGTATTCAGACATGGGTCACGTTGGTAAAAAGAACATCTACGGTACTTGGCCATTCGTATACTTTGCCCTAATTATGAACTACTTAGGACAAGGTGCTTGGGTTATCAACAATGCGCATAACCCACAATTCGCTAACCTAAGTAACTTAAACCCATTCTACGAAATGCTTCCCGATTCACTTCGTGGATTTGCGATTGTAATTGCTGCATTGGCTGCAATCATCGCTTCCCAAGCATTGATTACCGGATCATTTACTTTAGTTGATGAAGCAATTGGTCTTAAGTTCTTACCTCGTATGATTGTTAGACATCCAAGTAATATTAGAAGCCAAATCTACATTTCAACTGTAAACTGGTTCCTATGTATCGTTACTTTCATTGTCGTTTGGTCATTCGGTAGTTCAGAAAGAATGGAATCAGCATATGGTCTAGCTATTACTATTACCATGCTTATGACCACTGTTCTTCTATTCGAATACCTATCAGGTAAGATGAGAAGACTATGGGCTTTCTTCATCGCTGCATTCTTCGCAATCATCGAATTTACATTCTTCATTGCAAGTATTGTTAAGTTCGTTCATGGTGGTTTCGTTACTCTAATCATCATGGGTGCTATCCTAATTGTCATGATTCTATGGTACTTCGGTAACAAGCGTCGTGATCACTATGAAAAGGAAAGCGAATATGTTTCACTTACTCACTACAAGGATCAACTATCTGCTTTGAGTGAAGACGAATCAATTCCGCTATACACTTCTAACCTGGTATACATGACTAAGATTAAGAACGACTACCAAATCAAACGTAGTACAATGTATTCAATCTTAGACAAGGAACCTAAGAGAGCTAAGGTATACTGGTTCGTTACTGTTAATGAAACAAGTAATCCTTATGAAAGTAACTACACTGTTGACTTGTTGGATACTAAGAACGTTGTTGACGTTCAACTATACCTTGGATTTAGAAAGCAACAAAGTGTAAGTATCTACCTACACCAAATTGTTAACTACCTAATCAAACAAGGTGTTATCGATCCACAAAAACAAAAGTACACTTCAAATGGTAAACCTGGTAACGTTGGAGACTTCAAGTTCGTTATCATCAACGAACGTCCATCTGATTTAGCATTGAACTCAGAAATCAATGCCTTTGACAGACAATTAATCTCCGGACGTATCTTCCTACAAAACATCACTGCCTCCCCTATCTCATGGTATGGTTTGGAATTCAGTAATGTTATCGAAGAATCTTCCCCACTATTTATTACCATGCAACATGATCAATATTTAGTACAAAGAAAGATTTACCACTCAATTCATACAAGACATAACATATAAAATAAAAAGGACTTACCAAATTGGTAAGTCCTTTTCTATTGTGCTTATTTCATCATTTCATCGATGGCAACTGCCATACGGCGAACACCTTCGTGAATTTGATCTTCCTTCATGTTTGAGAAGTTCATTCTAAATGTTCCTGGAATTACTTCATCAGGATAGAATGGTTCTCCTGGTACAAAGGCAACGTTATGCTTAACACAGTTGTTAAATAAGTCCATGGTATTAACGTTTCCAGGTACTTCTACCCAAATGAACATTCCACCTTCTGGATTACTATGTTTAACACCTGCAGGGAATTGTTCATCAATTTCCTTTAACATAAGAGATGCACGTTGATAGTAAACGTCTGAGATTGCCTTAATATGTTTATCTAAGTCGTTGTCTTCCATGTATTGAGCAACGATAAATTGAGATAAGTTATCGGAATGTAAGTCAGCAGATTGCTTCATAACAACAAACATATCGATAAATTTCTTATCAGCCACAATCCATCCTAATCTCATCCCTGGGGCTAAGATCTTTGAGAATGTGTTCATGTACACCACAGTACCATTCTTATCAAAGTGTTTAACTGGTGGTACAGCAACACCTGAGTATCTGATTTCACCATATGGGTCATCTTCTAGAATGGTTACACCATGTGTTTCAGCTAATTCAACCATTTTAGCACGGCGTTCGGCAGTCATAGTACGTCCGGTTGGGTTTTGGAAGTTAGGAATTGTGTAGATGAATTTGGCGTCTGGATATTCGTTTAGCTTTTCATCTAAGACGTCCATCTTCATTCCTTCTTCGTCCATATCGACACCAACGACATTAGCACCATAACTTCTAAATACATCTAATGCACAAAGATATGTTGGCTTTTCAACTAAGATAACGTCACCTTTATCAACCATCATCTTAGCAACTAAGTCAATTGATTGTTCTGAACCAGTGGTAACACAAACATTATCCACTGTGGTTGTTACCTCTTTGTTGGTTTGCATTCGCTCAACGATTAATTCTCGTAAATGCGGATTACCAATTGAAACAGTATATTGTAATGCTTCTTGGCCGTGTTTTTCAAACACTTTATCGGCTGCATCGTGCATTTCTTTAACCGGGAATAATTCGGGTGCGGGTAGCCCACCAGCAAATGAAATGATTTCTGGATCACCAGCTACCTTTAAAATTTCTCCCACCACATCATTATCTACCTTCGGTACACGACTTGAAAACTTGAAATCCATATAAAATCACTCCATTCTTAATAAAAAAGTTAACGCCGGATTTAGCGTTAACAATAATATAGTACTGTGAGATTAAAATTTCAATAGTTTTCTAATCATCTTCTAATATTAATATAAATTATCGAGTAAAAACAGTAGTAAGACAGAATAGAAGAATAATTATTTCGATTATAAGCAAAATAATGCGATATAAGGCTCTTTCTCCTTTTTTATGGGTAAATATGTACGTCGTGTACATAAGCACCATTAAAACGCTAATAATTCCAGCTAAAATGATTCCGACTGTGTACATTACATTTGATCCACTAATTCCACTAATAATAAAAATGAGTGGAAAGATGTATAAAGCGATATTTAATAATATTTCCTTAATAATTGTTTTCATGATAAAGGCTCTCCTGTTGTTAATATATCACTTTTTCTAATAGATAAGTGATATCGAATTGTTTTAATAATAACATGATGAATGTCGTACTTTTTTAATTTTTTTCAAATTTTTTATTGTCATACTAAAATTCATCATTTATAATAAGTAGTACATATTCAAGTCATCCCACTAAATGTTGCTCGTTATTTAGCTATTATTTTTTCGCAGCATTAGAAGTGGACACATATTATAAAAGGAAGTCATCAACCTACCGATGACTTCCTTTTTTGTTATCCAACGTGATTTTCTTTTAGAATCATGGCCACTTCTTTTTCCATTTCTGGAGTCTTAGTCCATTCTTCAAAATGATCCATGCTTTCATCAGGCATTTCAAAATTTTCGTTAATGTAGTTTTCGTAATTAATAACGTGTTCTGAGTGCGGAATGTTTAGTTGCAAAATACGGACTTCCTTTATGAAGCCTCGTTCGGCAGCTAGTTCCGCCCTACCGTTTTGAACCATGTTACTAATTTCCATGTACTTGGTACCATCTAATCTAGTAATTTGTTCAATTAAATCTAAAGTTTCATGACTCTTCATTTCCTTAGCCATATTAATTTAATCTCCCCTCGAAAAAAAATCCGTTCAAAGAAAACGGATTTTTTTTGATTATTTAATAGTTGCCTTTACTGATGATGTCTTTTCAGTAGTGGCCTTTTTATGATGTTTCTTGGTTTTCTTCTCGTTATCCTTAGCGACACCCTTAGGTAAAACTAACTTCTTAGTTGGTTTTACGATTGATGCAGGATGTTCTGCGATATGACTTAGTGGATGACCTGAAACATTTACTAAGCAGAAGAACAAAGTAGCAATAGTTACTAACCAAGTAAATAGTACAGATGTCTTTGGCATCTTTTCACTGATTACTGATCCGTAGAAACGTTTCTTAACTTTTGCAGCAACATGCTTTTCTTCTGGATGTTGTGCTTGTTCTTCTTCAGTAACTTGTTGTTGGTATGCATCAATATCAAAGTCTTTTTGAATTTGTTTTTGTTCGGCTTCAAACTTAGCCTTATCCTTCTTGGATAGCTTCTTGAACCAATCAATAAATTCACGATACTTAGTAGTTACTTCTTGAGTTTCACCAATCATTCTTAGCTTACCATAGTTAATCCATGCAACACGGTCACACAAGAATTCAATTTGTTTTAATGAGTGAGAAACAAAGATGATTGTCTTTCCTTGTTCTTTAAAGTCAGCAATCTTGTCCACACACTTTTGGTAGAAAGTATCATCCCCAACAGACAATGCTTCATCAATAATTAGGATGTCTGGATTGATATGTACTGCAATTGAGAATCCTAAACGTGATTTCATACCAGATGAGTAACTCTTAACTGGTTGATCTACGAAATCACCAATATCAGCAAATGAAACGATATCGTCCATTAATGCATCGATTTCTTCGTTAGTTAAACCTTGCATCAATGACTTCAATCTGATGTTTTCTCTACCAGTAAGGTTCTTTCTTAAACCAGCACTAATCGCTACGATTGAAGTGTCACCTTTAACGTCAACCCAACCAGTAGTTTGAGGAATAATTCCTGAAATAATGTTAGAAATAGTTGATTTACCTGAACCGTTAACACCAATTAAACCAAGTGCTTCACCTGGCTTAACTTCAAAAGAAACACCCATTAGTGACCAGAAGTGAGGAACATCGGTCTTAATGGAGAAAAATGATTTTAATTTATCAGCTTGTGTTTTGAACAAATCGTACTCTTTAGTTACGTTTTGAACCTTAATCTTATAATCTTCAGTCATTCTTTAATACTTCCTATAATTTATTTCGATTTAATCATTATAAAACTAACTACCAATTATATCAAATTAATAAAAAAGTAGCGCTTTTGCAGAAATCCAATAATTCTTGTGATTTAAAACGATACGATACCATTTGGTATGATACTTAGCTCTTGTTCCTTGTAGATTAATGTTTACCTTGTAATCCTTTGGAACCTTTACTTGTGACCAAGCGGTCTTTACCACATGTTTTTTGTTGCCAGGAATGTGGTTGTATAGTGAAAACTTACCATAATTATTTAAATATGCGTGACCAGAAGCCTTGGCATATGAACCACTAGTTGACTCTTTCTTAGTGGTCTTTTTTGGTGTTTTCTTTTCAGCCTTAGTATAAGTTACACCCAGTTTGTTAATCCAAACATTTCCTAATCCTGAAACATTGATGCGGTACCATGTGTTTTCTTTACCATGGTAGTAATAAGTAGCAATTTGGTTGATATCAAAACTTTGATTCTTATAGTTGTTTGATGATCCGACTGCCTTAGCCAATGTTTGTGAATTAAACATGTTGCTGTACAATCCACGATTTGCATGGCTTAGCTTAGCCTTACCTTCATATGAACTAACGTTAATATTTGGGAAATCAATTGCTTTGCTGTAAACCCAATAAGTTCTGGCGTTCTTACTTGTCTTAATACGATACCATGTAGTTGTAACACCCTTATATGTTCTGTTTGCATAACAATCAACATAGACGCTGCTTCCAGCCTTCAAATGTGTTGGCCATGTTCCAGTAACGTTCTTGGATTTAGTATCCTTAACATGTTCATATAGCTTATATTTATTAAAGTGACTAGATAATTGGAATCTTTCTAGCGGATTACCATAAGTATAGCTTGCAGTCGCTAGCTGTTTCTTAGGTTTTGTAGTCGTACCTGTGTTGGTATTTGTGTTTTGTTGACCGCTATTGTTGTTATTAGTTGATGAACTGTTGCCATCTAATGATAGTAGTCCATAAGTGTTAATTAGGTTAACTAATTTAGTAGCATATGATGGATCAGTCGCATATCCATCTGCTTGAACATTTTTCGCTGCTTGAATTCCATCCTTAGCTTGGTTTCTAAAAACGTTCGCATAACGTGAATTAACAGTTAGAAATGTTGCATATCCTTGTAGACTATCCATAATACTGTTGTACTTCTTGAAATAAGCATAAGTATTATATGGCTTACCCTTAGAATTATATTCGACAGTCGCCATTTTAACCCCGGTACCATCAAATGACTTAATCCCGAATAAGTTGTTTCCTAATTGTGTCAAAGTGCTGGTTCCATATCCACTTTCTAACGCCGCTTGTGCCACCATTGTGGAAGCATAAAGGTTATTGCTGTTGGCGATTGATTGAGCGATTGGGGAAATTGTTGATATAAAATTGTCTGCTGTTAATTGTGATCCTAAAACGTTGTTTAAAGAACTACCTGAAGCAATAGCAGTACTAGCCGCTGAAGCAACTGTTGTATTGTCATTATTTACATCATCAGCATGACTAATATATACATGCCCCGCAGAAATCATTGCGCTGGCTGTTAATGTATATAACAGCGATTTAACGATTGGTTTCTTTCTCATAAATATTCTCTCCATTAAAAATCATTTTATTCTCTATTATCTCTTCACGCCACGACGGCTTGCGCTAAGGCGGTTTTGTTGTTCTTTAAACTTATCAAAAGTTTTATCAGCCTTAGCTTGTTTATTCGAATTGTTTTTTGTTTTCTTTGTAAACTTCATCAAAAACACTCCCAGTTAAAAATTATAACATGTTAGCACAAATTTTTATAAAATCTTATAAGAAAAATTGTTCTTTTTTAATTTAAATCCAACAAAAAAAGAGTGCTATCAGCACCCTTTTTTTACCAAAATTATTGAACAGTAACACTCTTAGCAAGGTTTCTTGGATGATCAACATCTAATCCCTTGTTCAAACTAGTGTAGTAAGCCAATAGTTGAGCAGGAATAACACTCAATAGCGGTGTTAATAATTGATCAACGTCTGGGATAACGATATCATCGTTGTCATTAGCAAGTGATTCAGTCGCAATGGTAATAGCCTTAGCACCACGTGCCATAGTTTCTTCTAGGTTACTTCTAGTTAAACCAGCGGTGTTTGCTTGAGTGATAATACCAACAACTGGTGTGTTTTCTTCAATCAAAGCAATAGTTCCGTGTTTTAATTCTCCTGAAGCGAAACCTTCAGCTAGAATGTATGAAATTTCCTTTAGTTTCAATGATGATTCTAGTGAAACGAAGTAGTCAATTCCTCTACCAATGTAGAATGCACGGTTAGCATTTACGAAGTACTTCTTAGAAATTTCATTAATAGTTTCTTTTTCATCAACGATTGCTTGCATACCAGTAGCAACGAAACCTAGTTGTTGCTTTAAGTTAAAGTCCTTAGCAGCCTTAATTTCTGATGATTCACCTAATGCCTTAGCTAGGATTGCTTCAACAGTAATTTGAGCTGTGTATGCCTTAGTTGATGCAACTGAGATTTCTGGACCAGCATGTAGTAATAAAGTGTAGTTTGATTCACGTGAAAGTGTTGAGTTAGCCACGTTAGTAATAGTTAAACTCTTGTAACCTAGTTGGTTTAGGTTAACCAATACTTCACGACTATCAGCAGTTTCACCACTTTGACTTAGGAAGATAAAGAATGGTTTCTTTGAAAGTAGTGGCATGTTGTATGCAAATTCTGAAGAAACATGTACTTCAGTTGGTACTTGTGCCAACTTTTCAAATAATTCTTTACCAACTAGACCAGCATGGTAACTAGTACCAGCAGCAATGATGTATAGACGATCTGATTCCTTGATTGAATCTAATAGATTTTCTTCAACTACTGGATCACCGTTTTCGTTTAGGTATTCAGCAGAAAGCTTTCTCATTACGTTTGGTTGTTCGTCAATTTCTTTTAGCATGTAGTATGGGTAAGTACCCTTGTCAGTATCACTAGCATCGATATCAACATGGAATGGTTGTCTATCAGTTACAACTTCACCATCTTTGTTTTCGATAGTTACTGAATCTGGTTTAACGGTAACAAAGTCACCATCATCCAATTCTAGGAAGTCATGAGTAACGTTTAGCATTGCTAGAGAATCTGAACATACAACGTTGCAGTCTTCACCAAGACCGATTAATAGCGGACTCTTGTTCTTAGCAACGTAGATAGTATCTGGTTCTTCTCTATCCATTAATTGGAATGCGTATGAAGCACCCTTTAATAGAGATAGAGTCTTCTTAAATGCTTCTTTAGCACTTAGGTTTTCAGATACAGCGAAGTGATCAACTAATTGAACAACAACTTCTGTATCAGTTTGTGAAGTGAATTCAACATCACTTAGGTATTTTTCCTTTAGGTCACGGTAGTTTTCGATAACACCATTGTGAACTAAGTAGAATCTCTTGTCTTGTGAGAAGTGAGGATGAGCATTTTCAACAGTTACTCCACCATGAGTAGCCCATCTAGTATGCGCAATTCCTGCACTTCCATTAATGTCCATATCATTTACGGCGTCTCTTAAGTTACTAATAGCACCGGTTCTCTTTACAAGGTAATCTTTCTTACCTTCATCATTTACGTATAATCCAGCAGAATCATAACCACGGTATTCTAGCTTTTGTAGACCATTAACTAAAATATCAACGGCATTTTTGTTCCCTGTTACACCAACAATTCCACACATATTATATTTTCCTTTCACTCTGTATTTATTAATTGTTTTAAATAAATTTATATCTTCTTTATCATTTTCGACATATTCTAGATTACAAGTTTTAATTATTAATGTCAATTGATAAATATTAAATTGGTATAGTTTATGCAAAAAAAGTAAAAAATCGTGCCATATTGGTATTAACCAGCATGATATAAACATATTTTTTTATTAAATTTAACTCATTTTATACCAATAATAAAATTGGTATGGACAAATTTAAGGCAATAAAAAAAGCAATCTAATTAGATTGCTTTTAATTTTTATTCAATTCCGAAACGTTCTTGAACAACGTCTGCAATACGTTTAGTGTATCCATCAACTAATTCTTGTGTTGGGGCTTCAGCCATAACACGTAGCAATGGTTCAGTACCACTAGGGCGAACTAGGACACGACCATCACCATTCATTTCTTTTTCAACATCGGCAATAACTGCCTTTACTTGTTCATCAGCTTGGGCACCATCTTTATCGCTAACCTTAACGTTGATTAGTTGTTGTGGGTACTTAGTTACTTCAGCAGCAAGTTCTGATAGTTTCTTGCCAGTATCCTTCATTACGTGAAGTAATTGAAGACTGGTCAATAGACCATCACCAGTGGTGTTGAAGTCTAGGAAGACGATATGACCTGATTGTTCTCCACCTAGGTTGTAACCAGATTTGTTCATTTCTTCAACAACGTATCTGTCACCAACCTTGGTTTGAACGTTATGCATACCATTTGCTTCCATGGCCTTGTACATCCCTAAATTACTCATTACTGTTGTAACAACGGTATCTTGTTTTAGACGACCATGATCTGACATGTACTTACCACAAATGTACATAATCTTGTCACCATCAACTAGTTCACCATTTTCATCAACGGCTAAACAACGGTCACCGTCACCATCGAAGGCAAGACCAATTTCTGCACCTTGTTCTACAACCATCTCCTGTAGTTGTTCTGGGTGGGTTGAACCAACTTGATCGTTAATGTTAATTCCGTTTGGCATAGTTGCCATAGTTTCAAATTCAATGCCTAAGTCTGCGTATAGGCGTGATACTAGGTTACTTGTTGCACCATTTGCTGAATCCACACAAATCTTCATTCCTGATAAGTCATCCGGAACAGTTTGTTCTAGGAAACGAATGTATTTTTGACTACCTTCTGAATAGTCATCAACACTACCTAGTCCCTTAGCTGATGGACGTGGTAAATCATCATTGTCAGCTTCTAGAATTGATTCGATTTCTTCTTCCAATTCATCTGATAGCTTGTAACCATCTGATCCAAAGAACTTGATACCGTTGTATTCAGCTGGATTATGAGAGGCAGTAATCATAACACCGGCAGCTGCTCCTTGAGTTCTAACAAGGTAAGCAACACCAGGAGTTGTCACAACACCTAGTTGAAGAACTTCAATACCTACAGATAGTAATCCGGCGATTAAAGCACTTTCTAACATTTGTCCAGAAATTCTTGTATCTCTAGCCACTAATACTTGTGGTTGTCCTTCTGATTGGCTGTGCTTGGTTAAAATGTAACCACCGGCACGTCCACATTTGAAAGCTAGTTCAGGGCTTAGATCTTTGTTAGCTACCCCTCTAACTCCGTCTGTTCCAAAATATTTCATAATTTTATCTCCATTCATCATTCGATTATTTAAAATCTATTGTGGAATAACAGTTACTTTAATATTTTCAGGATCGAAACCAGTAACATTATTCAAATTCTTATCTAGTTCCACGTTAACCACTTTCTTTGATGTAATCCCAGAAACATCAATATAAGCGATTACATTATCAACTGATTCCAGCTCTTTTTTGGTACCAAAAACTTTCACCTTATCAGTATCTGATGTTAGTTCATATTTTTGATTGCTAGAACCATTTTCTACTTTTAATTTTAGTGGAACGTTTTTGTTATTTCCACTGCTAATTGGCAAGTTAACAGAAGTTGTTGATGGCGTCAAGATGACGTTAACAATTCTACCCTTTGAGTCTAAGGCTTCCAAAACAGATGAAGAACTAACTGACTTCTTAGTGTTTTGTGGAATGCTTAGCTTAGCGACCACTTGCTTAATCTTAGCAATTTCATTTGCGGCACCCGTAACCTTCACTTTGTTGGTTCCAAGCACTGCTTTACCAGCTGAATAACCATCGGCAATGTTGGATGATTCATATTGAGCCTTTACCGGAAACTCAACTGTCTTTCTTGGTTGAATATTAACGTAGATATAACTTGGGTTCATGTAATATCTTAATTCGTTGTTCAACCCATCTTGGTATAAACGAACCTTATGAGTTCCAACCCCCAGTCTTGAAAGATCAGCATAAACTTTAAAGTTTTGAGTGTTAACGGTAGTAGTAACTAAAGCAGTTGGGCCCACAATCTTTACGGATACCTTTTCAGGATAACCAGTAACAAAGTACTTACTGTTATCAACATTTAGTTGAAGTGGTACCGAAATGGTTGCTGACTTATTAGAAGTCAATTGAGTAATATCATCTGAACTACCGTTGTTACTACCTGAACCAAAAAGTTTTGATTGGTTAACATAAGCAAATAATAAGATAGCAAAAATCAATGCTAATAATCTTAGGTACCATGGGCTATTAAACTTCTTCATTACTTTTGCCCCCCTGTTGATTGCTTGATTTTGTCGAACCAATTAAAGATGGTTGTAAATAAGTTCTTATTCATTGAATCTTGCTTAGTAATCAATTGATCACGTAAGAACTTCATATAGTCTTCCTTGTTCATTCCACGTAGCAATTCATTGTTCTTAGTAATGGATACTTCCCCTGTTTCTTCAGAGATAACAATTGTTAAAGCATCGGTTACTTCAGAAATACCAACAGCCGCACGGTGTCTAGTTCCCAATTCCTTTGGAATTAGGTTACTTTGTGACAATGGTAGGTATGCAGCTGCTACGGCAACACGATTATTGCTAATAATAACGGCACCATCATGCAATGGTGTATTTGGAATAAACGTATTAATCAAAAGTTCACCTGTGATGTCTGCATCTAACTTAATTCCCGTTTCGATGTAGTCTTCCAAACCAGTGTCCATTTGAATAGTCATTAAAGCACCAATTCTACGTTTTGACATATATTGGATGGCTTTATCAAGTTCCAAAATCATCTTTTCATTTTCAACATTTTGGTTTTGTGCGTGCTTAATAATTGATCCACGACCCAAGTGTTCTAGACCACGTCTAATTTCGGGTTGGAAAATAACGATAATCGCGATAACTCCCCAGTTAATAACTTGGTCAGTTAAGTATGATACAGTCGTAAATCCGAAAATCACACTAATGATTTTCACGATGGCAATTACTAAAACACCACGGAATAATTGGACAGCTTTTGTGCCCTTAAGTAAGATAATTACCTCATAGATAATGAACCAAACAACTAGGATATCTAAAAGGTTACTTAGTGTTAAGATGTTACTCCAATTTACCCCCATACCTATTCCTCCATAATTTAATTCATATTCTATATTATATCACTCATTTTAGTTTATTTTTAGCATTATCATTATTGATAGAATTTTTAAGTAATAATCATTCAATATTTGCCTATTAAGGTTTAAAATGAAAGTAATAATATTTCGAGGGGTCCAAAATCATGTTTAAAAACGCACGTTGGCAAGTACGCCTATTTTTCATTTTATGGATAATATTTTTATTCGTGGTAGCAAAACCACCGTTTGATTTTCTAGTATTAAACACTTTCTTGGGTTACATCCCCATTGAACTTAGTTTAGAACTAACAAATAAGTACGTTGAAAAGTCATGGTTCTTTTGGCCAATCTTCATTTTGTGGTTAGTATTCTATCCAAATGCGCCCTACCTACTAACCGATTTGTTCCATCTATCATTACTTCAACCATATGGAACTAATGGGTTATTAAGACTTTCCGCTCACATGTGGATGAACTACTCATTCTTAATGATTAGTGCTTTAGGATGTTCATTGATTGGTTTTTACGGATTATTCCAAATCGTTGATCGTTGCTTTGATTTCTTCTCAATTCATTCCAAAGTAGCTAGAGTACTACTAATCTTTGTTTTAAACGTTATTTCATCAATTGGAATTTACATTGGTCGATTCCTTCGTTTCCACACCATCTACCTACTATTCTCACCTCGTTTGGTGATTAAACAGCTAGCTGAGATGTGGACGTTAAAAATGTTAGTATTTGTCTTTATCATGACAATCGTTCAATGCTTCATCTACTGGATTTTATATCTAATCCTAAAAGATGTTAGAAACTCAAAAGACTAATAAAAAAGACAGCCTAATAGGTGCACTGCACCCCAAAGTTTGTACAAAACTTTGGGGTGTTTTTGTGTCTAAAT
>CAMLMR010000012.1 GCA_946481335.1 uncultured Lactobacillus sp. | reverse complement strand
AGAGCACCTGGTTTGGGACCAGGGGGTCGCAGGTTCGAATCCTGTCTTCCCGATAATATAAAGTAAAAGAGAAAACATTAAATTGTTTTCTCTTTTTTGTTCTCCTAAATCGTTAAAAATCTTTGCATTTTCAATATAAGTCCGTATAATTATAGTCAGAATTAGTCAAAGAACGAGGTGGTATTATGCAGGGCAAAAATATTTCAGATATTATTGAGAAGTATTTAAAGGAAATGATTGCTGAAGACGAGAGAGTCGAAATAAGTAGATCTGATATTGCCAGCCATTTCGATGTGGTTCCATCACAAATTAACTACGTTATTAAGACTAGGTTTACCATTCAAAATGGATACGTAGTCGAAAGTAAACGTGGTGGCGGTGGATATATCCGCATTGAAAAGGTGAAGCTGCTTGATAATATAGATATTTTAGATACGCTGATTAATGCCATTGGCGACGGTTTAACACAACGTGAGGGTAAAGCAATTATCAACACTTTGGTGTTAAATGATCTAATTACTGACAATGAAGCCGATTTAGTGTTAGCATCTATTAACAAGCAGACACTATCCGTTGGCAACAAACTACTTGAAAATGAGATTAGAGCGAATATAATGGTCGCAATACTTGATCATTTAAGATACAAAAGCTAGAAAGTGAGGCACGATATGGATAACATTTTTACTCCAAGCGCAAAGAACGTATTGATTTTGGCACAAGAACAAGCCAAAGTGTTTGGCCACCAAGGGATTGGGACAGAACACTTATTACTAGCTTTATCTATGGAAGATAACGGCATCGCAAAGTCAGCCTTAAAGCAATGCGATGTACACGAAGATGATATTAAAGGCGAAATGGAAATCTTGGTTGGATACGGTAACCTAACCGATTCAGACAAGGACACATACCTACCATACTCACCTAAGGCTGAAGCAATCTTGACCTTATCTGGCCAAATTGCGAAGAAATACGGTGCAATTAAGATAGGAACAGAACACTTATTACTTGCCATCTTAGATACTCCAGACACTTTAGCAGCAAGAATTCTAGTTGCTCTAAACGTTGTCGAAGTAAACGATGTCAAGAAAGTGTTACTACGTAAGATGGGCTTCCCTGGTGATTCAAGTTCTAACTCAAAGAACATTCCATTACCTGGAACAAAGGCGGCCCGTAACAACGGAACAACTCCTACATTAGATTCACTTGCGACTGACCTAACTAAGTCAGCTAAAGATGGTCTAATCGATCCTACTATTGGAAGAGATGACGTTATCAAACGTGTAATTCAAATCCTTAGTCGTCGTACTAAGAACAACCCGGTGCTAATCGGGGAAGCAGGGGTAGGTAAGACTGCTGTTGTTGAAGGCTTGGCACTAAAGGTTGCTCACAGACAAGTTCCAGAAGACATGCAAAATAAGCGTATCATGATGCTTGAAATGGGAACTCTAGTCGCTGGTACTAAATACCGTGGTGAGTTTGAAAAACGTTTAATGAAGATTATCAGTGAAATCAAGTCAGTTGGTAATGTAATCCTATTCATTGATGAACTACACACTCTAATGGGTGCCGGTGGTGCTGAAGGAGCTATCGATGCTTCTAACATCCTAAAGCCTGCGCTTGCAAGAGGAGATCTTCAAACAATCGGTGCTACTACTTTGGATGAATACCAAAAGTACATCGAAAAAGATGGTGCATTAGCTAGAAGATTCGCAACTGTTTCAGTTGATGAACCTACTAGAGATGAAGCTGTCGAAATCCTAAAGGGAATTCGTCCTAAGTACGAAAGCCATCATCAAGTAAAGATTACCGATGATGCTATCGAAAAGGCTGTTGATTTATCAAGTAGATATATCAGTAACCGTTTCCTACCAGATAAGGCAATCGACTTGATGGATGAAGCAGCCGCCATGGTTAGAATCAACAACCTAGACGAAAACAATCCATTAGAAGAACTAGAAAACAAGATTAACGAATACAGTACTCAAATGGAAAGCGCAATCGAAGAACAACGCTTCGAAGATGCTGTTTCACTTCGTCAAAAAGAACAAGAACTACAAGAAGAACTAAAGACTAAGCGCCAAGAAACCGCTGATATCAGAAAACAACGTCAAGAAGACCATAACTTCGATATCAAGGAAACTGGTGAAGATGTTGCTAAGGTTGTCTCAGAATGGACTGGTGTTCCAGTAACTAAGATGACTAAGGCTGACAGCAAGCGTTTGGTTAACCTAGAATCAATCCTACACAAGAAGATTATTGGTCAAAACGAAGCCGTTTCTGCCGTATCACGTGCAATCAGACGTGCAAGAAGTGGTATCAAAGATCCAAACAGACCAATCGGTTCATTCATCTTCTTAGGTCCTACCGGTGTTGGTAAGACTGAATTAGCTAAGGATTTAGCTGAAGAAATGTTTGGTTCAAAGGATGACATTATCAGAATTGATATGTCAGAATACATGCAAAAAGAATCAGCTTCTCGAATGGTTGGTTCAGCTCCAGGATACGTTGGATACGATGAAGGTGGCCAATTGACTGAAAAGGTAAGACAACATCCATACTCAGTTGTTCTATTCGATGAAGTAGAAAAGGCTCATCCAGATGTCTTCAACTTGTTACTACAAGTATTAGATGATGGATACCTAACAGATTCTAAAGGTAGACATGTCGACTTTAGAAACACTGTCCTAATCATGACTTCTAACCTAGGTGCTAGAACACTACGTGATAAGAAGACCGTTGGTTTTGGTGCAGAACTAGATCATGACGATGAAAACTACAAGCTAATGAGAAAGACAGTCGAAGAACAAATGAAGAGATTCTTCAGACCAGAATTCTTAAACCGTATCGATGAAACAATCATCTTCCACGAACTAAACGAAAAACAAGTTCAAGAAATTGTTAAGCTAATGGCTAACGATTTATTGAAACGAGTTCACGACTTAGGTATCAACGTGAAGATGACTCCAGCAGCAATCGAATTGATTGCTAAGAATGGTTTCAATCCTGAATACGGTGCTCGTCCAATTCGTCGTGCATTGCAAAACGATGTTGAAGATAAAGTTTCTGAAGAAATTCTTTCTGGTGAAATTAAACCAGGGGATGACGTTTCAATCGGAGCATCTAAAGGCAAGATTACAATCACTAAAAAAGAAGCCGTTAAGGCATAATAAAAAAGAGGGAATTATCCCTCTTTTTTATTGTCTAAATCTTGACTTTATATACCTTCGAGAGTATCATACTAAATATATAACTACGAAGTGAAATGTGTGTCGGCGATCTATTGTCCGTCAGACACGCCTATATTAACCAAAAATAAGCTTCAATTTGAATTGCTTATTTTGGTTTTTTTTTGCTCATTTTTAGATAAAAAGGGTAAAAAAATGCATTTGTAACACAATTGTAATATTTCACTTACGTAGAAATTTTTGGAGGGGTGAAGAACTTGGCAGGACATTTAGTTAAATATGGTAAACACCGTATTCGTAGAAGTTACTCTCAAATCAAGGAAGTTCTTGATTTACCTAATTTAATTGAAATTCAAACCGATTCATACAAGTGGTTCTTAGATGAAGGTTTGCGTGAAATGTTTAACAGCATTATGCCAATTGATGATTTCCAAGGAAAACTATCCTTAGAATTCGTTGATTACCAATTATTAGAACCTAAGTACACTGTTAATGAAGCAAGAGATCATGAGGCTAACTACTCAGCTCCACTTCATATCACATTGAAATTGACCAATCATGAAACTGGTGAAATTAAGACCCAAGATGTATTCTTTGGCGATTTCCCATTGATGACTGATCAAGGTACTTTCATTATTAACGGGGCAGAACGTGTAATTGTTTCACAATTAGTTCGTTCTCCTGGTGTATTCTTCCACAAAGAAGAAGACAAGAATGGACGTATCAGCTATGGTACTACTGTAATTCCTAACCGTGGTGCCTGGATGGAATTCGAAACTGACGCAAAGAACTTATCATACGTTCGTATTGATAGAACTAGAAAGCTACCAATTACTGAACTAGTTCGTGCATTAGGTTTCGGTTCAGATGACGAAATTACTCAAATTTTGGGTAGCAATGATAGTCTTTCATTGACTCTTGAAAAAGATGTCCACAAAGACACAGAAGATTCACGTGTTGAAGAAGCATTAAAGGACATTTACGAACGTCTACGTCCGGGTGAACCTAAGACTGCTGATTCATCTCGTAGCCTATTGACTACTCGTTTCTTCGATCCAAAACGTTACGACATGGCTCCTGTTGGTAGATACAAGACTAACAACAAGTTGAGCCTAAAGACTCGTTTACTAGGATTAACCCTTGCTGAAACTTTAGCTGATCCAGATACTGGTGAAATTATTGCTAAGAAGGGTACTGTAATTGATAAGAATGTCATGAAGGAATTAGCTCCATACTTGGATCGCGAAGACTTCAAGGCATACACTTTCAACCCTTCAGAACAATCAGTTGTTCCAGAACCAATGACTGTACAAATCATCAAAGTACAATCAGAAAAAGACCCAGATCATGTTGTTAACATGATTGGAAACGACAACATCTCATTGGATTACCATCACATCACTCCAGCAGATATCATTTCTGCTATCAACTACTTCTTCAACTTGCAAGAAGGAATTGGTGAACCTGATGATATTGACCATTTAGGTAACCGTCGTATCCGTTCTGTTGGTGAATTACTACAAAACCAATTCAGAATTGGTCTAGCAAGAATGGAACGTGTAGTAAGAGAACGTATGTCAATTCAAGACACTAGTACTGTTACTCCACAACAATTAATCAACATTCGTCCTGTAGTAGCTTCAATTAAGGAATTCTTTGGTTCATCACAATTGTCACAATTTATGGACCAAACTAACCCATTGGGTGAATTAACTCATAAACGTCGTCTATCTGCATTGGGACCTGGTGGTTTGACCAGAGACCGTGCTGGATATGAAGTTCGTGACGTTCACTACACTCACTATGGTCGTATTTGTCCTATTGAAACTCCCGAAGGTCCTAACATTGGTTTGATTAACTCACTTTCAAGTTATTCTAAGGTTAACAAGTACGGTTTCGTGGAAACACCATACCGTCGTGTATCATGGGATACTCACAAAGTAACTGATAAGATTGATTATTTATCAGCTGACGAAGAAGATAACTTCGTAGTTGCTCAAGCTAACTCTCCATTAAATGAAGATGGATCATTCAAGAACGATGTTGTTATGGCTAGATACAAGTCAAACAATATTGAAACTAAGATTGAAAACGTTGACTACATGGACGTTTCTCCTAAGCAAGTAGTTTCAGTTGCCACTGCATGTATTCCTTTCTTGGAAAACGATGACTCCAACCGTGCCTTGATGGGTGCCAACATGCAACGTCAAGCTGTTCCTTTGGTTAACCCACATGCACCACTAGTTGGTACTGGTATTGAATACAAGGCAGCTCATGACTCTGGTGTTGCTTTAATCTGTAAACACCCAGGTACTGTTGAATACGTTGACGCTGACGAAGTACGTGTTAGAAGAGAAGACGGTTCATTAGATACTTACAAGCTAATGAAGTTCCAACGTTCAAACGGTGGTAAGAACTACAACCAACGTCCAATTGTTCGTGTAAACGACAAGGTTGACGCTGATGAAATTCTAGCTGACGGTCCTTCAATGGAAAACGGAGAACTTGCTTTAGGTCAAAACCCAGTTGTTGCGTTCATGACTTGGCAAGGTTACAACTTCGAAGATGCCATTGGTATTTCAGAAAGATTAGTTCGTGAAGATGTATACACTTCAATTCATATTGAAGAATACGAATCAGAAACTAGAGATACCAAACTTGGACCTGAAGAAATGACTAGAGAAATTCCTAACGTTGGGGAAGACGCTTTAAGAAACCTTGACGAAGAAGGAACTATCAGAATTGGTGCTGAAGTACATGATGGTGACATCTTAGTAGGTAAGGTTACTCCTAAGGGTGTAACAGAATTATCTGCTGAAGAACGTTTACTACATGCTATCTTTGGTGAAAAGTCTAGAGAAGTTCGTGATACTTCACTACGTGTACCTCATGGTGGTGGCGGTATCGTTCAAGACGTTAAGGTCTTCACTAGAGAAAATGGTGATGAATTAGCACCAGGTGTAAACAAGATGGTTCGAGTTTACATTGCTCAAAAACGTAAGATTCAAGTAGGGGACAAGATGTCTGGTCGTCACGGTAACAAGGGTACTGTTTCCATTGTTATTCCTGAAGAAGATATGCCTTACTTACCAGATGGTACTCCAATTGATATCCTATTGAGTCCCATGGGTGTGCCTTCACGTATGAACATTGGACAAGTTCTTGAACTACACTTAGGTATGGCTGCTAGAAAACTAGGTATCCACGTAAGTACTCCGGTATTTGACGGTGCTCGTGATTCAGATATCTGGGATGCTGTTAAGGAAGCTGGTATGGCTTCAGACGGTAAGTCAGTTGTTTACGATGGTAGAACCGGTGAACCATTCGATAAACGTGTTGCAGTTGGTGTAATGCACTACTTGAAACTTGCTCACATGGTTGACGATAAGATCCATGCTCGTTCAATTGGACCTTACTCACTAGTTACTCAACAACCACTTGGTGGTAAAGCACAATTTGGTGGACAACGTTTTGGTGAAATGGAAGTTTGGGCCCTAGAAGCTTATGGTGCCGCATACACACTACAAGAAATCTTGACTTACAAGTCAGATGACGTTGTTGGTCGTGTTAAGACATACGAAGCAATTGTTAAGGGTGAACCAATTCCTAAGCCAGGTGTTCCTGAATCATTCCGTGTTCTTGTAAAAGAACTTCAAGCTCTAGGATTAGACATGAAGGTTCTTAACGAAGACAACCAAGAAATCGAACTTCGTGACTTAGATAGCGAAGAAGACGACGGTGTTGTTAACGTTGATGCTTTAAGCAAACTAGCTGAAAAGCAAAAGAAAGAAAAAGAACAAGAAGATGAAGAAAAGTCTGAACAAGACGATAAAGCAAACACCAACTTTAAGGAATAAAGAAAGGGGACTATCCATTGGTCGATGTAAACAAATTTTCAAGCATGCAAATTGGATTAGCTTCTTCTGATAAAATTCGTAGTTGGTCATTTGGTGAAGTTAAAAAGCCAGAAACTATCAACTACAGAACTTTAAAACCAGAAAAAGATGGTCTATTCGACGAAAGAATTTTCGGTCCTACAAAGGATTGGGAATGTGCTTGTGGTAAATATAAACGTATTAGATACAAAGGTATCGTCTGTGATCGTTGTGGGGTAGAAGTTACACGTGCTAAGGTACGTCGTGAACGTATGGGTCACATCGAATTAGCTGCTCCAGTAACTCACATTTGGTACTTCAAAGGAATTCCAAGTCGTATGGGTCTTGTATTAGACATGAGCCCACGTGCTTTGGAAGAAATTATCTACTTTGCTTCATACGTTGTTACAGATCCTGGTGATACTCCACTAGAAAACAAGCAACTAATCTCAGAACAAGATTACCGTGAAAAGAAACTTGAATATGGTAACCGTTTCGAAGCTAAGATTGGTGCTGAAGCAATCAGAACTTTATTGAACAATGTTGATATAAATAAAGAAGTTGCTGAACTAAAAGATGAACTAAAGAAGGCTACTGGTCAAAAGCGTGTCAGAGCGGTTAGACGTCTAGATATTCTAGAAGCCTTCCTACAATCAGGTAATGACTTGTCATGGATGGTAATGGAAGCAATTCCAGTTATTCCACCTGACTTAAGACCAATGGTACAACTAGAAGGTGGCCGTTTCGCCACTTCTGACTTAAATGACTTGTACCGTCGTGTTATTAACAGAAATAACCGTCTAAAGAGATTGTTAGATCTACATGCTCCTGGTATCATCGTTCAAAACGAAAAACGTATGCTACAAGAAGCTGTTGATGCTTTAATCGATAACGGTCGTCGTGGTCGTCCTGTTGCCGGTCCTGGTAACCGTCCACTTAAGTCACTATCACACATGCTTAAAGGTAAGCAAGGTCGTTTCAGACAAAACTTACTTGGTAAGCGTGTTGACTACTCTGGTCGTTCTGTTATTGATGTTGGACCATTCTTGAAGTTCAACCAAATGGGACTTCCAGTTCCAATGGCCATGGAATTATTCAAGCCTTTCATTATGAAAGAACTTGTTAAACGTGGTAGTGCTTCAAACATTAAGTCTGCTAAACGTCAAATCGAACGTAAAGATGAAGAAGTATTCGATGTATTGGATGACGTAATTAAGGAACATCCAGTATTACTTAACCGTGCACCTACATTGCATAGATTAGGTATTCAAGCATTCGAACCAGTATTGGTTTCAGGTAAATCAATGCGTCTTCACCCATTAGCTTGTGAAGCTTACAACGCCGATTTTGATGGTGACCAAATGGCCATCCACGTTCCTTTATCAGATGAAGCACAAGCTGAATCAAGACTATTGATGCTAGCTGCTACTCATATTCTTGCCCCTCGTGATGGAAACCCAATCGTTGCTCCTTCTCAAGATATGGTTATCGGTAACTACTACCTAACTATGGAAGAAGAAGGCCGTGAAGGTGAAGGTATGATCTTCAACACACCTGAAGAAGCAAAACTTTCATACCAAAGTGGTTTAACTCACTGGCACACTCGTGTTGGTATTGCCGCTTCATCAATGAGCGAAAAGCCATTCACTGACGAACAAAAGGACAAGATTTTGGTAACAACTATTGGTAAGATTATCTTCAACGGTATTCTTCCAAAGACATTCCAATACTTGAACGAACCAACTGATACTAACCTACATGGTCACTTATCTGACAGTTTCTTCCTAGAACCTGGTGAAGATATCCATGAACACTTGAAGAATGCTCCTCTAAACGGTGCCTTCAAGAAAGGTTTCTTATCAGACATCATTGCTGAAGTTTACAAGCAATACAAGGTAACTGAAACTTCACAACTACTAGATAGAATGAAGGACTTAGGTTACAACGAATCAACTAAGTCAGGTTTAACTGTTGGTATCACTGATGTTACTGACCTTAAGTCAAAACCTCAAATTATTGCTGATTCACACAAAAAAGTTGAAAACGTTACAAAACAATTCCGTCGTGGTTTAATTACTGACCAAGAACGTTACGAAAGAGTTATCGGTATCTGGAGTGATGCTAAGGATGAAATTCAAAACGACTTGTTGAAGAACTTTGATCCTCAAAACCCTATCTTTATGATGAGTGACTCTGGTGCCCGTGGTAACATCTCTAACTTTACTCAATTAGCTGGTATGCGTGGTTTGATGGCCGCACCTAATGGTGAAATCATGGAACTACCTATCACTGCTAACTTCCGTGAAGGTCTATCAGTTCTTGAAATGTTCATTTCTACCCACGGTGCCCGTAAGGGTATGACTGATACTGCCTTGAAGACTGCCAACTCAGGTTACTTAACTCGTCGTCTAGTTGATGTGGCTCAAGACGTTATTATCAGAGAAGAAGATTGTAACACCGACCGTGGAGTTATCGTTGCTGCATTGAAGCAAGGTAACGAAATGATTGAACCTCTATACGACAGAATCATTGGTAGATATGCTATGAAGACAGTTAAGAACCCAGAAACTGGAGAAGTAATTGTTAAGCATAACCAAATGATTAACGAACCTGAAGCTGAAGCAATTGAAGCTGCTGGAATTGAAGAAGTTGAAATTCGTTCAGCATTCACTTGTAACACAGTTCACGGGGTTTGTGAAAAATGTTACGGTCGTAACTTAGCTACTGGTTCACCTGTAGAAGTTGGTGAAGCAGTTGGTACTGTTGCCGCTCAATCAATTGGTGAACCTGGTACTCAATTAACTATGCGTAACTTCCATACCGGTGGGGTTGCTGGTAACGCTGATATCACACAAGGTCTTCCTCGTGTTCAAGAAATCTTCGAAGCTAGAAATCCTAAAGGTAAAGCAGAAATTACTGAAGTTACAGGTACTGTATCTCTAATTGAAGAAAACCCTGCTGAAAGAGTGAAGGAAGTTACTGTTAAAGGTGACGCTGACACTAGAACTTACAAGGTTCCAATTAATGCTCGTATGAACGTGGCTGAAGGTGACTTCATCCGTCGTGGACAAGCTATTAACGAAGGTTCAATTGATCCTAAGGAATTAATCAAGGTTCGTGACTCACTATCAACTGAAGTATACTTGCTAAGTGAAGTTCAAAAGACTTACCGTATGCAAGGGGTAGAAGTTAGTGATAAGCATGCTGAAATCATGGTTCGTCAAATGCTACGTAAGGTAAGAATCATGGACTCAGGTGACACTGACGTTCTTCCAGGTACTTTAATGGATATTAACGACTTTAAGGAAGCTAATGCTGACGCAGTTATTTCTGGTAAGATTCCAGCAACTGCACGTCCAGTTATCTTAGGTATTACTAAGGCTGCCCTAGAAACTAACAGTTTCTTATCAGCTGCATCATTCCAAGAAACTACTCGTGTTCTAACAGATGCTGCTATCCGTGGAAAGAACGATCCATTAGTTGGTCTTAAGGAAAATGTTATTATTGGTAAGCTAATTCCAGCTGGTACTGGAATGAAGACTTACGGTGAAATCAACGCTAAAGTTGAAGAACAAGAATCACCAAAGGTTGATTCAAACGACGTTTACTCAATTAGCCAAATTGAAAAACGTATGAATGAAGAAGACGTAAATAACCAATAATTTACAACTTAAAAATAGCAATCGCTGAATAGCGGTTGCTATTTTTTTATACATAGAAACATCAAATAGGATATATATATAAATGGAATGAACGGGATTTTTCCGTTTAATTGCTTGAAAAAAGGATAGGCGACTAAAGCTAATAGGCTGGAAATGAAGATAACTAATAAAATATTATTACCGATTAATAAAAATAGAATCGCAAATAAATCAATATCAGCTTCACCGATAAAGTGATAGTTGTAGTTTAAAAGATAAAAGAAGAAATAGATTGGCATTAATACAATTAAACGAGAGAAGGGGAGTGAAAAGATAAAAACAATTAATAGCAGTGAGTATAAAATTATATTTGAAACCATTTGCTGGTGCATATCTTCCAGACTTAAGTAAAATAAGTAAACGATGATTAGTAGTGACAACATACTTTTAGTTTCAATAAATAATAATGGAAAGACTGTGCCAAGAAATAATTCATTTACAAAGGTGAAACTTGAGTAGGTCTTATGACAGTATCGACATCGGCCGTGATTGAAAAGATAGGAAAAGATTGGGATTAAATCAATCACTTCAAGTTGATGTTTACAGACATCACAGTGAGAGAATCCGAGTAAACTTTCATGGTGCTCGATTCGATAGAATAGGGCAGTGAGAAATGATCCAAACGAAGAACCAAGTATAAATAAAATGAATAAAAACATATTTAAAACCTCCAATAATATTTACGAAAGAATTCCCAAGTTTCATTGACACAACTATGACGTCGTGATAATATTATTAAGTGCTTATTCATCCGGTGAACTTTTACATAAAAAAGAACCACCTGGATGTGTGGACTTAAAAATAAATTTTATTGGAAGGAGGAATTTTTAGATGCCTACTATTAACCAATTAGTACGTAAAGGTCGTCATTCTAGAAGTTCTAAATCAAAAGCCCCAGCTTTAAACCATGGGTACAACAGTTACAAGAAGAAGCAAACTAACAACCCTGCTCCTCAAAAACGTGGAGTAGCTACCCGTGTTGGTACTATGACTCCAAAGAAGCCTAACTCAGCTCTACGTAAGTATGCCCGTGTTAGACTATCAAACTTGATTGAAGTTACTGCATACATTCCTGGTATTGGTCACAACCTTCAAGAACATAGTGTTGTTTTAATTCGTGGTGGTCGTGTTAAGGATTTACCTGGGGTACGTTACCACATCGTTCGTGGTGCTCTAGATACTGCCGGTGTTGCTGACCGTCGTCAAGGTCGTTCAAAATACGGTACTAAGAAGCCTAAAGACTAAAACATTTATTCCGCTATAAGAAAACAAGGAGGATTTTTAAATGCCAAGAAAAGGAAATGTTCAAAAACGTGAAGTTCTTCCTGATCCAATCTACAACTCAAAATTGGTTTCAAGCTTAATTAACCGTTTGATGTTAGATGGTAAGAGAGGAACTGCATCAGAAATTTTATATGGTGCATTTGATCTTATTAAGAAAGAAACTGGAAATGACCCAGTTGACGTATTCGAAGAAGCTATGAACAACGTTATGCCTGTACTAGAAGTTAAGGCTCGTCGTGTTGGTGGATCAAACTACCAAGTTCCTATCGAAGTACGTCCTGACCGTCGTGTTACTCTAGGTTTACGTTGGATCGTAAACTACGCACGTCTACGTGGTGAACACACAATGGTTGAACGCCTAGGTCGTGAACTTATGGATGCTGCTAACAACACAGGTGCTTCAGTTAAGAAACGTGAAGACACTCATAAGATGGCAGAAGCTAACCGTGCATTTGCTCACTACCGTTGGTAAAATAAACGTACAAACTTATTTGTACATTTAATGAGTGGCTAATGTGTTATTATATTAGCCACTTTTTTACAAAAGAGATTTATTTTTGAGAGGAGAAACTTTTTATAATGGCTAACAAACGTGAATTCCCATTAGAAAAAACTCGTAATATCGGTATCACTGCTCATATTGATGCCGGTAAGACTACTGCTACTGAACGTATTTTGTACTACACTGGTAGAATCCACAAAATTGGTGAAACTCATGATGGTGCTTCACAAATGGACTGGATGGTACAAGAACAAGAACGTGGTATTACTATCACTTCAGCTGCTACTACTGCACGTTGGAAAGATACTCGTATCAACATCATCGATACACCAGGACACGTGGACTTCACTGCCGAAGTTGAACGTTCACTACGTGTTCTAGATGGTTCAATTACTATCTTGGATGCTGCTGCTGGGGTTGAACCTCAAACAGAAACTGTTTGGCGTCAAGCTTCAGAATACGAAGTTCCTCGTATCGTATTTGCTAACAAGATGGATAAACTAGGTGCTGACTTCGAAGCTTCTGTAGAATCTCTACATGAACGTCTAGATGCTAACGCACACGCTATCCAAATTCCTATCGGTAAAGAAGACACATTCCAAGGTGTTATCGACTTAGTAGAAATGAAAGCATACATCTACGATTTAGATGAAAATGGTTCAAACTACGATATCGTTGATATTCCTGAAGAATACAAAGAAAAAGCTGATGAAGCACGTGCTAACTTAATCGAATCACTTGCTGACATCAACGACGGAATCATGGAAAAATACCTTGAAGGTGAAGAAATTTCTGTACCTGAAATCAAGGCTGCCATCCGTCAAGGTACTCTTAACCTAGAATACTACCCAGTACTAGCTGGTTCAGCATTCAAGAACAAGGGTATCCAAATGTTAATGGACGCCGTATTGGACTTCTTACCATCACCACTTGATGTTCGTCCATACAAGGCTACTGACCCTGAATCAGGTGAAGATGTTGAACTTAAGGCTGATGACAACAAGCCATTTGCTGCCCTAGCATTTAAGGTTGCAACTGACCCATTCGTTGGTCGTTTAACTTTCATTCGTGTATACCAAGGTACTCTAGAATCAGGTTCATACGTTCTTAACGCAACTAAGGACAAACGTGAACGTGTTGGTCGTTTACTACAAATGCACTCAAATGATAGAACTGAAATCCCAGAAGTATTCTCTGGTGATATCGCTGCCGCTATCGGTTTGAAGAACACCACTACTGGTGACTCACTAACTGATCAAAAGCACCCATTACACCTAGAATCAATGGTATTCCCAGATCCAGTTATTTCTGTGTCTGTTGAACCTAAGACTAAGGCTGACCAAGACAAGATGAACATTGCCCTACAAAAGCTATCAGAAGAAGATCCTACATTTAAGGCTGAAACTGATAACGAAACTGGTGAAACTATTATCGCCGGAATGGGTGAACTTCACTTGAACATCATCGTTGACCGTATGAAACGTGAATTCAAGGTTGAAGCTACTATTGGTCAACCACAAGTTGCCTACAGAGAAGCATTTACTAAGCCAACTAAGGCTCAAGGTAAATTCGTTCGTCAATCTGGTGGTAAAGGTCAATATGGTGACGTTTGGATTGAATTTACTCCAAATGAAACTGGTAAAGGTTTCGAATTCGAAAATGCTATCGTTGGTGGGGTTGTTCCTCGTGAATACATTCCTTCAGTTGAACAAGGTCTAAAAGAATCAATGGCAAACGGTGTTCTTGCTGGTTACCCATTGATTGACGTTAAGGCTAAGTTATATGATGGTAGTTACCATGATGTCGATTCATCAGAAGCTGCATTTAAGGTTGCTGCATCATTAGCATTAAGAAATGCTGCTAAGTCAGCTGGCCCAGTTATCCTAGAACCAATCATGAAAGTTGATATCGTGGTTCCAGAAGAATACATGGGTGATGTTATGGGACAAGTTACTGCACGTCGTGGTAATGTTGATGGTATGGAAGTTAGAAACAAAGCTCAACTAATCCATGCAATGGTTCCACTATCAGAAATGTTCGGTTACGCAACTACATTGCGTTCAGCATCTCAAGGTAGAGGTACATTCTCAATGACATTTGATCACTACTCACCAGTTCCAGCCGCAGTTCAAGAAGAAATTATTGAAAAGAACGGTGGAAACAAGTAATTAGTGTTTCTAAATTAAGAAGTGTTGATTAATTTCAACGCTTCTTTTTTTATGCATAAAAAAATTCTCAAAATTGCATAAAAATATCAAAAATAATTCAAAAAAATTAAAATAAATAAGCAATATAACAAAAATATTTTTATTTTTTCTGTAATTACTCACTGATCTTCTTGAAAATAATATAGGAATAAAAATAAAAAAATGCAATTTTTTTGAAAAAAGTTTAAATAAAAATTTTTAAAAATAATTTTAATAAAATGAGTGAAAACCCTTGAAACACCGCTAAAAATCTAGTATTATATACAAGTACCTGTTCGAGGGGTTAGTATGCTCTCAAGCAGATACGAGATGAGCGTTGATGTGGGAGGTTGCGACACACCCGGCCGCTTTGCCATGATGGGGCGTGCCGGTAATTTCCACGGAGTTAGTCGTATTTTAAATACAGACGAGGAGGGAAAATAATGGCAAAACAAAAGATTCGTATCCGTTTAAAGGCATATGAACACCGTACTTTAGATCAATCAGCTGAAAAGATTGTGGCTACTGCGCAAAGAACTGGTGCCAGTGTTTCTGGTCCAATTCCATTGCCAACAGATAGAACTGTTTACACTGTTCTAGCTTCACCACATAAGTTTAAGAAGTCACGTGAACAATTTGAAATGTTGACTCACAAACGTCTAATCGACATCTTAAACCCAACACCAAAAACAGTTGATTCACTAATGAAACTTGATTTACCAAGTGGTGTTGATATCGAAATTAAACTATAATTAATCAAAATTACAATATATCGGAGGTGTACTCATGACCAGAAAAGGAATCTTAGGTAGAAAAGTCGGAATGACTCAAGTTTTCACTGAAAACGGTGAATTAGTACCAGTTACTGTTGTAGATGTAACTCCAAACGTTGTTCTACAAACTAAATCAACTGAAACTGATGGATACAACGCTATCCAACTTGGTTACGAAGACAAACGTGATGTTTTAAGTAACAAACCAGAAAAAGGTCATGTAGCAAAAGCAAATACAAATCCTAAGCGCTTCATTAAAGAAATCAGAGATGTTGAGCTTAGCGATTACAATGTAGCAGACGAAATCAAGGCAGACATTTTTGAAGCCGGTGACATCGTAGATGTAACAGGTATCACAAAGGGTCATGGTTACCAAGGTAACATTCATAAGGATGGTCAAGCTAGAGGTCCTGAAACTCACGGTTCTAGATACCACCGTCGTCCTGGTTCACTTGGTGTAATTATCAACCGTGTTACTAAGGGTATGAAATTACCAGGTAGAATGGGTAACAAGCAAGTTACTATTCAAAATCTTGAAGTAGTTAAGGCTGACGTTGACAACAACGTAATCCTAATTAAGGGTAACGTTCCTGGTGCCAACAAGTCATTCCTAACTGTTAAATCTGCAGCTCGCGGATCACAAAAATAAGAAAGGAGGAACCATAAATGACAAGCGTAGCATTATACAAACAAGATGGTAGCAAGAACGGAAACGTTGAATTAAACGATGAAATCTTTGCTATCGAACAAAACGACAGTGTTGTATTTGACGTTGTTTTGATGCAAAGAGCATCAATGCGCCAAGGTACACACGCTGTAAAGAACAGAAGCGCTGTTAGAGGTGGTGGTAAGAAGCCATGGCGTCAAAAGGGTACTGGACGTGCTCGTCAAGGTTCAATCCGTTCACCACAATGGCGTGGGGGTGGAATTGTCTTCGGACCAACTCCTCGTTCATACAGCTACCACTTACCAAAGAAGGTTAGCCGTCTAGCTATCAAGTCTGTTCTATCAGAAAAGGTTGCTAACGACAACTTCGTAGTTGTTGATTCATTAAGCTTCGATGCTCCTAAGACTAAAGACTTCTCAGAAGCACTAAACAAGCTAAATGCTTCAACTAAGACATTAGTAGTCTTGGAAGAAGACAACAAGAACGCTGTATTATCAGCTCGTAACCTAAAGAACGTTGAAATTGTTTCAGCTAAAGGTTTAAACACATTGAGCGTTGTAAACAGTGACAAGATTGTCATCACAAAGGCTGCTCTTTCTCAAGTAGAGGAGGTGCTCGCATAATGGAATCACGTGATATTATCCTACGTCCCGTTATTACAGAACAATCAACTGCTATGATGGACGAAAAGAAATACACTTTTGATGTTGACTTACGAGCAACTAAAACACAAGTGAAGAACGCAATCCAAGACATCTTTGATGTTGAAGTTGCAAATGTAAATATTATGAATCTTAAAGGTAAGCTAAAGCGCCAAGGTCGTTTCTCAGGTTACACTAAGAAGCGTCGTAAGGCTATTGTTACTTTATCAAACGATTCAAAAGAAATTAACTTATTTAGCAATAAATAAAATATCAATTTAGGAGGAAAACACCGTGGCTATTAAAAAATACAAGGCAACCAGTAATGGTCGTCGTAACATGACTAGCATTGACTACAGTGTTTTGACTACTTCAAAACCTGAAAAGTCATTATTGGCTCCTAAGTCACACACTGCTGGTCGTAACAACTATGGTCATATGACTGTTCGTCACCGTGGTGGTGGTAACAAAAATCAATACCGTATTATTGATTTCAAGCGTAACCATGACGACGTTGATGGTATCGTTAAGACTATCGAATACGATCCAAACCGTACTGCTAACATTGCGTTAGTTGTTTACACTGACGGTATCAAGTCATACATTCTAGCACCTAAGGGTCTAAAAGTTGGCGACAAGGTTCAATCAGGACCAAACGCTGATATCAAACCAGGTAATGCATTAGCATTGAAGGATATCCCTGTAGGTACTGTTATTCACAATATCGAATTAAAACCAGGTAAGGGTGGACAATTAGTTCGTTCTGCTGGTACTTCAGCTCAACTATTGGGTAAGGAAGGAAAATACGTACTAGTTCGTCTAGCATCAGGTGAAGTTCGTATGATTCTTTCAGTTAACCGTGCAACTATTGGTAGCATTGGTAACGAAGAACACTCATTAGTTAACATTGGTAAAGCTGGTCGTAACCGTTACAAGGGCCAACGTCCACACGTTCGTGGTTCTGTAATGAACCCTAACGATCACCCTCATGGTGGTGGTGAAGGTAAAGCTCCAGTTGGTTACCCATCACCATTATCACCATGGCACAAGAAGACTGTTGGTAAGAAGACTCGTAGTAAGAAGGCTCGTTCCAACAAGTTCATTGTTCGCCGTCGTAAGGGATCAAAGATGTAATAAACTAAGTTATACCTTCGGGTATACACTTCCCTATACTGATTTTGAAGAGGAGGTTTCATAATGTCTCGTAGTTTAAAAAAGGGACCTTTTGCCGATAAGCATCTTTTAAAGAAAATCGATGCTCAAAAAGACCAAGACAAGAAAGACGTAATCAAGACATGGTCACGTCGTTCAACAATCTTCCCTAGTTTCATTGGCTACACTATCGCTGTTTATGATGGAAGAAAGAACGTTCCAGTTTATATTCAAGAAGATATGGTAGGTCACAAACTAGGTGAATTCGTACCAACTCGTACTTTCCATGGACATGGAAACGACGATAAGAAAACTGTTTAAGCAAGGAGGATAACAAATGGCTGAACAAGTTACATCAGCAAAAGCTACTGCTAGAACTGTTCGCATTGCCGCACGTAAGGTCCGCCTTGTAGTTGATCTTATTAGAGGTAAAAGCGTTTCAGAAGCAGCTGCAATCTTGAAGTTCACTCCAAGAGGAGCTTCACCAGTTGTTTCAAAAGTTTTAATGTCAGCTGTAGCAAATGCAGAAAATAATTTTGATTTAGATCGTGAAGACTTGGTAGTAAGCGAAGTTTTTGTTAACGAAGGACCAACTTTAAAACGTTTCCGTCCAAGAGCAAAAGGTTCTGCTTCTCCAATCAACAAACGTACTAGTCATATCACAGTTGTAGTATCAGAAAAATAGGAGGGATTAGCCGTGGGTCAAAAAGTAAATCCTACTGGATTACGTGTCGGAGTTATTCGCGATTGGGACGCAAAATGGTACGCTGAAAAAGCTGACTTTGCTAACGATTTAAACGAAGACCTAAAAATCCGTGAATACATTAGTAAGAGACTCGCTGACGCTTCCGTATCAAGAGTTGTTATCGAACGTGCTGCAAAGCGTGTTAACGTTTCAATTCACACTGCTAAACCAGGTATGGTTATCGGTAAAGGCGGATCAGAAGTCGAAAATCTTCGTAAAGAATTAAACAATTTAACAGGTAAGAGAGTTCACATCAACATCATCGAAATCAAGAAACCTGATTTAGATGCAAAACTTGTTGGTGAAAACATTGCTCGTCAATTGGAAGGCCGTGTAGCATTCCGTCGTGCAATGCGTCAATCAATGCAACGCTCTCGTCGTGCCGGTGCTAAGGGTATCAAAACTCAAGTTGCTGGTCGTCTAAATGGTGCAGATATGTCACGTGTGGAAGCATACGCTGAAGGAACTGTTCCATTGCATACTTTAAGAGCAGACATCGATTACGCTTGGGAAGAAGCTCACACTACTTACGGATCAATTGGTGTAAAAACTTGGATCTACCGTGGTGAAGTTTTACCACAAGCAGTTAACGATGCTCAAGAAAACGATAAAGGAGGGAAATAAACATGCTAGTACCAAAACGTGTTAAGTTCCGTCGTGAACACCGTGGTAAGTTACGTGGTCATTCAAAGGGTGGAAACACTGTTTCATTCGGTGAATTTGGTTTACAATCAATCGATTCACATTGGATCACTAACCGTCAAATCGAAGCTTGTCGTATTGCTATGACAAGACATATGAAGCGTGGTGGGAAAGTTTGGATTAAGATTTTCCCTCACAAGTCATACACTGAAAAAGGTGTAGGGGTTCGTATGGGTAATGGTAAAGGTTCTCCAGCAGGATGGGTTGCTCCAGTTAAACGTGGAAAAGTCCTATTCGAAGTTGGTGGAGTTTCTGAAGAAGTTGCTCTAGAAGCTTTACGTTTAGCTTCAGCTAAACTTCCTGTTCGAACAAAGATTATTAAACGTGAGGAAGTAGGTGGCGAATCAAATGAAGGCTAAAGAAATTAATGAACTAACCACTGCTCAAATGCATGAAAAAGAACAAAGCTACAAAGAAGAACTATTCAACCTTCGTTTTCAATTAGCTACTGGTCAATTGGAAAACACTGCAAGATTGAAGCAAGTTCGTAAGAACATTGCACGTATCAAAACTGCTTTGCGTCAACAAGAACTAAACAAATAGAATACGATAGGAGGTCAATGTAATATGGAACGTAATATGCGTAAGGTCTACAGAGGCCGTGTTGTTTCAGACAAGATGGACAAAACCATCACTGTTGTTGTTGAAACTTACAAAACACATCCTACTTACGGAAAACGTGTTAAGTACTCAAAGAAGTACAAGGCTCATGATGAAAACAATGAAGCTAAAATGGGCGATGTTGTAGAAATTATGGAAACACGTAAGCTATCAGCTACTAAGAATTTCCGTCTAGTTAATATCGTTGAAAAAGCTGTTATTATCTAACATAAGAATTTTATCGTATTCTGAGTAAATACCGGAAGGAGGGTATTAGCTAATGATTCAACAAGAAAGTCGTTTGAAAGTTGCTGATAACTCAGGTGCTCGTGAACTTTTAACTATTAAAGTTTTAGGTGGATCAAGCAGAAGATATGCAGGTATCGGTGATATCATTGTTGCTACTGTTAAACAAGCAACACCAGGTGGCGTTGTCAAAAAGGGTGACGTTGTTAAGGCTGTAATCGTAAGAACTAAGTCAGTATCACGTCGTGCAGATGGTTCATACATCCGTTTCGATGAAAATGCTGCCGTACTTGTTCAAGATGATAAAAGTCCAAAGGGAACTCGTATTTTCGGACCAGTTGCGCGTGAACTACGTGACAACGAATTCATGAAGATCGTTTCTCTAGCCCCTGAAGTACTTTAATTAATCAATGTCAACCAAGGAGGTGCCAAGAAATGTTTATTAAAACCGGTGACAAAGTTCGCGTTATTAGTGGTAAGGATAAAGGTAAAGAAGGTACTGTTACCAAGACTATCGCTTCAAAAGATCGCGTAATCGTTGAAGGTATTAACATTGTTAAGAAACATCAAAAAGCTTCACAAGCTAACCCACAAGGTGGCATTAATGAAGTTGAAGCTCCAATTCATGTTTCAAACGTTATGTTAATTGACCCATCAACTAACGAACCAACTAAGGTTGGATTCAAAATTGAAAATGGTAAGAAAGTTCGTATTTCTAAAAAATCAAACAAATCAATCGATTAAAATTTAATTGAAAGGAGGATACCTTTCCATGTCAAACCGTTTACAAGAAAAGTACAAAAATGAAATTACAAAAGCATTAGTTGAAAAGTTTAACTACTCTTCAGTTATGCAAGCTCCAAAAATTGAAAAGATCGTTCTAAACATGGGTGTTGGTGACGCTGTTACTAACGCTAAGAACTTAGACGAAGCTGTTTCAGAATTAACTCTAATTTCTGGTCAAAAACCTCTAGTAACTAAGGCTAAGAAATCAATCGCCGGCTTCCGTTTACGTGAAGGTATGTCAATTGGTGCCAAAGTTACTCTACGTGGTGAACGTATGTATGACTTCTTAGACAAGTTAGTTAACGTTTCATTACCACGTGTTCGTGACTTCCATGGTGTTAACAACCGTTCATTCGACGGTCGTGGTAACTACACTCTAGGTATTCGTGAACAATTAATTTTCCCAGAAATTAACTACGATAACGTTAACCGTGTACGTGGATTAGACATCGTTATTGTTACAACTGCTAACACTGACGAAGAATCCAAAGAATTGTTAACTCAATTCGGTATGCCATTTGCAAAATAATAGGAGGGTATAAATAATATGGCTAGAAAAGCATTAGTTGTAAAAAGTGAACGTCCTGCTAAATTCTCAACAAGAAATTACACTCGTTGCGAACGCTGTGGTAGACCTCATTCAGTTTACAAGAAGTTTCATTTATGCCGTCTATGCATCAGAGATCTTGCGCACAAAGGCCAAATCCCTGGTATGAAGAAGGCAAGTTGGTAAAATTAACTATAATTAGATAGGAGGTCTACGTTAATGTCCATGACAGATCCAATCGCTGACTTATTAACTAGAATTCGTAACGCCAACATGGCTCGTCACGATTCAGTTGAAGTTCCAGCTTCAAAAATCAAAAACAACATTGCTGAAATCTTAAAACGTGAAGGTTTCGTTCGCGATGTTGAATACGTTGAAGACGACAAACAAGGCGTAATCCGCGTATTCCTAAAATATGGTAAGAACAATGAACGTGTTATCACTGGTTTGAAACGTATTTCAAAGCCAGGTCTACGTTCATACGTAAAATCTGATTCAATTCCTAAGGTATTAAATGGTTTAGGTATTGCAATTATCTCAACTTCTGAAGGTGTTATCACTGATAAAGAAGCTCGTGCTAAAAAAATTGGTGGAGAAGTATTAGCTTACATTTGGTAATACTTTTTGCTTGAATTGGAGGTGTAATGAAATGAGTCGTATTGGTTACAGAAAGATTGTTTTACCTGAAGGTGTTGAATTATCAACTGAAGGTAACAACGTAACTGTTAAAGGTGCTAAGGGTTCACTAACTCGTGAATTCTCACCAATTATCAAGATGAACGTTAATGATAACGTTGTAACTTTTGAACCAGCAGTTAGATACGATAACAAGACCCGTGCAATGCACGGTACTATGCGTGCTAACTTAAACAACATGGTTGAAGGTGTATCAAATGGTTTTACTAAGACACTTAAGCTAGTCGGTGTTGGTTACCGTGCTCAAGCTAAAGGTTCTGTCCTAGAATTAAACGTTGGTTACTCCAACCCTGTTGAAATGCAAATCAATGATGATCTTAAGGTTGAAACTCCAGATAGTTTAACTATTACTGTCAGCGGTATCAACAAAGAACACGTTGGTGACTTTGCAGCTCGTGTTCGTGCTGTTCGTTCACCTGAACCTTACAAGGGTAAAGGTATTCGTTACGAAAACGAAGTTGTTCGTCGTAAGGAAGGTAAGACAGGTAAGTAATGAGTTAGATCTCATTGCTTAACTATTTTAATTAATATTTAAGAGGTGACTATTTTGATTAATAAACCAGATAAAAACAAGACACGTCAACGTCGTCACTTGCGTGTCCGTAACAAAATCTCTGGTACTGCTGTGTGCCCACGTTTGAACGTTTACCGTTCTAACAAAAACATCTACGCTCAAGTTATTGATGACGTAGCGGGTGTTACGCTTGCTAGTGCCTCAACTCTAGACAAAGAAGTTAACGGTTCAAACAAGACTGAACAAGCATCATCTGTTGGTGCTTTAGTTGCCAAACGTGCCGTTGAAAAAAATGTTAAAAATGTTGTTTTCGACCGTGGTGGTTACTTATACCATGGACGTGTACAAGCTCTTGCTGAAGCTGCACGTGAAAACGGACTAGAATTTTAATAAAAGGAGGAATAACCGCAATGGCTGAATTTATTGATCCAAATAAATTAGAACTTGAAGATACTGTCGTATCAATCAACCGTATTACTAAGGTTGTTAAAGGTGGACGTCGTCTACGTTTTGCTGCTTTAGTTGTTGTTGGTGATAGAAATGGTCACGTCGGATTCGGTACTGGTAAAGCTCAAGAAGTTCCAGATGCTATCCGTAAGGCTGTTGAAGATGGTCGTAAGAACTTAATTAGTGTTCCTAAGGTTGGTACTACTATTCCTCATGAAATTATCGGTACTTATGGTGGTGGTAAGATCATGTTAAAACCTGCTGAAGAAGGTTCTGGTGTTGCCGCTGGTGGTGCCGTTCGTTCAGTTATGGAATTAGCTGGTATTGACGATGTTACAAGTAAGCGTTTAGGTTCAGATACTCCAATCAATGCTATTCGTGCTACTTTTGAAGGACTAAAAGCATTGAAGAGTGCAGAAAAAGTTGCTACTTTACGTGGCGTTTCTGCTCAACATTTAGCAGAATAAGGAGGGGTTAGAAGATGGCTCAATTAAAGATTACTTTAACTCACAGTGCAGAACACCGTCTCCCCAAACAACGTAAAATTGTTAAGGCGCTAGGTTTAGGTCGTATTAACAGTACTGTTGTTAAACCTGACAACGAAGCAACTCGTGGAGCATTGTTCCATATCGCACACTTAGTTAAAGTTGAACAAGTTAAGTAATAAATAACAAGGAGGTGCACTTCAAATGAAATTACATGAATTAAAAGCTGCCGAAGGTTCACGTTCATCAAGACAACGTCTAGGTCGTGGATTAGGAAGTAAAGGTAAGACTTCTGGTCGTGGACAAAAGGGTCAAAAGGCTCGTAGTAAGACACGTGTTGGATTCGAAGGGGGCCAAATGCCTTTCTACCGTAGAATTCCTAAGCGTGGTTTCACTAACATTAACCGTAAGGAATACGCTATCGTTAACTTATCTACTTTAGATCAATTTGACGACGGTGTTGAAGTTACACCAGAAACTTTAATGGAAGCTGGTATCGTTAAGAGTGCCAAGGATGGAATTAAGATTCTAGGTAACGGTGAACTTAACAAGAAGCTAACTGTTAAGGCTAACAAATTTTCTGATGCTGCTAAGTCAGCCATCGAAAATGCTGGCGGTAAGATCGAGGTGATCTAAATGCTATCAGCCTTGAAAAACGCTTTTAAGGTAAAAGATATTAGAAATAAAATCATGTTTACTTTAGGAGTATTGATTGTTTTTAGATTAGGTGCTTATATTACAGTTCCTGGTATAAATGCTAAAGCACTCCAAAGCGTTGCTTCATCTGGCTTGGTTAGCATTTTAAACACCTTTAGTGGTGGTGGATTAACTAACTATTCACTATTTGCTATGGGTGTTTCACCATATATTACTGCGCAAATCATCGTTCAACTATTACAAATGGACATCGTTCCTCGTTTTGTTGAATGGAGCAAACAAGGTGACGTGGGTAGACGTAAGTTGAACCAAGTTACCAGAATACTTACAGTATTTCTTGCTTTCGTGCAGTCTATTGGAATTACAGCCGGATTTAACACTTTAAGCAGTTTGAACCTTGTTCAAAATCCTGGTCCTGCTACTTATTTGAGTATCGGTTTAATTTTAACCGGTGGTTCAATGTTAACAACTTGGATGGGTGACATGATTACTGATCGTGGTATCGGTCAAGGTGTTTCAATGATCATCTTCGCCGGTATTATTGCAAGAATTCCTACAGGAGTTCAACAATTATATAAGGAATACATCGTTGGAGATACTTCTTCACAATTATGGCCTTCTATCTTATTCCTAGTTGCGCTATTCGTTGTAATTCTAATTATTGTTACTTTTGTTACCTGGTTCCAACAAGCTGAACGTAGGATTCCAATTCAATATACTAGAAGAGAAACAGGCGCGGGTGACAATAGTTACCTACCTTTAAAGGTTAACGTTGCCGGTGTTATCCCTGTTATCTTCGCCAGTTCGTTTATCTCAACACCACAAGCTATCTTGCTTTTCTTTGCAGCTAAACATTCTGGTGATGGTTGGTACCAAGTATTGAGTAACGTATTTAATATGCAAACTCTTTCAGGTGCTACCTTATACACTGTATTAATTGTTGTCTTTACATTCTTTTATGCTTTTGTTCAAGTTAACCCTGAAAAACTTTCAGAAAACTTACAAAAACAAGGAAGCTATATTCCAGGTGTTTGGCCAGGAAATGGAACTCAAACTTACGTATCAAAAGTCTTAATGAGACTTAGCGTAGTTGGAGCCCTATTCCTAGGAATTGTTGCTTTAATTCCTTTAATTGCACAAAACGTTTGGAGCTTAGACGAATCCATCGGTTTAGGTGGTACTAGTTTACTAATTGTTGTCGGTGTTGCCATCGAAACAATTAGACAAATTCGTGGTTTAATGATGAAACAAGAATATGTTGGATTCATTCAATCACCTCGTCCAAATGATTTATAAAAGTGTGAATGGAGGTAATTAAATATGTCAATGAACTTAATCTTAATGGGGCTTCCTGGAGCTGGTAAAGGTACACAAGCTGAATCCATTATTGAAAATTATGGTATTCCACATATCTCTACTGGAGATATCTTTCGTGCCGCTATAAAAGACCAAACTGAAATGGGATTAAAGGCAAAACAATATATTGACAAAGGGAACTTGGTTCCTGATGATGTAACATGTGGAATTGTTAAAGATCGTCTTGCACAAGACGATACTAAAAAAGGATATATGTTAGACGGTTTTCCTAGAACTATCGAACAAGCAAATGCTTTGCAAGAAATTTGTAAAGAGCTTGATCGTCCATTGGATGCTGTTATAAATATTGACGTTGACCCTAAAGTTCTTGTTGATCGACTTTCTGGTAGATTTATTTGTAAGAACTGTGGTGCCACTTACCACAAGCTATACAAAATGCCAAAAGTTGAAGATACTTGTGATATTTGTGGTGGCCATGAATTTTATCAACGTAGTGATGACAAGCCTGAAACAGTTAAGAATCGTTTAGATGTAAACATCAAGATGAATACACCATTAATTGATTTTTACAAAGAACGTGATTTATTATTCACTGTTGATGGTGGTCAAGATATTGATGATGTTACTAAAGACATTGACAAAATACTTAAGCAATTCTAGTAATTGCTTCTGCGGCTAGCATTGTTGCTGGAAGTATGTTTGTGTGATAAACTAACCCATGTGTATTTGCGATTAGCTACATGGCGGTCTTTGTCGATAATATCTTGGCATATGGCTACCTTTATGTAGTAATCGTATTTTTCGAGGAGGAAAATTCTTTGTCTAAAGATAATGTTATTGAAATTGAAGGTAAGGTTAGCGAAACCTTACCAAATGCTATGTTTCGTGTTGAACTAGAAAATGGTCACGAAATTTTAGCTCACGTTTCCGGTAAAATCAGAATGCATTACATTCGTATTTTACCTGGTGATCGTGTCACAGTTGAAATGTCACCATATGATTTAAGCAAGGGACGTATTACTTACCGTTATAAGTAAGGATACTGTCTTGAAGTATAGGAGGGTTATATAATGAAGGTTCGTCCATCAGTAAAACCAATGTGTGAAAATTGTAAAGTAATTAAGAGAAAAGGCCGTGTTATGGTCATTTGCTCAAATCCAAAACATAAACAAAGACAAGGTAAGTAATTTTATATAAACAGGAGGTGTGTTTGAATGGCTCGTATCGCCGGAATTGATTTACCACGTGATAAGCGTATCGTTATTGGTCTAACTAGCATCTTTGGAATCGGCCAAAGCAGAGCTGCTGAAATTCTTTCAAAGGCTGGCGTTTCAGAAGATGTTCGTGTTCGTGATCTAACTCCAGACCAAGAAGATAAAATCCGTGAAGTTGTTGACAATTACAAAATTGAAGGTGACTTACGTCGTGAAGTAAGAATGAATATCAAGAAGCTTCAAGAAATTGGTTCTTACCGTGGAATGCGTCACCGTCGTGGTTTACCTGTTAGAGGTCAACACACAAAGAACAACGCCCGTACTCGTAAGGGTAAAAAAGTAACTATTGCTGGTAAGAAAAAATAATAAATAAAGGAGGTTAGTAAATCATGGTTCAAAAGAAAGGTTCTCGTAAGCGTAGAGTAAAGAAGAACATCGAATCTGGTGTTGCTCACATTCACTCTACTTTTAATAACACATTAGTTATGATTACCGACATGCAAGGTAATGCAATTGCTTGGTCATCTGCTGGTGCTTTAGGATTCCGTGGAAGTCGTAAATCAACTCCATTTGCTGCCCAAATGGCTTCAGAAGCCGCTGCTAAGACAGCTATGGAACATGGTATGAAGACTGTTGAAGTTGCTGTTAAAGGTCCTGGTTCAGGTCGTGAATCAGCTATCCGTGCACTTCAATCAACTGGTTTAGAAGTTGCTGCTATTCGTGATGTTACTCCAGTTCCACATAATGGATCTCGTCCTCCAAAGCGTCGTAGAGTTTAATTTATTCTCATCTCTGTATGATGGACTAATTAATATTTAACTCAGAGCGTTTTGAAAGGGGTAGAAGATAAGAATGATTGAATTTGAAAAACCTAATATTCATAAGATTGATGAAACTGATAATTATGGAGAAGTTGTTGTTGAACCACTAGAACGTGGATACGGAACAACTCTTGGAAACTCGTTGCGTAGAATTTTACTTTCATCTTTACCTGGTGCAGCCGTAACTAGCATTCAAATTGATGATGTTTTACATGAATTTTCTACAGTACCTGGTGTTGTAGAAGACGTAACTCAAATTATTTTAAATGTTAAGAAGATTTCATTGAAGTTGGATGCCGAAGATGGCGAAGACAAAGAAATGGAAATCAATGTTACAGGTCCAGCTCAAGTAACTGCTGGAGACATTCAGGCTGATGGTGATGTAACTGTCTTAAATCCAGACTTACACATCGCTACAGTTGCTGAAGGTTCTACATTCCACATGAGAATGACTGCAAACAAGGGTCGCGGATATGTTTCTGCTGATGAGAATAAGGCTCGTAATGATGGAATGCCAATCGGTGTCTTACCAGTTGATTCCATTTATACCCCAATCGAACGTGTTAATTATCAAGTTGAAAACGCACGTGTTGGTCAAAGATCTGACTTTGATAAGCTAACTCTTGACGTTTGGACTGATGGTTCCATCACTCCTAGTGAAGCAATTAGTTTAGCAGCCAAGATTCTAAACGACCATCTTGCTATGTTTGTTGATCTTACCGATGAAGCCAAGAACACTGAAGTTATGGTTGAAAAGGAAGAAACACACAAAGAAAAGATGCTTGAAATGACAATTGAAGAATTGGACTTATCAGTTCGTTCATACAACTGTTTGAAGCGTGCAGGAATCAACACTGTTCAAGAATTAACCAACAAAAGCGAAGCAGACATGATGAAGGTTCGTAACTTAGGACGTAAGTCACTTGTTGAAGTAAAGAATAAGTTAGAAGCCCTTGGATTGTCATTGCGTAAAGAAGATTAGTATAAAGGAGGATATCCATTTATGAGTTACCGTAAATTACAACGTACTAGTGCACACCGTCGTTCATTACTACGTAACCTAACTACTGACTTGTTAGTAAACGGTGAAATTAAGACCACTGAAGCTCGTGCTAAAGAAGTACGCTCAACTGCTGAAAAGATGATTACTCTTGGTAAGCGTGGAGATCTTCATGCTCGTCGTCAAGCTGCAGCATTCCTACAAAACGTAGTTGCTGATGCTAAAGAAGATGGTGATGACGTAACTGTTACTACTGCACTACAAAAGCTATTTGATGAAATTGCTCCTAAGTATGCAGAACGTAACGGTGGTTACACTCGTATTCTAAAGACTATGCCTCGTCGTGGTGACGGTGCATCAATGGTTATTTTACAATTAGTTGATTAATTAATCGTAAACTTAATTAAATAGTAACAACAAATCACTAGGGCTATTGATATAAAGCGTTATGATGATGGGCAAGCCCCAAGTCTAGCTTGAATGGAGCTTTGCTTCGCATCAATAGCCTATTAGTGATTTTTTTATACATAATTTTAAACGGGGTGAATGAAGTGTCTAGTAAGATTATTAATGTATCAAACCTAAAATTTAAATATACTGATTCAACCAACTTTGCTGTAAATGATTTAACTTTTGATATTAACGAAGGTGAATGGGTATCCATTATCGGAAAAAACGGTAGTGGAAAATCAACACTAATTAGCTTACTAGATGGTCTATTAAAAGCCCAAAGTGGCAGTATCAAAGTTGATGGACTTGAATTAAACGAAGATACTGTAAATGACATAAGGGATAGGATTGGAATTGTTTTCCAAGATCCTAACAACCAATTCGTAGCATCAACCGTCGAAGATGACATCGCATTTGGTTTAGAAAACAGAAACATCGACCAAGTAACAATGCAAAAAGCGGTTAAAAAGGCATTAAGAGACGTAGATATGTTGGAATATGCCAAGAAGGACCCAACCAGATTGTCTGGAGGACAAAAGCAACGAGTGGCGATTGCCGGAATCTTAGCAATGAATCCAAAGATTATTATCTTGGATGAAGCTACTAGTATGCTGGATCCAAAAGCAAAATACTTAATTACAAATTTGATTAATGAGGTTAGAACAAAGTATAATCTAACTGTATTATCGATTT
>CAMLMR010000011.1 GCA_946481335.1 uncultured Lactobacillus sp. | reverse complement strand
TAATCATAACGTTCTAGGAAGTCTTCAGTTAAACCAGGTAGATTTAAATTATCAATTCTTCTTCTGATGTTTAATAGTTGTAAATCAAACTTTTGAAGACTATCTCTAGCAACACGTTCTTCTTTACTTAATTCAGCAACAGAATCATTGATATCCTTTTGTTGCTTTTCAATTGAGCTTAATTCTTGTTTAGCATCTTGTTGATGTTTTTGAATAACAGAGTATACGGCTTTATTGCTGTTAATTGCATCATAATCACTGTTGTAAACAGCTTCAATTTCGCTGATCTTACCAGCTAATTCGGCAGTCTTTTCAATTTCATCATGTTCTAGATTGTAGTTCTTGCTTAGTCCTTCTAGTTCATCGCTTAAAATGCGATTTTGGTTCTTAGCATGGAAGATAAAGTCATATACCAAGCTAGTGTTTTTCTTTACCTTACGCTTAGAAACGATTTCTTTTTCCATGATGGCATACATTGAATCAATTGTTTCTTCAATGTATGTACATTTCTTCTTAGTTTCAGGAATGTCTAAATCAGCAAGTGACTTCAATCCTTCTTGACATGAACCCTTTAAAGTATCGATAGTGTCATCGATTGTATCTTCTGTAAAGTTGTAATCAGTTTGAATCATTGTACGATGGCCACGTTCAATTTCATCAAGTTGTTTTGGAAATTCCTTAGATAATGAAATGTATGTATCTGGAATAATTTCCATTAATTCATTTAATTCTTTAATTGAATCCTTTACCTGACTTAGAAGATGTTCGGCCTTATTTTGATCACCATTTTCAGTTTCTGCAACGAATTCATTGTATGATTCTCTGATGCTTGATAGCTTATCTTCAAGTTTTTCACTACTAGGGCCAAATGAATAATTTTGAGATAGCAACTTTTGATTAATCTCACGAATGGTATTGTCTACATCTTCAACAGCTTTGTGATGTAGGCTATCAACTTCTTGCAATTGAGTTAGACCATCATGGATGTTATCAAGTTTTTCTTTAACAACTTCAATGGTGTCACCTAAATCGCCTAAAGTAACGCTTGCAGACAATAACTTGTATCCATTGATAAAGTCTTCTGCATCACTTAACTCATGACGGATATCTAATAAGTCAGAATTGGCAATTTTATTGTATTCTTCTTTATATTCATTAAATCTATCGAATGTTTCACCATTTAACTTAATCTTGGCGGTTGCGTCTAGCTCGTCTCCTACTGTCACATCTTTTAGGTTAGCTTTTTGTTCCTCAAGACTGTCAAGTCGTTTAAATAGATTCTTTCGATAAAAGAATGCCGCTAATAGTAGTACCACTAGTACTATTATTACGAAAATAACCAAATCAATCATTATGACATCTGTCCCCTTATATTTTTTATTTTTATCTAATATTTTTTAGAATTAATCATTTGTATTTTTAATATTTTAATAATAAACTAATTAACTATATTCAATTATATCATACGAGATAATTATTAAAATACCTAATTATCAATATATACAAGGGAGTTTTCAATTATGAAAATCAATTCAATGTTAGCACAACAGTTAGACGCGTTGTTAACCGACGAACACAACAACGTTGCCAATATGGCAAATGCTTCTGCACTACTAATGCAAGAACTTCCAGATGTTAGTTGGACCGGTTTCTACACTTATGTAGATGATAAAAATGAATTAATCTTAGGTCCCTTCCAAGGTAAAGTAGCTTGTGTCCACATCAAAAATGGTAGTGGCGTCTGTGGTACTGCATTTGATAAAAACGAAACTATCCGCGTAGAAAACGTCAACGATTTTCCTGGTCACATTGCATGTGATTCAAACAGTAAATCAGAAATCGTAATTCCAATTGAAAAAGACGGAATTAGATTTGGTGTCTTAGATATTGACGCCCCTATCTTTGATCGTTTCTCAGAAAAAGATCAAGAAATGTTAGAAGAATTTGTTAAAGTCTTTGAAAGCCACATAACCATTGACAATTAGTCATAATAATCATACAATAACTTTTGTGTAAAATAATGCAGCAGTACACGGTAAGCTCGTCAACATATTGATGCCTAAATGGTTCAATTAGTACCCCCACGGCTGCTGGGGTGAACATTGCAGAGCAATATGCACGAATACTAAGTGTACAGTGATTATTTTACTCCAAATAATAATTTTTATTGGAGGATATTTTTATGTCTAGATATACAGGTCCAAGTTGGAGACTTTCACGTCGTCTTGGTATTTCACTTTCAGGTACTGGTAAAGAATTAGCTCGTCGCCCATACGCACCAGGTGACCACGGTCAAGGTCGTCGCGGTAAGCTATCAGAATACGGTACTCAATTGAAGGAAAAGCAAAAGCTACGTTTCATGTACGGTTTAACTGAACGTCAATTCTCAAAACTATTCGTTCGTGCGGGTAAGATTAGAGAAGGTCGTCACGGTGATAACTTCATGGTATTACTAGAACGTAGACTAGACAACGTTGTTTACCGTTTAGGTTTAGCAACTACTCGTCGTCAAGCTCGTCAATTAGTTAACCACGGTCACATCACTGTTGATGGAAAACGTGTTGACATTCCTTCATACGAAGTAAAGATTGGTCAAGTTATTTCAGTTCGTGAAAAATCAAAAGACCTACAAATCATCAAGGAAGCCGTTGAAGCTGTTGTTGGTCGTCCACAATACGTTTCATTCGATGCTGACAAATTAGAAGGTTCTCTAACTAGATTACCTCAACGTGACGAAATGAATGCTGATATTGATGCATCACTAATCGTTGAATACTACAACAAGCTATAATTTCTGGTTATACTTGTTGCTCCAAAAAAGCGCTTTGCATTTGCAAAACGCTTTTTTTCTACCCTCTTTTAATTAATGATAAAATAGTACTAAGACATAAATAAAAAGGAGCAATTAATATGAGTGAAGATGACGTAAGTAGTCGTTTAGAACAATCATCTATGGGTGGAACTCCAAAGGTTAACCCTGATGAACAACGCAAATATCTAGGAACTTTTAGAGAACGCGTTTCCCTAGCAATTCAAATCAAAGATCTATCAAACCCAGATGCAGTTAATGCACTTCAAAAAGAATTTGATAACAACAATAGTTACCAACTAATCATTAATGGTAACTTGGATCACGATGTTGTCTCCCCTTTTATCAGACTAGCATCGAAAAATAACATTAAATTCGTAATCAAGACTGACTCATTCTACCGTACCGCACCAGATAATTACGGTGTGGTCTACGCCAACAGTCAATCGATTAACGTTAATCCCGTTGATTTCGAAGAAAAATACAATCAAGAAGATACTTCAAAAGATTCATCAAATGATTCTTCCGATAAACAAACCAATCAATCATTTTTTGGTAAGTTAAAAAATATATTCAAATAAAGGTGATGATAAATTGCATCCACTAGCATACCGTATGCGTCCAAAGAAAATTGAAGACGTTGTCGGCCAACAAGATTTAGTTGGACATGGTAAAATCATCGATCGAATGGTAAAGGCAAAGATTTTATCATCAATGATTTTATATGGTCCTCCCGGAACGGGAAAAACCAGTATCGCAAGTGCAATCGCTGGTTCAACTAAGTATGCATTTCGTCAATTAAATGCAGCAACAGATACCAAAAAGGACTTACAAATCGTAGCTGAAGAAGCGAAAATGTCTGGAACCGTCGTTTTACTACTTGATGAAATTCATCGTTTAGATAAAACTAAGCAAGACTTCCTATTACCTCTTCTAGAAAGCGGTAATATTATTCTAATCGGTGCTACGACTGAAAATCCATATATCAATATTAATCCGGCCATTAGAAGTAGAACCCAAATTTTTGAGGTTCACCCTCTTAACGAAGATGATATCAAATCAGCAGTAGAACGTGCTTTGACTGATAAGGAAAATGGCTTAGGTAATTTGAACATTGATTTAGATGATAATGCTCTACACTTCCTATCCACCAGTACCAATGGTGATTTAAGAAGTGCTCTGAACGCATTAGAATTAGCGGCTAAATCAACTACTCCAGATGAAGATGACATTATCCATATCACTTTAGACGATGTGGAATCATGTCTACAAAGAAAAGCACTAACCCAAGATAAAAACGGAGATGCTCATTACGATGTTGTCTCTGCTTTTCAAAAATCGATTCGTGGATCAGATGTAAACGCTGCTCTTCACTATGCCGGTCGTCTAATTGAATCAGGTGATTTAAATTCCATCAGTCGACGTTTGATGGTAATCGCATATGAAGATGTTGGATTAGCCAATCCTGCTGCATGCGCTAGAACAGTTTCAGCGATTGAAGCCGCCAACAAAGTTGGTTTTCCTGAAGCTAGAATTCCACTAGCTAATGCCATTATTGAATTATGTCTATCACCTAAGTCAAATACCGCCATGCGTGCAATCGATGCAGCAATTGCAAAGATTAGAACTGGTAACTACGGTGATATTCCCGCTCATTTAAAGGATAGTCACTACTCTGGCGCTAAGAAATTAGGCCGTGGTGTTAACTACAAGTACGCCCATGATTATCCCAATGATTGGGTTAAACAACAGTACTTACCTACTAAGATTAAAAACGATACTTACTACGAACCAAAGACCAATGGTAAGATTGAAAGTACGTTTAAACAACAATACGAAAAACTACTTCACGCTCAACGTGATAAATAGGAGTCGAAAATGTTAATTAGAATTCTAGTATTATTAGCGACAATTGTGTTATTTGCAATTGGTCGTTTCCTTTTAAACCACACTAACAAACCGTTTATGATGCTACACCCGGAAAACAACCAAGCATTAAGCAAAATTGTTAAATTCTATGGAATTGTCTTTTGCGTTTTAACTGTTGTTTCAGTAATAGCAATTTTCATTCCAGATATCTATTTCGTTACAACTATCATGGTAATAAGTTGTATAATGTTATTGGTGATGGAATTAACTTTAATTACATTCATCAACAAGTAAATAGTTTGAGGTGAAAGAATATGTTACAAGATTACAGTCAAATTATGATTCCAATCGATGGTTCAAAAAACTCAAAGTTAGCATTCAACAAGTCAATTGAAGTTGCAAAACACAATGATGCTGACCTACACATCGTGCACGTAATCGATACGCGATCATTCACTAACCTAGCTAATTTCGACTCATCAATGTTAGATGACGTTACTAGCCGTGTTAAAAGTTCACTAGAAAAATACTTAAAGAAGGCTCAAGATGCCGGAATTAAGAATGTTGATTATACTATCGAATACGGTGCTCCTAAATCCATTATTTCAAGAGATTTAGTTGATCGTTTCGATACAGACTTAATCATCATCGGTGCTAACGGGCAAAGCGCTGCTGAACGTTTGTTAATTGGTTCAGTTGCTTCATACGTAACTCGTGTAGCAGAATGTGATGTCTTAATCGTAAAATCAGACTTAGACAACAAAGTAGAAAAATAATAAAAAAGACCTGGATATTATTCCAGGTCTTTTTTATTCAACTAACCAATTATCATTTTCTGATAATGGATTATTCTCACTTAAAAATTGCTTCCAGTATTCAAACACACCATTTGGTTTATTCAATTTATCAAAGTTAATATCGATTCCCTGACTATCGATGCCGACAATGCTTCGATAAAAAGCACGACAAGATATCTTCTTTAAGTAACTAGAATCTCTGGATAAGTGTAATATTGAACAAATCACATCTAGTTCACGATATAAAATTAAGAACTGCATATTCTCAATGTCTGAATTATTCATTTGCTTAGTCAATTCAATTGTTTCAACCACATATTGATACGAAATCGAGAACTTCTTCATCGCAAAGTAATCAATTGCTAGCATCCCCATAATCACCATTTTTTGCAAACTAATCTCTTTTTTGTCATAAAAATCGTAATTCAACCTCTGTAGCTCATCAACAGATGCACTATAGTTCTTTTTACCTAATTGGACTGCAGCATGGATAATCTGAAAATACTTAACATCTTCCTTATCCTCTAGGTCATTTTCATATTTATCCAGTTTTAATTGAATTTCTTCTGGGATACATAAGGCCGCACAAAATGGAATGTTGTTAATTTCGTAACTAGCCACTTTCTTCTCGTTTTCGATGACCTTATCAATATCTAGTAACAATATCTTACAAATGTTTTGAACCACATATAGACTAATCTGGTGGTCATAATTTCCGTTTTCAATCTGGCAAATCACCGGTTGAGTACACGCAACCTTCTTTGCTAATTCACATTGAGTTATGTTTAAACTTTTACGTCGCTTTTTGATTAAAGTGCCGTTGATATTCATTCTTAATTCCTTTCTATGAATCACTCTACAAGACTATTAATTTCACTGTGTCTAAAACAATCTAATTCATGATCATTAATCACTCCTACTGACTGAAAATATGAATATAGAGTAGTTGGACCGACACGTTTAACCCCAGCTGATTTAAACGCCTTTACATATGGTTTAATGAATTCCTTGATGTCATCTTTGTTGTTATCATTTAATCCGTCCATTTGGGTAAAATTGAATGGTTCCCATGTTAAACGAACCAAATCATGTTCCATACAAACCTTGGCATTTTCAACTGTGGCAATTATCTTCGCCTTATTTCGAATGATGCCCTCATCATTCATCAATCTTTCGATATCTGCGTCATTGAAACGACTAATTTTTGCCACATCAAAATCAGCAAAGTCTTTTCTAAATGCATCCCTCTTACGTAATACCGTTGACCATGATAATCCAGCTTGAAAAATTTCCAATGTTAAACATTCAAAGAGTTTGGATAATTGTTGCTTAGGAACTCCCCACTCTTTATCATGATATACTAGCATTTCAGCATTGTCGTTGGCCCATTCACATCTCTTCATATTTCATTATTCCTTTCGTTAATTTTTACTCTATTACATACGTATAAAAACTCAATTTTTTTCGGCTAATTTAATACTTTCTTAAATAATTTTCCTATAAAAAAAGAGATAATCCAAAGGATTACCTCTTTTTTTATTATGATAATGGTTTGAAATCGTGAATGATGTTATTTCTACGATCAAATTCTTTGTAAGCTAGGTCAATTAATCTATCGATTAGCTCAGTGTAACTAATACCAGAAGCTTCCCATAGTTGTGGGTATAGACTAATGTTTGTGAAACCAGGTAGTGTGTTAACTTCTCCTAGGTAAGGAACACCTTCCTTAGATACTAAGAAGTCAATACGAGCTAGTCCCTTAAGACCTAATGCCTTGTATCCGCGTAATGCTAAGTCAGTAATTTCATCTGATAATGATTCTGGAATATCAACCGGAATATCAAACTTAACTTGGCTAGCATCAACGAACTTGTTGTCGTATGTGTAGAACTTGTCTTCCTTAGGAACACGAATTGCACCAACTTGAGAAGCGATTGGATTTTCGTTACCTAAAATTGAGATTTCTAGTTCTTCTGGACCGTTGATTGCTTGTTCAGCTAGAATCTTGTAGTCATATCTGAATGCATCCTTTAGTCCGTCTTCAAATTCTTGTTCGTTTGTTACCTTATGAATACCAACTGATGAACCTTGGTTAGCTGGCTTCAAGAAGATTACATCACCGAATTCAGCTTGTAGCTTAGCATATGTGAATTGGTCTTTGTTGTCAGGAGTAATCAAGTGGTAGTTAGTGTTTCTAACTCCTGCTAGGTTTAACATCTTCTTAGTAATGTCTTTATCAAATCCCATTGCTGATTCCAAGATACCACTACCAACGTATGGCTTATGTAGTAGTCTTAGAAGGCCTTGGATAGTACCATCTTCACCTAAGTTACCGTGAACGATTGGGAAGAATACGTCGATATCCTTTGTCTTTGATAAGTTTTTAATTGGAGCTAATGGATCTGAGAAATCTAAAGCTTTAACCGCTTCTTCAACCACAGCATCTTCAGGTTCACCATCAAACACACGGTGTGATGATTCATTATCTAAGATAATTCCTGTCTTAGTAATTAAGAATAAGCTAATATCGTACTTATCTTTATCCATCGCATCATAAATGTTATGAGCTGAACGTTTTGAAACATCATGTTCTGATGAATCTCCACCGAAAAGTAATGCTAAATGAGTCTTTTTCATCATTTTATACCGTCCTATCAATAATTCTTTGAAACTATATTATAACATGGTTTCAGAGATTAAAGAATTCTTTTTTATCTTTTTACTTGTTCTAATCTGGTGAATAGTAAATTAAATCCTGCTGCAATGATAGATAAGATAATAAAAACTCCGATCAACGCAAATGGCTTAGAATGATATCTATCAACGCCAAAAATAAAGTTTAAAATTGCTTCACCATTGATTCGTGCATAAAATTTACTGATTATTTTCTGTGAGCCGTATTGGGTTAACAGATTGGTAAAGAAGATATAGAAAACCACACCAATTGAGTAAAAGATTGATTTACCAATTCTGTTCATTAATGATGCAATAGTCCCAAAAGTATTCATGGCAATGAATATAAATAGTAATACTACATAGTCTGTGATAAACATAAAAATAGATTGTAAAAACATATTACTAAAAGCTTTGCCAAACAATTGGTAATACGCATATGTTTGTTCGTGACCCATCATCACATTCAATAGGCCTAAAAATACGTTAACGACATTAACAAGAAATGCCGCTTTTACGATAAAAAGCATCTTAGCTTTCCAAAAGGTCTTACGAGAAACACCGTTTTGCAATGCAACTTGAAATCTATGGTAATTAAAACTAATTCCTAACATCGTCACTAAGGTGATTAGATAAGGTGATAGTACAAAGGTTTCCTTCAAATCTTCTTTAATAGTTGCAGCTGTTGAGGCAGTGTTTACGTCTGTTAGCAATGCAAACAAAATATAAACAATGGCAACAATTATTCCGTACCAAATAAATGGAATAAAGTCATGGAGATATTGCTTAGCTAGTGCTTTTTTCTTCATTACTTTTCACCCCTATCCATAATGTATACTAGTAGTTTTTGTAATTTCATTTGTTCAATATCCACAGATGCTGGCACTTCTCTTTGTGGTAATTGATCCATGAAGTGAACAGTCTTGTATCTACCAAGTTGTTCTTCTTCTAGAACACTTATTCCTTGAAGATAGGAATCAACATCTTCAGCAGGTCCTGAAATACTGTATGACTTGGATGCAATATCCTCTAGGTTTTCGTTCATCTTGATTACACCATCTTGAAGCAAGATTACGTCACTAATAATACGGTCAATTTCATCAATAATGTGTGTTGAAATTACAAAAGTTCTTGGATTTTCACTGTAGGTTTCGATTAAGTTGCGTTGAAATACTTCACGATTTCTAGCATCCAAACCTAATGTAGGTTCATCTAATAGGACAAACTTACAAGGTACACAAAGTGAAATGATAATTTTAACAATTGATTGGTATCCAGTAGATAACTTATTAAGCTTTTGATTAACATCCAGCTTAAATTCCTTAACTAGTTTATCCTGTAGTTCAACGTCATAATCTTCGTACATGGATTCGACGAATGCAAAGATTTGTCTAACCTTATCCTTCTTTGGGTACATATTATCTTGGTTCATGAAGTAAATTTCGCTCAATGCTACATCATTTTCATGGACGTTTTCACCATCATACAAGACCTCTCCTGCAGATGGTCGATTGTAATCGGCAATCATACTCATTAAAGTTGATTTACCTGCCCCGTTTTCACCAAATAATCCGTAAATTTCGTTTTCGTTCAGCGTGAAATTGACTTCACTTAATAGAGGTTGCTTTGAAAACTTGAAACGTTTAGCTAAATGTCTAACTTCGATCTTGCTCATTGTCATACCCTCTCTTTACTAGTGTCAAAATATCGTCTTCAGATAGATGCAATTTCTTTGATTCATTGATTAAGTTCAAAATGTAATCGTTATAGAAATGTTCCTGTCTTCTTTTAATAATTATCTCTTGAGCCCCTTGCTTAACAAAGGTTCCACGTCCACGACGCTTTTCTAACAATTCATTATTAACCAACATGTTCATTCCTTTAAGAACTGTCGCAGGATTAATCTTAAATTGCTTTGAAATTTCTGTCGTCGAAGGAATTTGTGCACCTTCTTGGAAAGCCCCTGTAAAGATTGCGTCCTCTAGTTGAGTAGCAACCTGGATAAAAATTGGCTCTGGACTATTAAAATCAAATTGCATCTTGTTCACCGCCCATCTTTCAGTTAATTACTTATGTAACTAACTATAATGTCAAACCCCAAAAATGTCAATAAAAAAAGCGTCTAAAACGCTTTTTTATTAGTAGTTCTTAGCTGGTAGCACAGAACCCTTATAATGTTTTTTAATCCATTCTTGAGTTGATTTAGATTGTAAAACCTTAACCAATTCTTTGATGTCTTTTCTGTTTTGATCACCATTTCTAACAGCAACAATGTTGAAGTATGGTGAGTTCTTTTCTGGTTTTTGTAAAGCAATTGCTTGCTTATCAGGTTGTAAACCACCTTGAACTGCGTAATTAGAGTTAATTGCGACAGCATCACCTTCACCATTATTGTAAATCAATGGCATAATCTTTGGTTCGTATCCTGTTTGGAATACTAGATGTTTTGGATTAGAAGCGATATCACTGAAGTTAGCTTGAGTGATATTTACACCCTTCTTAATCTTAATTAATCCGTTTTGTTGGAATAATTGAAGAATACGACCGTAGTCAGGTGCATTACTACTTACTAAGATATGAGCACCATTTTTAAGGTCTGAGAGCTTTTTGTACTTTTTGGAGTAAATACCAATTGGTTCCAAATGAACAGCTCCTACGTTAACTAGATGGCCATCATATTCCTTATTCCATTGATCTAAGAACGCTGGAGTTTGGAAGTAGTTAGCATCTAATTGTTTTCCAGCTAATGCACGGTTAGGTAACACGTAGTCTTGGAAAGTAACAATATCTAAATTGATCCCCTTCTTTTTAAGTTCTGGTGCAATGTGACGAAGAATTTGTGCATGGGGAATGTTAGATGCCCCGATACGAATTGTATTCTTGGCCTTGTAATTACCAGGACCTAACAATAGTAAAATAATGAATAAAACAACGATTCCACCAAAGGATAAAAGCTTTTTCATTTTAATATCCCCCTTATAGTGTACGTTTGTCGATTTTCTTAACTAGTAGGTCTCCAACTGTTTGAACAATTAAAACAATGATTAAAATAATAACGGTTGCCACTAAAGTAACAGTGTTGTTATTTGATTGGAAACCATCTAAGTATGCTAGGTAACCTAGACCACCTGAACCAATAGCACCGGCCATTGCAGTGTATGAAATCAATGAAATGGCAGTAACTGTTGCTCCGGAAATCAATGCTGGTGTACTTTCTGGAAGTAATACCTTAAAGATAACGTCCCAGTTGGTACCACCCATTGATTTAACGGCTTCAATCACACCATCGTCAACTTCTCTAAAGTTAGCTTCAACCATTCTTGCATAGAATGGAGCAGCTGAAATAACTAGTGAAGGAATAGCGGCCTTAGGTCCAATAATTGTACCTACTAAGTCCTTAGTGAATGGTAATAGTAATACGATTAAAATAATAAATGGAATTGATCTGAATACGTTAACTAAGAATGATACTACCCAGTTAATAATCTTCCAGCCAAAACCAGACTTGTTACGACTTTCAAATAGTAATAGTCCTAAAATAATTCCTAATACAGCAACAATAATCATTGATAAAGCAGTCATCCAAACTGTTTCCCATGTTGCTTGTCTCATTGCACTCCAATTAACATTATTGAATTGGAAGTATGATTGAATTCCTTGATTAGCCACGGTTAATCACCTCTGCTTCCACGTTTACTGATTTCAAGTATTCAACAGCCTTGTTTTGGTCTTCAGGAGTTCCTAATAGTTGTAGAACTAATGAACCGATTGAACCACCTTGGGTTTGGTGAATACTTCCTTCAACGATGTTTAATTCTAATGAATCAAATTCACGAATCATTTGGGATACAACTGGTTGTTGTGATTGAGTACCCTTAAAGGTTAACTTAATCACCATACCATTTGGATAGTTTCTAATAATTTCATCAACAGTCATGTTCAAATCCTTAGCATTTGGATTGTCATCTTCGTTAACGAAACGTTTAGTAATTTCTTGTTGTGGGTTTTGGAAAATGTCGTAGACATTACCTGATTCAACAACTTGACCATCTTGCATAACAGCAACTTTTGAAGCTGTCTTTCTAATGGCATGCATTTCGTGGGTAATCAAAAGAATAGTTAGGTTTAACTTCTTGTTGATTTCTAGTAATAAGTCCAAGATTTCATCAGTGGTTTGTGGATCTAACGCACTAGTAGCTTCATCAGAAATAAGAATTTCTGGGTCGTTAGCTAATGCTCTAGCAATCCCAACACGTTGTTTTTGACCACCAGATAGTTCTGATGGATAGTCGTTTTCACGACCCTTTAAACCAACTAATTCAATTAACTTTTCAGCCTTTTCATGACGTTGTTCTTTAGCAACACCGGCAATTTCCAAAGGTAATTCAATATTTTGTTGGATAGTTCTGGACCATAGTAAGTTGAAGTGTTGGAAAATCATACCAACCTTCTTACGTTGTGATCTTAATTCCTTGCTACTTAATTTTGCAATATCCTTACCGTTAATTTCGATAGAACCAGAAGTTGGGGCTTCTAGACCATCTAACATTCTAACAAGTGTTGATTTACCGGCACCTGAGTATCCAATGATACCGAAGATTTCACCGTCGTTAACTTCTAGGTTAACGTCTTTAACAGCTGTTAAGATGCTTTTATCAAGTTTGTATTTCTTGTAAACATTCTTAAATCTAATCAAACTGCTTCTCCTCACTTTCAAATAAAAAAAGCCCTCCGCACCTACTGTTTTCACAGTAAAGGACGAAAGACTCGTGTTACCACCTTTTATTCACCATTGCCTCACGACAATAGCCTCATAAGTATCTTTAATACTTCAGCAATATAACGTTTGCCAAACGATGTTAGTTTATCCCAAATTTCGCTAACTGATTATTTTATCAAGACCATATTCGGTAATCACCAATAACTCTTTTTCATCATCCGAGCTCTCTGTGATATTGATTAATTACTTACTCATCTTATAATCAAATTTTAATAAAGTATACAATTATTTAATGTACTTGTCAATTCATTAGCTATGAGAAGTCACGGCTAGCACTGAACATGTACCCATAATTATGATACTGCATTGACATAACTAATCCAATCCCTATCATGTTCCCAATCAAGGCAGAACCACCTTGGCTGACGAATGGCAATGGAATACCAGTCAATGGTAATAATCCAATACTCATACCGATATTTTCAAATACGTGGAATAAAATCATCATGATAATTCCAGTTGAAATGTATGCGTAGTAAACGTTCTTAGTTTCAAAAGTAACCTTAATCATTCGATAAATCAAAACGAAATAGATTCCGATTAAAACTAATCCACCGATGAAACCAAAGTTTTCACCGACTACTGAGAAAATCATATCGGATTCACGAACTGGAACGTAAACGTGAGAAACGTTAAATCCAGTTCCACCAAATCCACCTGAACCAACGGCTTTAATACTTTGCCATAATTGGTATCCTGAACCAGCTAAGTTTTCAGGATTGGAAGGATCCAACCAGTCATTAACACGATCGAATTGGTATGATTGGAAACCTAATGCTTCCAAAATCTTTCTACCACCGCTAGTAATAACTAAAATTAGAGCCGTTCCACCAATTGTTGCAAAAGCGGCAACTCCAGGAACAATGATTCTCCAAGTAATTCCAGATACAATGACTAGTCCACCAAGCATGGCGAAGAAAACAAGCATTGTCCCGAAATCATTTTCAATTTTTAGTAATACACAGATTGGTAATGTCCAAAGGATCATCTTTCCCAATAACAGTGCATCTGTTTTTAATGTGTGAACAGCGTAATTTCTGTTATGTTCAACAATTACTCTCGCTAACATAACCACAAACGCTGGTTTCATAATTTCAGCTGGTTGGAAGGTCAAAGGACCTAATTGGAACCAACTCTTGGCCCCTGTTTGAACAAAGTAATATCTACTGTATAGAACAAGTAACGATGCCAGTAACGTTAAAGCTCCCCAGTAAATAATCGGTGCCACTTTCCATAATTGTTCAGAATCAAATTGCATAATGATTATGATTATTACAGTTCCAATTGTATACCAAACCAGTTGTGTAACCATTTGCTTCACGATTGTTCCGGAATATGAATCATGATTTACTGCAACAAAAATTGCACCAACACCAATTAATGCTAAAAGGGCCACACAAATTATGATTGTCCAATCTAATCGAGAAGAATTGCTATCATTGTCACTATTAAACACTGCAAATCACCTCTAAATCATTTTAGCCCTTGTGTAAGTTGTATTGGCTAATTAATAATTCAATTCCTTCGTCTAAGGATTTGGCTTTAAATACATTGTCTTCATCAAAAACTGCTTCGAACTTTTCTTCATCAACTTTACGGATGAATCCAACTTCTTGCTTACCAACGAAAAGAACTTCACGTTCTTCACCGTTGACGTTTTTTGTATCTAAAGTAACTTCAATATTTTTCTTTCCCTTTGACATTTTGTCCTCCTAAAAATAAAAGTAGTCGATTCAAATATTTGATCGACTACTTTAAATTCATAGAGCGTCGGTAATCTTTCGACGCCCTCTTATTTCTAAAAATAGTAAAATGATCAGAAACCGGATCATAACCACCTTTGACAAAAGGATGACAACGTAAAATCCGTGCACACCCCATTACAAAACCTAATAGTGCTCCGTGCTTTCTGACAGCATCGATCATATAAGTAGAACATGTAGGATAATAACGACAAGATGACGGTAAAAGCGGAGATATAAACTTTTTATATCCCATCACTAATTTTATCAGTAACTTTCTCATCAGTTATCACTTTCTTATATTAATCTTTATTTCTTGCTTTCTTGTTTGTTGATATGTTCAAGTAATGCACCGGCACCCTTAGCAACATTATCTAGAGGACTTTCAGAAATTAACACTGGCACAGTTAATTCTTTTGAAACTGCATGATCAATACCTCTTAATAAGGCACCACCACCAGTTAGCATAATTCCTCTGTCAACAATATCAGAAGCTAATTCAGGAGGAACTACTTCTAAGACATCCTTAGCAGCATCAATAATTTGGTTAACAGTATCTTGAACAGCTTTTTGTACTTCTACACTATCTAAAGTTATAGATCTTGGCATACCACCTAATACATCTCTACCACGAACTTCCATTTCTCGTACATCCGTTTCATTTGGATCAGCAGTACCAATTGTAATCTTAATTTTTTCAGCAGTGTGTTCACCGATAACCAATCCATGTTTATCCTTTATGTAAGAAACGATATCACTATTCATTACATCACCGGCTACACGAATGGACTTACTTGCAACAATATCACCTAATGATAACACGGCAATGTCAGTTGTTCCACCACCCATATCGATTACCATATTACCTTTTGGTTGAAAAATATTCATTCCAGCACCTATTGCAGCAACTTTAGGTTCTTCTTCGATGTAAACTTTACCTCCACCAGATTTTTCAGCAGCTTGGATAATTGCCTTTCTTTCGATGTTAGTAATGTTTGTAGGAGCACAAATCATAGTCTTTGGTTTTGACATAAACCCTTTAACACTCAATTTATTGATAAAGTAAGTAAGCATCTTTTCAGTTACATCAAAATCAGAGATAACTCCCTCTTTAAGTGGTCTAATCGCACGAATGTTACTTGGTGTTCTACCAACCATTCTGTATGCTTCTGAACCGACTGCTAATAATTTGTTAGTTTTAATATCTACCGCAACAACAGATGGCTCGTTTAAAACGATTCCTTTTCCGGTTACGTAAATTAAAACATTGGCAGTACCTAAGTCAATGCCGATATCTTTTACCATTTCTCTCTTCCTCCTGAGTTAACTCATATGTTAAATATTATATCATATCGTCTATAATTAATTTTACTTTTGTGAAGTTTTACTAAATGAGATTTCCTCATTATCTTTCATGTCAACTCTCTTAATGTCAGCACCCAATTTGGCCAACTTAACATGAAAATCATAGTATCCACGATCTAAGTATTTTAAGTTTCTAACGATTGTAATACCGTCAGAAACTAGTCCAGCTAGAACAAGTGCTGCTGCAGCTCTCAAGTCGGTTGCAGCAACTTCTGCCCCACTAAATTTAGTAGGTCCGTTTAAGACAACGCTTTTCCCATTGATTCTGAATTTAGCATTCATTCTTGCAAGTTCATCTAAATGCATGAAACGATTTTCAAATACTGTTTCAGTTAATAAACTACTACCCTGGGCAGCTAATTGTAAAACAGTCATTTGAGGTTGCATATCTGTTGGGAAACCAGGATATGGAAGTGTCTTAACGTCAACAGGCTTTAATTCGTCTGGACCAATAACACGAATTCCGTTTTCTTCTTCCTTAACAGTTACACCCATTTCTTGCATCTTGGCTATCAATGGTTGATTGTATGCAGATTCAGCATCTTCAATCAAGACGTTTCCACGTGTTAAAGCAGCAGCAACCATAAACGTACCTGCTTCAATACGGTCTTGTAGAACACTATGTTCTACTCCATGAAGCTTACTTACACCTTTAATCTTAATCTTGCTAGTACCAGCGCCAATAACGTTTGCACCCATTGCATTTAAGATGTTTGCCAAATCAACGATTTCAGGTTCTTGAGCAACATTTTCAATAATGGTTTGTCCTTCTGCTAATGTAGCGGCCATCATAATATTTTGAGTAGCACCAACACTAGGGAAGTCCATGTAAATATCAGCACCATTTAGACCATTTTCAGCAAATGCTTCAACATATCCATCGTGTTGTTCAATCTTAGCACCCAAGGCTTCAAACCCTTTCAAATGAATGTCAATTGGACGAGAACCAATTGCACATCCACCAGGCAATGCGACCTTTGCGTGACCTAATCTGGCCAATAGTGGCCCCATTACAACGATTGATGCTCTCATCTTTGAAACATATTCTAATGGAGCTTCGTATGAAATTTGATTGGTAGCATCAAAACTCATTTGGTTCTCATTAGTGTTAAATTCAACTTTTAAGTTCAAGAAGCGTAAAACTTCTTCCATTGTATATACGTCTGATAATAGTGGTACGTTATTTAAAACTGTTTTTCCTTCACTGGCTAAAATGGTGGCAGCCATTATTGGTAGGACAGCGTTTTTTGCACCTTCAATGAGGACGTTACCGGTAAGGCGTTGGCCTCCCTTAATCACGATTTTATCCACTGGTAACCCTCCAGTAATTTCAATTTAAATTATTTATTGTCATATTTATTACCCATATAAAGAAAGATCCTGATACATATCCAATACAAATAGATAATAAAATCATTAAAATTCGGTATTGGTTAATGTGCATTTTGACATATCTTTCTAGATGAATATCATTTAAACTCCAAAAAGCTAATCCAATAAAGAATAATTGGATAGCTAAATCTAAGAAAGAATTAATATTTGATGATTCCATAATATCTCCATTCTTTATAGCAACTATAACATAAAATCTCGATTTTGTCTTTCTAATCTTTGTTAACTATTTATTAATTTAATTTTTATTTATGTATTAAAAAAGGCCTGCATAAAAATGCAGACCTCTTTTTTAATGTTTAGCAACATGAATTCGGTTAATAGCTCTTCTCAAAGCAACTTGGTTTCTTAGGATTTCTTGGTTATCATGCTTTTGTCTAGCGATTTCCAATGCCTTTTGAGCACGGTCTCTCGCAGCAGCGGCACGATCAACATCAATATCCCCTTGCTTTTCAGCACTATCAGCAATAACAGTTAAGTTATTGTTTGAGAATTCAACGAAACCACCGTTAACGGCAATTTCATCTACATCTGAACCGGATTTTACTTTTACTTCGTCAACTTCCAATGAAGCTATTACGGGAACATGATTAGGCATAATTCCTAATTGACCACTCTTGGTTCTAACAATAACCAAGCGAGCTTCTTCACGTTCATATACCTTACCATCAGGAGTAACGATACTAACGGTTAATACTGAGTTGTTATCAGCCAATTAGAACCCTCCTTAGTTGTTTTGCTTCATTTTTTTAGCATTTTCAACTACGTCTTCAATAGGTCCACAGTTTCTAAATGCATCTTCAGGAAGATCATCATACTTACCATCTAGGATAGCTTTGAAACTTTCAACAGTCTTGGCAACTGGAACATATCTACCTGGTAAACCAGTAAATGTTTCAGCAACACTAAAGCTTTGTGATAGGAAGAATTGAATACGACGTGCACGACCAACAATGGTCTTTTCTTCGTCAGATAATTCATCCATACCTAAGATAGAAATGATATCTTGAAGTTCATGGTATCTTTGCAATACTTGTTGTACTTCAGTTGCAACCTTGTAGTGTTCTTCACCAACAATTGATGGATCTAGAGCAGCTGATGTTGATGCCAATGGATCAACAGCTGGGTAGATACCTTGTTGAGTTAATGAACGTTCCAAGTTGGTTGTTGCATCCAAGTGAGCGAAAGTAGTTGCAGGAGCAGGGTCAGTGTAATCATCGGCAGGAACGTAAACGGCTTGAATTGAAGTAATCGCACCATTCTTAGTTGAAGTGATACGTTCTTGCAATTGACCCATTTCAGTAGCCAATGTAGGTTGGTAACCTACGGCTGATGGGATACGACCTAACAATGCAGAAACTTCAGTACCGGCTTGAGTAAATCTAAAGATGTTATCGATGAATAATAGAACATCGGTACCAACTTCGTCACGGAAGTATTCCGCAATAGTCAAACCAGTTAAAGCAACACGCATACGTGCTCCAGGTGGCTCGTTCATTTGACCATATACCATGGCTGTCTTGTCCAAGACACCTGAACCTTTCATTTCAAAGTACATATCGTTACCTTCACGAGTACGTTCACCAACACCGGTGAATACTGAGATACCGTTATGTCCTTGAGCAATATTATGAATTAATTCTTGAATTAAAACAGTTTTACCAACTCCGGCACCACCGAACAATCCAACTTTACCACCACGAATGTATGGTGCTAGTAAATCGATAACTTTAATACCGGTTTCTAGAATTTCTGCAGATGGATTTAATTGATCGTAACTTGGAGCTTGTCTGTGAATTGGCCAACGTTCTGTATCGTCGCCAAATTCAGGACCACCATCAATTGGTTCACCAAGAACGTTAAATACACGACCTAGAGTGTTTTCACCAACAGGAACTGAAATAGGAGCTTGAGTATTTTCAACTTCCATTCCACGGCGTAAACCGTCAGTTCCGTCCATGGCGATAGTTCTAACAACACCGTCACCTAATTCAAGGGTAACTTCTGTAACTAAAGTTTCGTTATCGTCTTTGTGTACACGAAGAGCGGTGTTGATGTCAGGTAATTCAACGTCCGTTGGGAATTCAACGTCAACGACTGGTCCAATAACTTGAATAATCTTACCAGTACTCATTTTCGTTAATTCCTCCCGTCATATTAGTGCTTCAAAGCTTCTTGACCACCGACAATTTCAGTAATTTCGGTAGTAATAGCTGCTTGTCTTGCACGGTTATATTGTAGTTCTAATCTAGAAATAAGATCTGATGCATTGTCTGAAGCAGATTGCATGGCAGTTGAACTTGATGAATGTTCTGAAGTCTTAGCATCAAGGATTGCTCCGAATACTAAACTTTGTGCGTATTGAGGTAATACAACCTTCAAAACAGCTGATTCATCTGGTTCAATTTCATATTCAGCACTATAGTCATGTGCCTTAATGTCTTTGCTTGATTCTTCTTCAAATGCTTCGCTATCCATTGGTAGCATTTTTTCAGCTCTAAAAGTTGAAGAAATACGGTTAACAAAGTGTGTGTAGCAAACGTATAACTTGTCAAACACACCATCTTCAAACATTGAGTTTGCAGTCTTAACGATTTCTCTAACTTCAGCAAAAGTAGGAATATCAGAAACGCCACGATATTCATAAGCCACGTTTACATTACGGTTCTTATAGAAATCAGCACCATTTCCACCTACAGCTAAAATCATGTAATCATCAGGATTTGGAGTATGTTCTTCAATAAAGTTATTAGTTTCTCTAATCACATTACTGTTGTAACTTCCTACCATTCCACGATCAGATGTAATAACTAGGTATGCCGTCTTACCAGACTTGTGGTCAGACGCATTACTTGAGGAATTAATTTTGTCTAACAAATGAGACTGAGCTAAATGCATTACAACAGCCTTAACACGAGAAACATATTCCTCATAATTACTGGTATGCTTTTGAATACGGTTTAACTTTGCAGTAGAAACCATTTGCATCGCAGTAGTAATTTGACGTGTATTTCTGGTTGATGCAATACGATGTTTAACATCATTAATAGATTCAGCCATTAGTTCTCACCATCCTTCAAGCTAGTTATTTTGTGTTTCTTCTTGCTTACTTGGTGTAAATGATTTAGTAAATTCATCAACTGCATTTGCTAAAGCATCACCTTCTGGTAACTTACCAGTGTTTACAATTGTATCTAGTAAGTCACGGTGTGAAGCGTCGAAGAAGTTGAATAATTCAGTTTGATAACGTTGGATATCATCAACAGCAATGTTATCTAGGTATCCGTGTGTCAAACTAAATAGAATAAGTACTTGTTTTTCGACAGGTAGTGGAGCGTGAAGAGGTTGTTTTAGAACTTCTTCAGTACGAGCACCACGGTTCAACTTAGCTTGAGTTGCATCATCCAAGTCTGAACCGAATTGAGCAAAGGCTTGTAGTTCATGATATGAAGCTAGGTCAAGTCTTAAAGTACCTGCTACTTGTTTCATCGCTTTAATTTGAGCGTCCCCACCAACACGAGAAACTGATGTACCAGCATCAATGGCTGGACGAGTTCCTGAATAGAACATGTCTGAGTTCAAGAAGATTTGACCATCAGTAATTGAAATAACGTTGGTTGGAATGTAAGCTGAAACGTCCCCTGCTTGAGTTTCAACAATTGGTAGAGCAGTCATTGAACCGCCACCTAACTTGTCTGATAACTTAGCAGCACGTTCTAGTAAACGTGAGTGGGTATAGAAGATATCACCAGGATATGCTTCACGACCAGGAGGTCTACGAAGAATAAGTGATAGTTCACGGTAAGCGTTAGCTTGTTTTGTTAAATCATCATAAACGATTAAAACATGCTTACCTTGGTTCATAAAGTATTCACCAATAGCTGCACCAGCGTAAGGAGCAATGTATAGTAATGGGGCTGGTTCAGAAGGACCGGCTGACAATACGATTGTGTAATCCATTGCGCCAAACTTTTCTAGAGTAGCAACTTGTGAACGGACAGTTGAGTCCTTTTGTCCAATCGCAACGTAGATACAAATCATATCTTGATCCTTTTGGTTCAAGATAGTATCAACAGCGATTGAAGTCTTACCTGTTTTTCTATCACCGATGATTAATTCACGTTGACCACGGCCAATTGGAACTAACGCATCGATTGACTTAATACCAGTTTGTAATGGTTCAGAAACACTTTGTCTGTCCATGATACCTGGAGCTTTCTTTTCAATAGGACGAGATGATTCAGTCTTGATATCACCCTTACCATCAATTGGTTGACCTAATGAGTTGATGGTTCTACCCACCATTTCTTCTCCAACAGGAACTTCCATGATTTTACCGGTACGTTTAATGGTTGCACCTTCACGAATATGTGTACAGTCACCTAAAACAACAATACCTACATCGTTACTTTCAAGGTTTTGAGCCATACCATAGATTCCGTTTTCGAATTCAAGTAACTCACCAGACAACGCATTATCTAAACCATGAGCACGAGCAACACCGTCACCAACGTAGGTAACAACCCCTGTTTCTTCAACAGCTAGGTCATCCTTGTAACCGGATAATTGTTGCTTGATTAGAGCACTGATTTCTTCAGCATTAATGCTCATAAAAGTTTCACCTCTTTGATAGATATTGTTATTAACTCAATAGAAGTTTTTTAATGTTGTTAATTTTTGTCTTAACACTTCCATCAAAAATAACGTTCGATGATTTTAGAATTACACCACCGATTAGACTTTGATCAACTTTGTTATCTAGGATAACTTCGTTAGCACCTACACGCGCCTTAAAGACGTCTGTAAGCTTTTGCTTTTGTTCGTCGGATAGAGGAACTACAGATAGTGCATCAGCATGAACAATCTTATTCTTTTCATTGTAAGAACGTTCAAATTCTTCCACAATCAAAGTAAATTCATCCATTTTGTTAGCACCTAATAAAACTTTTAAAAGGTTCTTAACATATTCGACGTCAGAATTGTCAATCAAAGGTTTGATTAAACTTTCTTTTTTGTCTTCTGGAAAGCTTACATCAGTTAAAACTCGACTTAGTGATGGATTATCATCAAAAACATTTTTGATGGATAACAATTCACTCAAACCGGCTTCAACTTGATTTTGTTCTTCAAGCACTTCATAAAGTGCTTTTGAATAGCGTTTTGCGAATGTGATTTTATCTAGCATCTTGCTTCCCCAACCCTTCAATATAAGAATCAATCAATGCCTTTTGATCGTCAGCTTTTAATTCTTTTTGAATGATCTTAGAAGCAATTTCAATAGATAAATTGGCCACATCATTTTTGGTGTTTGCTAAAGCATCTTTACGTTCTTGTTCAATATCTTTTTGAGCAGAAGCTTTGATACTTTGAGCATCGTTTCTTGCAGTTGTAACAATTTGGTCACTTTGTACTTGAGCAGATTGTTTGGCATTGTTAATAATGTCAGTAGCATCTTCTCTAGATTTTGCTAAGGCGTCTTCACGTTGCTTTGCTAAATCTTCAGCGTCCTTACGAGACTTTTCTGCAGAATTGATGTCATCGGCAATCTTGTTAGCACGTTTTTCCATCATTTCTGATAAAGGCTTCCATGCAAATTTCATGATAAGTAGCATCAAAATGATGAAAACAAGAGCTGTAAAAATCATGTTACCGTAGTACAATCCACCACCATCAGTCACAGCGACAGTTGGCAATAATGAATGTGAAAGCATCTATTGACACCTCCTTAATTGAGAATAGAAGAATTACTTTACCTTTATATTATTATTTAGCCATGTATACGAATGATAGAACTAAAGAAATAATAGGTAGAGCTTCGACCAAACCAACACCGATAAACATGTTAGTTCTTAATTGACCAGTCATTTCTGGTTGTCTAGCCATTCCTTCAATAAATTTAGAAATAACGATACCATCACCGATACCCGCACCAATAGCGGCACCAGCCATAGCAATACCAGCAGCTAATACACCCATGGTAAATCCTCCTTATAATAAATAAAATTATTCCTCAGGTTGAATCTTTTGAGAAATGTATACGAATGTTAAGGTTACAAATACGAATGCTTGAACACTTCCAATAAAGATTGAGAATGCTTCCCAAATCATTGCAACTAGAACGGATGGTACGTATCCCAATACACCGTAGCCTAGTGCTAATTTAGATAGCAATCCTAGAAGTAGTTCACCTGCGAAAATATTACCATATAGACGCAAACCAAGAGTTAGGAAGTTAGCTAACTCTTCGAAGACATTCAATGGCAACCATAACTTAAATGGCTTCAAGTATGTACTTGAGAAGTAACCCTTGAATCCAAGCTTTGAAACTCCTGCGAAATGAGCCCATGCCAACGTGATAGCGGCCAATGTCAAAGTGACAATTGGATCTGACGTTGGACTTTTAACATAGGCAACCCCATTGTAATCAATTTGGAAAAGTAGTCCCATTTGGTTGGAAATGAAGATAAATACGAACAGTACGAAAGCAAATAGTCCGTAGACCTTAGCCTTGGCACCTTCAACAGAAGTGTTAACAATTCCGTTGGTAAAATCAACGATCATTTCAAGCAAGTTTTGTTTTCCTGATGGAATCACTTGTAGTTTTCTAGAACAAATGAATACGAACAAGAATACGAAGACTGCTGCAACCGTAACAGAAACCATATTTCCAATATTGAAAGTAAGCCCAAATAGCTTAAATGTGGATATTGGATCATTCACAGATTATCACCCCTTTTCGCAACCTAAGCATACTAAGCATTAATGTAACTTAATGTAACATTAACGATAGTTTTAACTCTTAAGATGATGTATTTCTCTTTCAAAATACAATAAGATAGTACCACCATTCAGGTTTCATTTCAAAATAAAATAACTATTTAACAGTTTTTTTGCCAAATTTAAAATTTGTGCTTTACAAATTTTAAAAAATGTATCTTAGCCATTTAGCTTAAAGTTATACATAAATAAAAAATCCATCGCAAATTAGGATGGATTTTTATTTTATTTAGTTCCGAATAGACGATCTCCGGCATCACCTAGTCCGGGTACAATGTAACCGTTTTCTAGACGATCATCTAACGCAGCAGTGTAAATATCTACGTCACCATGGGCTTTTTGAAGCGCTTCCACACCTTCGGGAGCAGCTACCAAGCACACAAATTTAATATTACTTTCTTCAACCCCACGCTTGATTAAGGCGTCAATTGCCATAATGGCAGAACCACCCGTTGCAAGCATTGGATCAACAACAAAAATTTGACGTTTGTCAATATCACTTGGCAATTTCACAAAGTATTCGTGTGGTTCAAAGGTTTCTTCATCACGGTACATACCGATGTGTCCAACCTTAGCAGCTGGGATTAGGTCTAAGATACCGTCAACCATACCGATACCAGCACGAAGAATTGGCACAACAGCCACCTTCTTACCAGATAGTTGCTTTGCATGTGCAATTCCCTCTGGAGTTTGTACATCAACGTCTTCTAGTGGCATATCTCTAGAAACTTCGAAAGCTAATAATGATGCAATTTCATTTACAACTTCACGAAATTCTCTAGTTCCACAATTTTCGTTTCTAATAATAGTTAACTTGTGTTGAATCAATGGATGATTCATTACTTGAAATTTTCCCATGATTAATCTCCTTTAATCAAAAATTGGATGTGATTGGGTTAATTGGGATACTTCTTCTCTTACTTCGTTTAGGACATTTTCATCATCATGATGTTCGATTGCACGTGTTATCATCTTTGCAACTTTACGTGAATCTTTTTCATCGAACCCTCTAGAAGTAATCGCAGGAGTTCCTAATCTTAATCCACTTGTAACAAATGGACTTAGTTTCTCATCAGGAATTGCTTCCTTATTAGTTGTAATCTTAAGAGAATCTAATAGGATTTGAGCTTCTTTCCCATTTAATTCAGTACCTGTTAAGTCTAATACCATTAAATGGTTATCGGTTCCATCTGATACTACCTTAATAGTATCACTGTTGTTAAATTCATCAGCCATTGCAGCTGCATTTTTTACAACTTGTTTTGAATATTCCTTAAATGCTGGTTGCAAGTCTTCAAAGAAACAAGCAGCCTTACCAGCAATCACGTGTTCCAATGGTCCACCTTGTGATCCTGGGAACATTGCAGAATTAATCTTCTTAGCATATTTTTCGTTAGACAAAATCATTCCACCACGAGGACCTCTTAGAGTCTTATGAGTGGTAGTAGTTACGACATCGGCAATTCCGATGGGACTTGGATGTAATCCGGTAGCAACTAGTCCAGCAATGTGGGCCATATCTACCATTAAGTATGCGCCAACTTCGTCGGCAATTTCTCTGAACTTGTTCCAATCGATGATACGACTGTAAGCAGAAGCACCAGCAACAATAATTTGTGGTTGAACTTCCTTAGCAATTGCTAAGATATCATCGTAGTTAAGACGTTCAGTCTTTGGATCTAAACCGTATGAGAATGATTGGTAAATCTTACCTGAGAAGTTCACCTTAGCACCGTGGGTTAAATGGCCCCCAGCGTTTAGGTCCATCCCTAAAATCTTATCTCCTGGTTTCAAAAATGCTGAGTACACAGCTTGGTTAGCTTGTGAACCTGAATGTGGTTGAACATTTACATATTCAGCCCCAAATAACTTTTTAGCACGTTCAATCGCTAATGTTTCTGATTTATCAACAAATTCACAACCACCGTAGTATCTCTTACCAGGATATCCTTCGGCGTATTTGTTAGTTAAAACAGAACCCTGTGCAGCCATTACTGCGTTTGACGCAATGTTTTCTGACGCAATTAGCTCAATTGTGTTTTCTTGACGAGTTTGTTCATTCTTAATTACATCCCATAATTCTTTGTCTTCATTTTGGTAATCGTATTTCATGATAGAAGTGCCCCCTCAAAATTTACGTAACTATTTATTAAAATGTTTTTGTCCAGCAGATTTATTCAATCTGTTCATGTATGCTTCACCAATGCCTTGATTTGCAAAACCTTGGGTCAAGATTGATTTTACTTCTTCTTCATTGTCAAAATGTCTTAGTCCTGCAAACAAAGCATGACTTGCTGATAAGACGGTATCTCCTAATGAAAATGTTTCAACGTTATCAGGCCAATTAATATCGTTTAAAACAGTATCAGTTGCCATAACTCCGACAGTATGATCTTGTTGTGATGCCCACTTAGCGGCTTCTTTGAAGTCGTTAGCGGAATCAACGATATAAACTTGAGCTGATGGTGCGTAGTGTTTGTACTTCATCCCTGGTGCCTTTGGAATTTGGCTAGCGGATAAATGTACTCGTTCATCTAGCACGGGTTTATTGATAATTTCTTCGATTTGTTCGGCTGAAATAGCACCCGGTCTTAAAATCGCAGGTTGATTAGTCGACATATCTAAGACAGTGGATTCAACACCATATTGGCATTCACCGTCATCTAGAATTCCGGCAATCTTTCCCTTCAAATCATGATAAACATGCTTTGCCAAGGTAGGACTTGGTTTTCCAGATGTATTAGCAGATGGTCCCACAATTGGTACCCCTGCTTCTCTAATCAATGATAGTGTCACATCATTGTTAGGATTTCTAAATGCTGCAGTATCTAATCCACCGGTAACGGTTTTAGATAATACATTGTCTTTCAAATTAAAAATGATGGTTAATGGTCCAGGCCAAAATGTATTAATTAGCTTCTTTGCCTCATCAGACAATGGTTGTGCGTATCGTTCAACCATTTCTGGGCCGTCAACATGGACGATTAAAGGATTGTCGCTTGGACGTCCCTTAGCCGCATAAACTTGCTTAACCGCATCTTCATTAGTTGCGTCTGCCCCTAAACCGTATACCGTTTCAGTTGGGAAAGAAACTAGCTTTCCGTCGACGATATCCTTAGCGGCTGCAGCTAAATCATCTGCAGTGTATATCTTTGTGTCCATATATAAATACATCCCCCCTAATACTTAACTCGAATCATTCTAGGATTACCGAAGAAGTCCTTACGACTAGTGACTTCACATCCCAGAATTAACTCGGTAAAAATCTCGGTAACTGCATCCGTTTGTTTAAACCCAATTTCTAGATATAAACTGCCGTGAACAGTCTCCTTCTTTATTTTAATATATTCTGCGATTTTTTGATACATAAATAAGCCATTATTTTTTGCAAATAATGCTTCTTTTGGTTCGTGTTCTATTACACTTTCATCCATATAATTAATTTCATCTTCGGAAATATAAGGTGGATTACTAATAATCACGTCATAATCTTCGGAAATAGCGTCGAACAAATCACTCTCGATGAACCTAACGTTCGTTTCGTTGATTTCGTTGTTCAAACCCGCTACCTGTAAGGCTTTTGCGGAGATGTCAGCAGCATCTACCTGCCATTTTGGATGTTCCTTACTAATGGAGATGGCAATTGCACCACTTCCAGTTCCCATATCAAGCACTTTTAAACTCTTTTGGTCGGCAAAGTCAGACAATAGCCACTCTACTAATTCCTCTGTTTCGGGGCGTGGAATTAGGACTCTATCATCGACTTTAAAACGATTACCATAAAACTCAGTCTCACCGATGATATATTGAGCCGGTTGGCCATTTAGGTACTGATCAATCCAATCAAAGTATCTTTTGACGTCTTCTTGTTTCATTTCATCACGATAATGCAACAGCAAGTGGGTATTATCAAAACCAAACATCTCCATTAAAAATAGCTTGGCGGTTTCTTTATCAAGATTTTTTTCGGAGATAAGAAAAGAAGCCCTCTTCTGGGCTTCAAAATAAGTCATATTATTCATTCTTTAGTTGCTCCAACTTTTCGGTTTGGTCAGATAGAATCAATGCGTCAATGATATCTTCTAAGTCACCATTCATAACCTTATCCAACTTGTTAACTGTCAAACCAATACGGTGGTCAGTAACACGGTTTTGAGGATAGTTGTAAGTTCTAATTCTTTCTGAACGATCACCAGTACCCACGGCTGATTTTCTTTCAGCGTCATACTTATCTTCTTCTTGTTGTTGGTAATAATCGTATACACGAGACTTCAATACTTGCATTGCCTTTGCACGGTTTTGTTGTTGTGAACGTTCATCTTGCATGGCAACCACGATACCTGTAGGCAAGTGGGTCATTCTAACCGCTGATGAAGTCTTGTTAACGTGTTGTCCACCGGCACCAGACGCACGGTAAACATCAGTCTTGATATCTTTTGGATCGATTTCTAAGTCAACATCTTCTGCTTCTGGCATAACACCAACAGTAGCAGTTGAAGTATGAATACGACCAGCTGATTCAGTTGAAGGAACACGTTGAACACGGTGAGCACCATTTTCAAACTTCAACTTAGAGTAGACGTTGTCACCTTGAATCATGATGGCGATTTCTTTAAATCCACCAACTTCGGTATCACTTTCATCAATGATTGATGTCTTCCAGCCTTGGCTTTCAGCGTAACGAATGTACATGTTGTATAGGTCAGCAGCGAATAGACTACCTTCATCCCCACCAGCAGCACCATGGATTTCCATGATGATGTTCTTGTCATCATTAGGGTCCTTAGGTAATAGCATAATCTTGATTTGTTCTTCAAGTTCAGCCTTTTGTGGTTCTAGTTCGCTAATTTCGCTCTTAACCATTTCGTTCATGTCATCGTCTAGCTTTTCAGCAAGCATCGCCTTGTCGTCTTCTAGTTGAGAGACTACGTCCTTGTACTTGTTGTAAGCAGCAACAACTTCTCTTAAACTACCTTCTTCTTTAGATAGTTCCATGAAACGTTTTGTATCTGCGATAACTTCTGGGTCACTGATCAATTCGTTTAGTTCATCGTATCGATCAACTACTGATTGCAGCTTTTCAAATATTTCATCCATTAATTATTCCTCACTTTCCCATTTCGTCCAAAGGTGGGTTGAAATAATGCTTACGACATACTGGGTAGTATGATTCGTTTCCACCTACTTGAATTTGTTCACCTTCATATACTGGTTGATTGTCATGGAAACGAAGATTCATAGTGGCTTTTCTTCCACAGAACCAACAAATAGTCTTCATTTCTTCAATCTTGTCAGCATATAACAATAACGCTTCAGATCCTTCAAATAACTTGTTTTGGAAGTCATTCTTTAAACCAAATGCGATTACTGGAATCGATAGTTCATCGACAATTTTGGCTAATTGTAAGACGTGAGCCTTAGTTAAGAATTGGGCTTCGTCAATTAAGATACAACTAGCATCTGGGTCAATTTCTTTGACCATTTCAAAGCAATCAGAATCCGCTTCAATCACATGTGCACCTCTGCTTAATCCTACTCGGGATGCAACAGTACCTCTTTCTTCCCTTGTGTCCAATGCACTTGTCATGATTACGACTGATTTACCTTGTTCTTCATAATTATGAGCAACTTTAATGATTTCAATGGACTTTCCACTGTTCATTGCCCCGTAGCGATAATATAGTTGTGCCATGATTAAACTCGCTTTCTGTATTTTTTCATTTATTATTATAGCTGATTTACGAATTAATTTCGACAGTTCCAAAGAATTTACATCATTTTACTGAAATAATGCACTTATTCGGTCTATAATAGTAAAGTATGATAAAATTTTGTGTATTAATTAATTAAGGAGTACATGCAATGTCTATAAGAAGCGAATTTGCGACTTTTGCTGGTAAGTCTTCATACTGGTTTTTACATACCTTTATGAACGGGGGAAGTTCACTTCCTGGAAAGATTACCACCGCAATTGATCCAGCTATTTTAAAACATCTAGGTCAAAACTATGACATTATTGTGGTTACCGGTACTAACGGAAAAACATTAACCACTGCACTTACTGTTCAAGTGCTAAAACAAAAATACCAAAACGTTGTTACTAACCCATCTGGTTCAAACATGGAACAAGGTCTAGTAACCACATTTTTAAAAGCTAAAAATCCTAAGACCAACCGTCCACTTGCTGTCTTGGAAGTTGATGAAGCAAACGTCATTAAACTAACTAAGTACGTTAAACCAATCGCTTTTGTCTTCACTAACATTTTCCGTGATCAAATGGACCGTTATGGTGAAATCTACACTACCTACAAGAAGATTATTGATGGTGTCAAACTAGCGCCAGAAGCTACTATCATCGCTAACGGTGATGCACCTATCTTTAACTCCGTTGATTTGCCAAACCCAAAGATTTACTACGGATTTAAGAATCACGATGATAACGATAACTTCAAGGCTGAACCAAATACTGATGGTGTTTTATGTCCAGTATGTCAAAACATCTTGCACTACCACTACATCAGTTACGCCAACCTAGGTAACTACTTCTGTGAACACTGTGGTTTCAAACGCCCAGAACTAACTCATGAATTAACTAAACTAGGTGCATTAACTCCTAACTCATCTGACTTCACTGTCGATGGCCAAGACCTATCAATTGGTATCGGTGGAGTATACAACATTTACAACGCCCTAGCTGCTTATTCAGTTGGTCGTTTCCTAGACGTTGATCCAAAGGATATCGCGCAAGCATTCACTGCTAACGAACGTGTCTTTGGTCGCCAAGAACTAATCGACATTGATGGTAAGGAAACTACATTAGTATTGGTTAAGAACCCTGTTGGTTTAAACCAAGTTATCGATACCATCTCAAAGGAACAAGATGACTTCTCACTAATCTGTCTACTAAACGCCAACTACGCTGACGGAATTGACACTAGTTGGATTTGGGACGGTGAATTCGAACGTTTCACTAAGATGCCAATCAAGAAGTTCATCACCGGTGGTGAAAGATACAAAGACATTACCTTTAGATTTAAGGTTGCTGGTGTGGATGAAAACATCCATGAAGTTCAACCTAACCTAGAAAAGGTAGTCGAAGAAATCCCTACTCTACCAACTAAGAAGGTTTACATCCTAGCTACCTACACTGCAATGCTTCAACTAAGAAAAGACTTTGCAGAAAAAGGTTACATTAAGGGAGGTATGGAATAATGACCAAAGAATATACATTACACATTGCCCATCTATACGGTGATTTGATGAATACCTACGGTGATTTAGGAAATATCTTAGTTCTTAAATACTATGGAAAGAAAATGGGCATCAACGTTGAATCACAAGTCGTTAGTTTAGACGAAGACTTCAAGTCTGATGACTATGACATCGCCGTATTTGGTGGTGGCCAAGATTTTGAACAAAGCATTGTTTCAAAAGACTTCCAAACTAAAAAAGATGAAATCAAAAAGTTCATCGATTCAGATGGTTGCTTGTTAGCCATCTGTGGTGGTTACCAACTCCTAGGTAAGTACTACATTGATGCCGAAGGAAACAAAATCCCTGGTATCGGTGTCTTAGACCACTACACTGAACAACAAGACGACAACCGTTTCATCGGTGACATCAAGATTAAAAACAAAGAAACTGGTGAAGTTTACCACGGTTTTGAAAACCACCAAGGTGTCACTTACACTGGTAACGACGAACGTCCTTTAGGTGACGTTGAACAAGGTTACGGTAACAACGGTACCGATCAAGCTGAAGGTGCAATCTTCAAGAACGTATACTGCACTTACTTCCACGGTCCTATCCTAGCCAGAAACAACATCATCGCAAAACACATCTTAATCAAGGCATTGAAACGTCGTTACCCTAACGATGACTTCTCAGCTCAAGAAAAGATTGACGTTTCTGAATCATATTAATAAACAAAAAGACGGATAC
>CAMLMR010000010.1 GCA_946481335.1 uncultured Lactobacillus sp. | reverse complement strand
TTTGCTTGTCATCACGGTATTCAAAGTCAAATGTTTCACGTGGAACACCACATGCAAAACCGGCAATTTTGTAAACTTCTTTTAGCATTTCCTTACGCTTTTCAGCGATTTCAGAATCACTTTTACCGGCATGAATTATGTCGCGTAATACCATCGCATCACGGCGTAGTTTACGGTTTAATACTTCCTTTAAATCAGCTGTATTTTCTGTAACGTTGCTTTCTGGAAAGGCAGAAGTTGGCATTACACCATACTTTTGTACCAGTGCAACCGCCATCCCCCATTCACCACCGTCTGCACCAGGTGCAGCTAGGTAACAGCGAAGTTCACGATCATCGAAAGGCTTGTCAGCAGTATCGATAATTCGGTCGTAAAAGATGTTGGCACGTTCTACCTTATCCCAGAAGAATAGGTAACTTTGTGACAATTCAAAATCCTTTACGTCATAGCGTTTCGCAAAGTCGTGCTTTAAAACATTTAACAATGAGAATAACCAGCAACGGCCCGAACGCTTTTGGTTTGAGACCTTCCCAGTGTCGATTTCAACGGAGTATGTGTGGTTTAAATTAGCCACAACTCGGTTATCCCTTGCAGTATTGTTGATACCGTTTTTCATAACGGAACGTTGCAATACCTTATTTTTTGGATTTTTGTCATATTGTTCACGCATTGCGTCAAAGTCTGCTTGCGTTAACTTAGTATGAGCCATTAATTACACCCCTAATTATCTTATTAATCAGTACTCCAACCAATTGCTTTATCAAATTGGATACGACCATTTGCTTCGTCATCCATCGCTTGATCGATAACGTCAAAGGCCTTTTCTAGTTGTTCTTCGGTAATTACCAAAGGTGGTTGGAATCTAAGTACGTTTCCCCTTACGGTAATCATGATTACCCCTAGTTCAAACATACGATAGATTAATTTTGTTGCCACTTTAACGTCAGCCTTTCCGGTTTCAGGATCGATAATATCAATACCACCATCTAATCCGTACATTCTAACGTCACCAACAAAACTGTACTTCTCTTTCATTCTATCAAAGAATACTTTGGATTTGGCACCTAAACTCTCGCTACGTTCCAATAGATGTTCATCTTCAATTACATCAATAGTAGCCATCGCAGCGGCAGTTGTTACAGGATTACCAGCAGTTGTATAAACGTTGGCGGGTGCCTCTAGTGATTCGATAATTTCTTTTTTACCGATAACGGCACTAAGTGGTAAACCAGATGCGATTGACTTTCCAACTGTCATCAAATCAGGATAGATGCCATCAAATTGTTGAATTGACCACCATTTACCAGTACGGCCCATTCCTTGATTAACTTCATCAATCGCAAATAGGATGCCGTTTTCATGGGCAAATTCGTATACTTTCTTTAGGTACTTTTCTGGTGCTTTCACGATTCCACCGTCACCTTGAATTGGTTCAATCAAGATGACTGCGACTTCGTCAGCAGGTAAATATGTATCAAATGGTAACTTAAACTCTTCGAACATGCGATCAACGAATTCATCTTCTGTTTCATAAGATTCGCGATACCATGGGCTTGGGAATGGTACTTTATAAAATCCACTCATTAGAGGTCCCATTTTTCTATTCATGTTCAAACTAACCCCTGAAGCACTCATTGAACCGTATGTTGAACCGTGATATGCTCCAGTAAAACTAACAACATCTTGACGTCCGGTGTAACCACGAGCAAACTTGATTAATGCATCGTTTGCATCGGATCCTGAATTACCCCATGATAGTTCAGCCGGTCCATCGATTGGTGCTAACGCTGTCAATCGTTTGGATAGTTGCGCAGCCGGTAAGTTCGCAAAGTATGCAGGAGTGTATTGAATTAGTTTCTTTGCTTGTTCAGCAATGGCTTCAACCACGTGTGGATGGCTGTGACCAGTGTTAGTTGATGATGCGCTCGCTAATAAATCAATATATTCGTTTCCCTCGACGTCCTTTAAAATCGCTCCTTCACCCGATTCAATGACCATATCGAAGTACTTGATACGTGAAGCTGATGCGAAACATTCGTCTTCGTCATGCAAAATTTCTTGATTTTTCATATTGAACACCTCATTCCATATATTTATTAGAAAACGATTAATTTCTAATCATTTTCTAATTTAATTATAATTGATTATATCGAACTGATTAGAGTTGTCAACATGTGGATAAATAATTTAAAAGTTACATTTAAGTTAAATCAGTCGATTTAGCTTGATATTTCTGTATTTACTGGTAAATTATTATATATATATGAGAATATTTTTACATTCCCAGGAGGAAACGATAATGAAAAAGAAAGTAGCCGCTGCTTTAGCAGCTGTGGGTGCCGTATTTTTAATCGGTACCACTGTCCATGCATCCGCTAACCAAACTTATACTAACCGTAGTGAATTTGTTAACGTCTACAAATATGGAAAATTACGTCACGGTCGTCACACAATGATGAGATACCGTTACTTCAAACGAATTGGTCACATGCACGTTGGTAACCGCGTTCGTTTCAATGGATCAAACTTCCTATTCTTACCAAAATTAGGTGGTTATGTTCCTGAATACCAATTAAAACTTGTAAAGCCCGTTAAAAAGGTGAAAAAAGCCAAAAAGGTAGTCAAAAAAAATACTAAAAAGAAAAAGACTGCTAAGCATGCTAAAAAGATGATTGTAAAAGATACAAGTGCTTATGACTTAAGCCTAAGTAATCGTATGTTTGACGATTCATTTGTAGTTAAGCATGAAAAAGCAAGACACCATGACTTTAATAATCAAAATGGTTCAAATACTGCCCAAAACAGCAACGTTGCAACTTCTACTAACTCATCATCACTAAACAATGATGTAAATGTTGCTTCAAATAACAACTAAATATACAACAAAAAAAGCGTTGATTTTAATTCAACGCTTTTTTATTTTTTAATTGATTGATGTTATAACGCTGTGTTGCATTTCCGGACCATGGGAATGCATATACAACACCTAATACCTTTTTCTTTTCAACGAATCCCCAATAACGGCTGTCATTTGAGATTGATCGATTATCGCCTAAAACGAAGTACATCCCTTTAGGGACAACCTTCTCGTCCTGGTCATCTACCCATTTTTCTTTAGATAACTTAGCAATATCCCAGTTCTTAATGACATCACTTTGAAATTTATAGCGTGTTCCAACACTAACTTGCTCTTTGCTAATATAGTTTTGCTTATATAGCTTGTTATTTATATATATTTTACCGTCTTTATAAACGATTTTATCGCCAGGAATCCCAACCACACGCTTTACATAGTACGTGGTGGTAGTCTTGGTCGGATCCTCACCGTGAGCATCAAAGACAATCACGCTATTGCGTTTGACTGCATCCCTTTTCATCACTAGAACCCGTTGTCCAGTATGTAAGTTGGGGTCCATTGAATGACCGTCAACCTTTACTACCGTCGCAAAACTCTTAATTGTAAACCAGGCTAGTACCAAGAATAACAGGTAGATAAACCATGATATTAAACCTTTTTGTTTCTCCGTTAATTTCATGGATTAAATTCCCCTCTACTCAGCTAAATCATTAATATTATGACGGTGCTTAGCAGTACCAGACCATGGGAATAACTTAGCAACTCCTAATACCTTAGATTCCTTAACAAATCCCCAGTATCTACTGTCGTTTGAGACACTTCGGTTATCACCTAGAACAAAGTATTCACCCTTTGGTACAACCTTTGCATCTTGGTTGTATACCCATTTGGTGCTAGATAATTTAGAAATATCCCAGTTTTTGATAGTGTCACCATTAAATTTATAACGCGTTCCTACATTTAGTTCTTTTTTACTGATGAAGCTTTGGTCAACAAGCTTGTTGTTAACGTATAACTTACCATCTTTGTATGAAACAGTATCACCTGGTAGTCCGATAACACGTTTTACATAATAATCATTGGCGGTAGCCTCCGGATCTTCACCATGCGCATCAAAGATGATGACGCTATTACGCTTGACTTCAGATTGTTTTAATACCAACATCTTTTCTCCATTGTATAAGTTTGGATCCATTGATGTTCCATCAACAGTCGCCATTGTAAAGAAATGAGTAATTGTTAGGTAAATTCCTCCTAGTACAACTAGGTAGATTAGCCAGCTAAGGCATTCTTTTAAAAATTTATTTTTTGTATTTTTGGTAGATTTTTCCATTTTTTCGTTGCTCCTAATTTTGATAATCCCATTGTATCATTATTTCACAAATTGTTTTAAATAATTTCCTTGTGATAATTCGCACTTATAAGTATAATTTAATTGTTAATATTTTAACTACATAATAGAAGGAATGACCAAGTATCAAAAGAATTGGAAAACTGAACATACATAAATACATTCTCGTGGCCTTTCTAGTATGGTTTTTACTGTCTGTCCTATGGGGAATTTTCAATGTTAATAAAGAATCCATGTCACTACATGTGATTTTAAAAGCTAACTTTATAACGGCAATCCCGCAAATGCTAATTTTTATCGAAGTTGCTGTCTTATATGCAATCATTTCAATGCTACGCACTAGAATCTTCTTAGCATTCTTATCAATTTATACCGTCTATATTGACGCTTTAAACCTTTCGGCCGTAATTATATACATAATGGATGGAAACTACTTCTACGCCGTTTTTTGGGCGGTTATGTGGGTGCTACTAACTAATTCCATCATTTGCTTCACCGTCTCGGCTAATCATTCTATTTTAAAACATCGATCCGTTAAACTTAATCGACAAAAATCATCTGAATACTTTAAATATCAATTTACGCTACTAAAAGGTGTATTAATCCCGGGAATCATTTCGTCATTCATGTACACGATTTTAAATAGCTGCATCAGATAATAAAAAAGCCATCTAAACAATGTTTAGATGGCTTTTTCTTTATTTCTTAATTTTAGCGATTTTACCTTGTTGAATGTAAACACCTAAGATGGCGACATCAGAAGGGTTAACACCTGAAATTCTAGAAGCTTGAGCCACAGTACGTGGTCTAATCTTTTCTAGTTTTTGACGAGCTTCAGTAGCTAAACTGTCAATTGCATCGTAATCGATGTCATCTGGAATCTTCTTAGCTTCCATTTTCTTCATACGAGCAACGTTTTCTTCGGCCTTCTTGATGTATCCAGCGTACTTAGTTCTGATTTCTACTTGTTCAACCACACGACGACCTAATGGCTTTTCGGCTGGTTCAATGAACTTCAACAATGTGTTGTAAGTTACGTATGGACGACGTAGAAATACAGATGCCAGGATACCATCCTTAAGTGGCTTGTCACCGTGAGCTTCAACGAATTCGTTTACTTCATCACTTGGTTTGATACGAGTATGGTCTAAACGATCTAATTCCTTGATAACTGCTTCTTTCTTTTCTAGGAATTGGTTGTATCTTTCGTCTGATATTAGACCTAATTCATGACCCTTTTCAGTTAGACGAAAGTCAGCGTTATCGTTTCTTAGAAGTAGACGGTATTCAGCACGACTAGTCAATAGACGGTATGGTTCGTTAGTCCCCTTAGTTACTAAATCATCAACTAAAACACCAATGTAGGCTTCGTTACGTTTTAGCACCATTGGATCCTTGCCTTGAGCACGTAGCGCCGCATTGATTCCGGCGTATAATCCTTGTCCAGCGGCTTCTTCGTATCCAGAAGTACCGTTAGTTTGACCAGCAGTGTATAGGTTCTTAACAATCTTAGTTTCAAATGTTGGTTTTAATTGGTAAGGTGCTACGACATCGTATTCGATGGCGTAACCAGGTCTCATCATTTCAGCGTGTTCTAGTCCAGCAACACTGTGTAACATCTTTTGTTGTACTTCTTCTGGAAGAGAAGTTGAAAGACTATCACAGTAGTATTCGTTGGTTTCACGACCTTCAGGTTCCAAGAAAACCTGGTGTCTGTTCTTATCGGCGAAACGAACAATCTTATCTTCGATTGATGGACAATAACGTGGTCCAACCCCTTCGATAACACCAGTAAACATAGGTGCACGGTCTAGGTTGTCACGAATGATTTGATGAGTGTGTTCGTTGGTGTAAGTTAACCAACATGATAGTTGATCCTTAACGGGAATGTACTTGTCATCAGGAGTTTCGAAACTAAAGTGGTTAACTTCTTCATCCCCTGGTTGTTCTTCTGTCTTAGAGAAGTCAATTGTACGACCGTTAACACGTGGAGGTGTACCAGTCTTGAAACGTTTCAATTCGAAACCTAATTCTTCTAGGTTTTCTGATAACTTCAAAGCAGGTTGAGAGTTATTTGGACCTGAAGAATATCTCAATTCACCGATGATGATTCTTCCACGGGCAGCAGTTCCGGCACAAATAACAGTAGTCTTTGAGTAGTACTTAGCACCTGTGAAAGTGACGATCCCCTTGCAGACACCGTCTTCAACGATTAGTGAGTCAACAATTCCTTGTTTTAAATCCAAGTTAGGTTGTTTTTCGATAGTTTCCTTCATTGCACGGTGGTAAGCATGCTTATCAGCTTGTGCACGTAATGCACGAACAGCAGGACCCTTACCAGTGTTTAGCATTCTCATTTGTACGTAGGTCTTATCGATATTTCTACCCATTTCCCCACCTAATGCATCTATTTCTCTAACCACAGTTCCTTTGGCTGGTCCGCCAAGTGATGGATTACATGGCATGAATGCTACCATGTCCAAATTAATTGTGATTAACATTGTTTTGTTTCCCATTCTGGCAGAAGCAAGTGCTGCTTCACTACCAGCATGTCCGGCACCAACGACGATAACGTCGTATTGACCGGCATCGTATTGAATGTTTTCTTCGCTTACGATTTGGCTCATTTGTTCTCCTCCATTTTAAAATGTTTCACATGAAACAATTGACTATTTTCCTAGACAGAATTGGCTGAATAGTTGATCTAATAATTCACCGTTATAGCTATCACCGGTAATTTCACCTAGTGATTCCCAACATGCGTGCATGTCCATTTGAACTAAATCAACCGGTAGACCTTCATCCAATCCGTTAATTACGCTGTTTAGTGATTCCTTAGCATTGTGTAACAAACTAACGTGTCTGGCGTTTGTAACCATGACATCATTTTGTGAACTTTGAATCCCTTGAGTAAAGAATAGTTTAGCAATCATTTCCTCAAGTGGTTCAGTTCCGTTGTCTTGAATTGCAGAAGTAGTAATTACATTTTCTGCACCAACTAACTTCTTAACTTCATCAACATCAATTTGTTGAGGCAAGTCAGTCTTATTCAAGATAACAATTCGTTTGGAATCGTTAGTTAATTCGATTAATTGACGATCTTCATCAGAAAGTTTTTCAGAGTAGTTCAATACTAATAGAACTAAGTCTGAACTAGCAATCGCCTTTCTTGAACGTTCAACACCGATTTTTTCAACTTTGTCTTCGGTTTCACGGATTCCGGCAGTATCGACTAATTTCAAAGGAACACCCTTAACGTTAACGTATTCTTCCAACACGTCACGTGTGGTTCCAGGAACATCTGTAACGATGGCCTTATCTTGGTGTAACAAGTGGTTTAAGATACTTGATTTACCAACGTTTGGTCGACCAACGATTGAAGTAGCAAGTCCATCCCTTAGTACTTGTCCTTGTTTGGCAGTTTCTAGTAGTTTTTCAACTTTAGCTTTTAAATCAACCGCATTTTCCTTCAATAACTTAGAAGTCATCACTTCTGCATCGTCATATTCAGGATAATCAATGTTAACTTCGACATTTGCTAAAACATCCAAAATTTGTTGTCTAAGCGTTCTAATTAGTCTTGAAAGGTTTCCTTCAAGTTGGCTTTCAGCAGCCTTCATAGAGCGGGTAGTTTTAGCGTCAATAACATCCATAACCGCTTCTGATTGTGAAAGGTCAATTCGTCCATTTAAGAATGCACGTTTAGTAAATTCACCTGGTTCAGCAAGACGGGCACCATAACTTAAAATCAATTGAAGAATGGTGTTAGTGGCTAAGATACCACCGTGACAGTTAACCTCAATCACATCTTCACACGTGTAAGTCTTTGGTGCTCTCATTACTGATACCATTACTTCATCGACATCTTCGTTCGTATCTGGATCAAAAACATGTCCGTAGTTAATGGTGTGTGAGGCAACCTTGTTTAAGTCCTTGCCTCTAAAAATTTTACTAATTACTTTTAAAGCGTCATCCCCACTGATTCGAACGATGGAGATTCCCCCTTCACCAGGTGGTGTTGAAATCGCTGCAATTGTGTCAAAATCTGTAGTCGTTGCCATGTTCCTCTTCCCTTCTAAATTATCAAAATCCGTTTTGTGGCCTAGCGCACAAAAAAAGTGCCCACTCCACGCCAAAAAAACTCAGCATGGATAAAGCACTTTGACTACTTCATCTATCTCTGATAAGAATGATACCTTATATAATAAAAACTTTATCCGGTTTTGTCAATTTATATGACTATCCTTGTGGTTCTACAACGACAGCACGGTATGGTTCTCGACCTGATGAGAATGTGTTGACGTATAGACTGTCTTCTAGTTGGTTATGAATAACCTTTCTTTCAAAAGAAGGCATTGGATCTAGGTATACCGGTTGTCCTGTTGCTACCGCTTCTCTAGCTGTCTTTTCAGCTAATTTCTTCAAAATTTCAGTACGACGGTGACGATAATCGGCTGTATCTAGTTGAATTGATAAACGGCTGTAACCGATGTGGTTCAAATAGATTTGTGCCAAGTTTTGTAAAGCATTGATGGTTAAACCATGCTTACCAATTAATAAACCTTCTTGTTCAGTCTTGAAGTTAATCCTAGCGAACTTACGGTTAATAATCTTAATTTGTAATTCAGCTGAAACGCCCAATTCTTCAATAATTGGCTTCAAATAAGCCACTAAATCTTCCATGGCTTGTTCATTTGAATGATGACGTTTATTAGTTTCTTTTGTTTCTTCTGGTTGGTTGTTAATCTTAATGTTTTTTGTTGGTGTTGCTGCGATTTCTTGAGATTTTGATGCATTTTGATTGTGTTTAACGTCGATTTCGACGATTGCATCACGTTTTCCGATTCCAAAAAAGCCTTTACGGTTTGTTTGAACAATGTTGATATCAGCATTGCTCTTATCAACGTTTAGTGACTTTAGTCCTTCCTCGATCGCTTCACTGACTGTTTTAGCAGTAAATGTTGACATGTTGGGACTCCTTTTAAAAATAAACTATGTTATTAATAATATCACAAAACGGCGGTGTAATGATACACAAAAAAAGCGTCTGATTGTAAAATCAGACGCTTTTTTATTATTTACGACGAGATTTTTTAGCTTTTCGAATTGCTTTTTCAACATTTCTTTTGTGTTGCTTTTCGGCACGAAGCTTTTCTTCTCGTTCTCTTTGAATCTTCCAAGGATTTTGAATGAATAGTGTTTGCACAGCTTGGAAGGCATTTGTTACTACCCAATAAATTGAGATCGCAGCAGGAATATTTAGTGCCATGAAGAAAATGATAACGGGCATTCCGAACATCATTCCCTTAGTCATCCCATTTTGCTCAGGTTGTGACTTCATTGCTAGCCATGAACTAATGAAAGTAAATACGGCGGCTAGAACCGGCATAATAAAGTATGGGTCTTTGTGTCCTAATTGTAACCATAGGAAATGACCTGACTTCAAAATATCTGTACGCCAGATAGCTTGGTATAAGGCCCACAAGATTGGTAATTGAACTACTAGTGGTAAACAACCAGCAACAGGGTTAACTCCTGCTTCAGCGTATAGCTTTTGTTGTTCTTCACGAAGTAACTTAACAGTTTCAGTATCCTTTGATGAATACTTCTTTTGAAGTTCCTTTAACTTAGGTTGTAATTCTTGGGTCTTCTTCATACTCTTGGTTTGATAAATCATCAAAGGCAAGATAATGATACGAACGATGATGGTGAAAGCAACGATACCCATTCCATAGTTAGAACCGAAGAATTTGGCTAACCAAATGATGGCTCTTGAGAAATTAAGTACAATAACTCCATCCCATAGACCAGTACTGTGTGAAGTAATTGGTTTATTACTACATGCAGTCAAGAAAAATACTAATCCTAAAATTGAAGAAAGTGAAAGATACTTTTTAAATTTTTTCATTAGTCTTCTCCCTCAACATAATCAGAATCAAGCAAGTTTGCTAATTTTAAAACATGAACCATATTCTTTTTAACCTCTGCCATTGGCAGTTGGTCTGCTCTTGGACGAGCGATAACCAAGAAATCAACGTCTTGTCTCAAGTATGGCTTTAATTCAGTCAAACTTTGTCTTACTCGTCTCTTAACCCAATTTCTGTGAACGGCATTCCCAATCTTCTTACCAACTGAGATACCGACTCTAAAATGAGGTTGATCAGGCTTTTCCATTTGATAAATAACAAAAGTCCGATTGGCAACTGAATTATGTTTTTCAAAAACACTTTGGAATTCTGCTTCTTTTTTGACGCGATATGACTTACGCATAATCCATCTCCATTAAATTTTGTTCAATATAATGAAAAAGACCACTGAATGGTCAGTGGTCTATACAGTCAATGACTTTCTACCCTTTTTACGACGGCGAGCTAAAACTTTACGACCGTTGCTAGTGCTCATACGACTACGGAAACCGTGAGTACGTGCGTGCTTACGTTTCTTTGGTTGGTAAGTTCTCTTCATTACTAACCCTCCCTTATATATTTTGTATGTTTCTTTTCTATGTCAAATACATTTCCTAAACATAATACCATAAAAAAATTAATGATGAAACATAAAAATCAAAATCTTTCCCTAAAGGGATCCATTTTTTATCCACATTTTAATTTGTTTCATACACATTTTTATATTTTTCTTGTTAATTAAAATTTTCCAATTAACAGGGTTTTCCACAACTTTTCCACAAGTAAACAGCCTGTTATTATTTTTATTCACAAGTTGTGCATAACTTTTTATTTTTATTGATATATCGGTTATATTCACCTGTGGATTATTAACAATTTTCTGTGGAAAACTAAAAAATGAGATAATTTTAATCGAGTTATCAACAGGATGTGGAAAATGAAATTAACAGGGTGTGAAACAATTATACACAAGTAAATCTGCTTGTGGAAAACTTTTTTTTTTAATGGTAAAATTACTAAAGATTTTTAACGGGAGGAAATGATTCATGGATAAAGACTCATTATGGGAAGCAATCAGTGAAGCTTTTGAAAAAAATTACTCCACTACAACGTATTCAACATGGATTGATACTGTTAAACCCATTAGTTTAGTCGGCAATGAGCTAACGCTAGAACTTCCATCTCCTCTCCACCGTGATTATTGGGAAGATAAGTTAGAAGACTCTTTCGTAGAGTATTCATACCAAATAACTAAAAGGGATATCGTTCCAAAGTTAATTGTAGAAGGAGAGAGTAGTAATTCAGCTCAGCAAGATGACGCGGCAAAAGAGAATTCAAGCAGCGAAAAAGTTAATGAATTCTTACAAAACAGTCATCTAAATCCTAACTATACATTCGAATCCTTCGTTATCGGTAAAGGAAATCAAATGGCGCATGCAGCGGCGCTAGTTGTTTCCGAAGATCCAGGAAAAATGTATAACCCACTTCTTTTGTACGGAGGTGTTGGATTAGGAAAGACCCACTTGATGCACGCAATTGGTAACAAAATTTTGCAAGACAATCCAAGTGCAAACATTATGTACGTAACTAGTGAATCATTTACGAACGATTTCATTAATGCGATTCAAAATAATGAAACCGAAGCATTCAGACGTGAATACAGAAACGTTGATGCATTGCTAGTTGATGATGTTCAATTCTTTGCTGATAAGGATGGAACTCAAGAAGAATTCTTCCATACATTCAATGATTTGTATGAAAATAAAAAGCAAATTGTCTTAACTTCTGATCGTCTACCAAACGAAATTGCCAAATTACAAGATCGTTTGGTTTCTCGATTTGCCTGGGGACTTCCGGTAGATATTACCCCTCCAGACTTAGAAACTAGAATTGCTATCTTGCGTGCGAAAGCAGAAGCAGACGGGATTCAAGTTCCCCCAGATACGCTTAACTACATAGCTGGTCAATTTGATTCAAACGTTCGTGAGCTAGAAGGTGCATTGTCACGTGTACATGCATTTGCTAACTTCAAAAAAGTTCCAATTACAACTGATTTAGTCTCTGAAGCCTTGCGCGGCCTTAATCGAGGCGATTCAAAACCTGAAATTACGGTTGAGAACATCATTAAATCAGTTTCAACTTACTACAACGTTTCTATAGACGATTTAAAAGGGAAAAAACGTGTGAAAACAATTGTTATCCCTCGTCAAATAGCAATGTATTTAAGCCGTACCTTAACCAACAGTTCTCTTCCAAAGATTGGAACCGCGTTTGGTGGTAAGGATCATACAACTGTTATTCATGCTTACGATAAAATTGCAGAAGCAGTTCAATCAGATTCAACAATCAAGGAACAAATTAAAGAACTAAAGGAAACATTAGAGAGATAATGGGTGTGGAAAAACATGGTAACTTATCCACAGGTTATCCACATGTGCAAAACTCTGTGTCCGTAAGTGCGAAATAACTTTTCCACAGTATACACAGGCCCTACTACTACTGTTTTAACTATATATATTAATTAATATTAAATAATACATGCGAGGAGACATTCAAAATGAAATTTTCAATCAAACGATCAGCATTCATTCAAGGAATCAACATGGTTTCAAGAGCAATTTCATCAAAAACCACTATTCCTATTTTGACTGGTCTAAAGCTAACAGTATCAAACGAAGGTTTGATTTTAACTGGTAGCAATGCTGATGTTTCTATCGAAACTGTTATTGATAAAAACGATGCAGATAACGAACTAATCATTGAAGAAGAAGGTTCAATCGTTTTACCTGCTAGATTCTTCAGTGGAATCGTTAAGAAATTACCTAGTGATAAAATGACACTTTCTGTTGCAAATGGTTTCCAAACTGAAATCACTTCAGGAACTTCATCATTCACTATCAATGGTTTAGATGCAGCTGATTACCCACACTTACCTGAAATTGAAAATGATAACGAAATTTCATTATCAGGTGATGTATTCAAGGAAATCATTAACCAAACTGTTATTGCCGTATCAAACCAAGAAAGTCGCCCTATTTTAACTGGTGTTCATTTTGTTCTAAAAGACGGTACTTTATTTGCTGTAGCAACTGATTCACACCGTCTAAGTCAACGTAAAGTGGCTCTACCAGATAACCAAGGCGAATACGACGTTATTATCCCTGGTAGCAGTCTTTCAGAACTATCAAAGATGATTTCAGATGATACTGAAAATGTTAAGATGAAGATTACAGAAAACCAAGTGCTATTCACTATTGGCAGCACATACTTCTACTCAAGATTACTTGAAGGAACATACCCAGATACTTCTAGATTGATTCCAAAAGAATCAGAAACTAACGTTCAATTCGATGCATACGAACTACTTGGAGCTATCGAAAGAGCTTCACTTCTATCTCACGAATCAAGAAATAACGTTGTTAAGTTAACTATCAAGGCTAATGTTAAACAAGTAACTATCTCTGGTAACTCTCCAGACGTTGGTAACGTTGAAGAAGAAGTTGAAAGCAAAGAAGTTGCTGGAAATGATTTAGAAATTTCCTTCAACCCTGACTACATGAAGGACGCCCTACGTGCCTTTGGACACTCAATGATCAATGTTTCATTCACATCATCATTACGTCCATTCACCCTTGTTCCTTCTGAAGATGCTGAAAACTTCATCGAATTAATCACCCCAGTACGTACTTTCTAGGGATTTTAATAATTCATCTAATAAAACGCGACTCCTGTCTAATAAAGAGGTCGCGTTTTTTAATTTACGAATTAATAATTGTTTTAATTTTTGTAATTTTAGTCTAAGATATACTAAAAGGAGGGGTTTTACATGTCTAAGATAAAGTCAATCCAGGACTGGACCTACAACAACGGATTAGATTTCACATATCTAAGTGATCCGAAAACAATTCAATACTTAACTGGATTCTATAGTGACCCAGTAGAGAGGGTATTAGCATTAATCGTATTCCCTGAAAAGGATCCGTTTATGTTTGCACCCGCATTGGAAGTAGAAGCTATTAAAGACACTGGTTTTCCATACGATGTTTATGGATACTTAGATCATGAAAATCCATGGCAAAAGATTGCTGCTCATGTTCAACAAAGAGTGGAAACGCCAAAATCAGCAGGAATTGAAAAAGAAAACCTAACAGTTGCCCGTCTAGAAAATTTACACAGAGAGTTGCAAGATGTAACTTTCGAGACAGATGTTACTGATTACTTGAACACAATGCGTTTGATTAAGACTCCAGACGAAATCGAAAAGTTAAAAGAAGCGGGTAAAGAAGCAGATTTTGCTTTTGAAAAAGGTTTCGCAGCATTAAAAGCAGGTAAGTCTGAAAAATCAGTAGTCGCTGAATTGGAATATGCACTAAAACAAAAGGGTGTCATGGAAATGAGTTTTGATACCTTAGTTCAAGCAGGAGCACATGCTGCTGAACCACATGGTGCAACCTCCGATAATTTAGTTAAAGAAAATGAAATGGTGCTATTTGATCTAGGAACAGTTCATGATGGATACATCTCAGATGCCACTAGAACCGTTGCCGTTGGAGAAATTAGCGATAAACAAAAAGAAATATATGATGTCTGTTTAGAAGCTCAATTAGCTGCGATGGAATTCGTAAAACCAGGTGTAACAGCTGAAGAAGTCGATAAGGTCGCAAGAGACATCATCGAAAAGGCTGGATATGGTAAGTACTTTATTCATCGTTTAGGCCATGGAATGGGGATGTCTGAACACGAATTCCCATCAATCATGGAAGGAAACAAGATGGTCTTAAAACCAGGAATGTGTTTCTCAATTGAACCCGGAATTTACGTTCCAGGATTTGCGGGTGTTCGAATCGAAGATTGCGTATACGTAACCGAAGATGGATGCGAACCATTTACCCATACACCTAAAGAAATTAAATATTTATAAAATAAGACCCCTTAGAAAGTTATCTAAGGGGTTCTTTTTGCGTTTAAAGTGATTTTTTAAGGATATGAGCGATTTTGGCATGAATTTAACAAACTACTAAGCTTATTTATATAATTGCTTAGAAAGGCGGAAATCAGCTTATAAACTATACTTTTGACCTTCAAAAGGGTATAATAATACATAGGAAAAGGTGGGTGAAGTTTTGAAAAAGAATGTTTTCATCGATACCGAATATATAACATTAGGTCAGTTGTTGAAGGAAGAAGATGTCGTATCTTCCGGTGGTCAAGCTAAGTGGTATTTAAAGGACCATGCAGTGAAACTAAACGATGAACCTGAAAATCGTCGTGGTAAGAAATTATACGACGGGGATAACGTTGAAGTGATTGATGTTGGTTTGTTTTTTATTCGCAAAAAGTAGGCTTTATTTATGAAATTAAAAGAACTCAAATTACGTAATTTTCGTAATTATAGCGATGTAGAGGTGCAGTTCTCACCTTCAATCAACGTACTGTTGGGAAACAATGCCCAAGGAAAGACCAATATGTTAGAGGCAATATACGTTTTAGCTCTAACGCGTAGTCATCGTACCAATAATAATCGCGATTTGATTAATTGGGAAAATGAAAACGCTCAGGTCTATGGAGAGGTTGAAAAAGAGCTAGGCACCACCAAGTTGGAAATCGATTTGGGAAAGAAAGGCAAACGTGCAAAGGTAAATCAACTCGAACAGGCCAAATTATCCTCATACGTGGGTGAACTAAACGTGATTTTGTTTGCTCCGGAGGATTTATCCATCGTTAAGGGAGCACCGACAGTGCGCCGTCGCTTCATGGACATGGAATTTGGTCAGATGAGCAGTCAGTATTTATACAATAATTCTCAATACCGCAAGATTCTAAAACAACGAAATAACTACTTGAAGCAGTTACAGCTAAAAGAAGCCTCAGATAAACTCTACTTAGATGTTTTGTCCGATCAATTAGCTGCATACGGTGCCAAGTTAATCTTTCAACGTTTGGAATTGTTAAAGAAATTGCAGGGATGGGCAGCAAATATTCACTCTGAAATTTCACAAGGTAAAGAAGAGTTGAAATTTAAATATGTCTGCGCATTAAAGAAAAAACAGCAGACCAACGAAAATGATATTTATACCGGTTTAAAGGAATTGTTTGAAGAAAATAAGGACAAGGAAATTAGACAGGGAAATACCTTATATGGTCCGCATCGTGATGATTTACAGTTTATTATCAACGGAAAAGATGTTTCGACGTTTGGCTCACAGGGCCAACAAAGAACATCCGCACTTTCGGTTAAGTTAGCCGAAATTGATTTGATGAAGGAAGAAACGAACGAATATCCAATCCTATTGTTGGATGATGTTTTATCCGAGTTAGACGATAATCGTCAGACTCATTTACTAAAGTCAATTCAAGATAAAGTGCAAACGTTTTTGACGACTACGAGTCTAAGCGGAATTGCTCGCGATTTAATATCTGATCCAAAGGTGTTCAATATTTCAAGTGGGCAAGTCGTAGAAGAATAGTCTGAATTAGGGGAGGAATAAAGTTGACTGAAAATGAAAAAGAAGAACAAAGAAGAAAAGCTGACGAATATAATGCCAGCCAAATTCAAGTTCTAGAAGGTCTAGAAGCGGTACGTAAACGTCCAGGTATGTATATTGGATCAACCAGTGTTCAAGGTCTCCACCATTTGGTATGGGAAATTATTGATAACGGGATTGATGAAGCCCTAGCTGGTTTTGCCGACACAATCCACGTAACTGTTGAAAAAGATAACAGTATTACAATCGTCGATAATGGACGTGGGATTCCTACTGATATCCAAGAAAAGACTGGAAAGCCAGCCCTAGAAACAGTATTTACTATCTTGCATGCCGGAGGTAAGTTCGGTGGTGGCGGATACAAAGTTTCTGGTGGTCTTCACGGGGTTGGGGCATCAGTTGTTAACGCGTTATCAACTGAATTAGATGTAACCGTAACTCGTGATGGTAAGAAGTACTACATGGACTTCAAACGTGGTCACGTTAACACCAAGATGAAATTTGTTGGTGATGATGATCCAGATAACCACGGTACTAAGGTTCACTTCCTTCCAGATCCAGATATCTTTACTGAAACAACCACTTACAACATCAAAACTTTGACTGAAAGAATTAGAGAACTTGCTTTCTTAAACAAGGGACTAAAGATTTCACTTCGCGACAATCGTCCAGAAGAACCAACATACGAAGAATTCCACTACGAAGGTGGTATCAAGCACTACGTTGAATACATCGATAGTGAAAAGACACCATTATTCGAAGAACCAATCTATGTTGAAGGAATGGAAAATGACATTTCAGTTGAAGTTGCACTTCAATACACTGATGATTACCACAGTGAAATGAGAACATTTACCAACAACATTCACACCATCGAAGGTGGTACTCACGAAGAAGGTTTCAAACGTGCATTAACTCGTGTTATTAACGATTACGCTCGTAAGAACAACCTACTAAAAGAAAAAGACGATAACTTAACTGGTCCTGACGTTCGTGAAGGTTTAACAGCAGTTATTTCTGTTAAGCATCCGGACCCACAATTCGAAGGACAAACTAAGACTAAGTTAGGTAACTCAGACGCAAGAACTGCTACTGATCACATCTTCTCAGAACACTTTGCTAAGTTCTTATTTGAAAACCCAACATTGGGTAAGCAAATTGTTGAAAAGGGTGCATTAGCATCTCGTGTTCGTGCCGCTGCTAAACGTGCACGTGAAGTTACCAGAAAGAAATCAGGACTAGAAATTTCTAACTTACCTGGTAAGTTAGCCAACAATACTAGTCGTGACCCTGAAATCTCTGAATTATTCATTGTCGAAGGGGACTCCGCGGGTGGATCTGCTAAGCAAGGTCGTTCCCGTTTGACCCAAGCCATCTTGCCAATTAGAGGTAAGATTTTGAATGTTCAAAAGGCAACAATGGACAAGATTTTAGCCAATGAAGAAATCAGATCAATGTTTACAGCAATGGGTACTGGTTTCGGTAATGACTTTGATATCGAAAAGGTTCATTACCACAAACTAATTATCATGACCGATGCCGATGTCGATGGTGCCCATATTCAAACACTTCTATTGACATTGATTTACAACTACATGCGTCCACTAATTGACGCTGGATATGTCTACATCGCTCAACCACCTTTGTATCGTTTACAACAAGGTAAGATGATTAGATACATTGCAAATGATGATGAATTGGAACAATGGAAGGCTCAATTGCCTGCATCTCCAAAACCTAGCATCTCTCGTTACAAGGGTCTTGGTGAAATGGATGCCGAACAACTTTGGGATACTACTATGAACCCAGACAACCGTCGTTTACAAAGAGTTGAAGCAAAGGATGCTGCTCAAGCAGCTGAAATCTTCGACATGTTGATGGGTAACAAGGTAGAACCACGTCGTAAATTCATTGAAGAAAACGCCACATTCGTTGAAAACTTAGACATTTAACACAAATGTTTCATGTGAAACATTTTAATGTAACGACCATGAATTGGAGGTAAAAACATTGGCCAATAATGAAGATTTATCAAGCCATCGTATTGAAAACGTTGACTTATCTGAAAAAATGAAAACATCATTCTTGGACTACGCAATGAGTGTTATCGTTGCGCGTGCCCTTCCTGATGTTCGAGACGGAATGAAACCAGTTCACAGAAGAATCCTATACGATATGCGTGAACTTGGTTTGACTCCTGATAAACCATTCCGTAAGTCTGCCAGAATCGTAGGGGATACTCTTGGTAAGTATCACCCCCATGGTGACGCTGCAGTTTATGGATCAATGGTTAGAATGGCCCAAACATTTAGTTACAGATATCCATTGGTTAATGGACATGGTAACTTCGGTTCTGTCGATGGTGACGGTGCCGCTGCCATGCGTTATACCGAAGCAAAACTAAGTAAAATTGGGATGGAAATGCTAAGAGACATTAACAAGGACACTGTCGATTTCCAAGATAACTTCGATGGTAGTGAAAGAGAACCAGAAGTATTACCTTCTCGTTTCCCTAACCTACTTGTTAATGGTGCTTCCGGAATTGCCGTTGGGATGGCTACAAACATTCCACCTCACAATTTAAGCGAAGTAATCTCAGCAATTCATATCTTGATGAACAATCCAGAAGCTACTACTGCTGACTTGATGGAAGCATTACCTGGACCTGACTTCCCAACTGGTGGGGTTGTTTTAGGTAAATCTGGAATTAGAAGAGCTTATGAATCTGGTAAGGGTAGCATCGTGCTACGTGCCAAGACTGAAATTGAAGAACAAAAGAGTGGTAAGCAACGCATTATCGCCACTGAAATTCCATATATGGTTAACAAGGCGAAGTTAATCGAACATATCGCCAACCTAGTTCGTGATAAACGACTAGATGGAATTACTGATATCAATGATGAATCTGACCGTGATGGTATGAGAATAGTGATTGATGTTAGACGTGATGCATCTGCTCAAGTTGTTCTAAACAATCTATACAAGCTAACATTAATGCAAACTAGCTTTAGTTTTAACATGCTAGCTATCGTTGACGGTACTCCAAGAATTTTAAGTTTGAAAGAAATCTTGAATGAATATTTGGAACACCAAGTTAACGTTATCAAACGTCGTACTGAATACGAATTAGCCAAAGCTGAAAACCGTGCTCATATCTTAGCCGGTTTGATTGTGGCATTGGATAACATTGACCGTGTTATTACAATCATTCGTGAATCACAAACTTCAGCTATCGCCAAGGATCAATTAATGAGTGAATTCTCACTAACTGATAAGCAAGCTCAAGCTATCTTGGACATGCGTCTTGTTAGATTGACTGGTTTGGAACGCGACAAGATTGTTAGCGAACATGCTGAACTATTAAAAGACATCGAACACTATAAGGAAATTCTAGGTAGTCGCGAAAAGATTAATGAATTAATCTATCAAGAATTACTAGAAATCCAAGAAAAATATGGTGACGAAAGAAAGACCGAACTACGTGTTGGTGAAGTTCTAAGTATCGAAGACGAAGACTTAATCGCTGAAGAAGATATCATGATTACATTGACTCACAACGGTTACATTAAGCGTACTGCTACTTCAGAATTCAAGAGCCAAAACCGTGGTGGTCGTGGTGTTCAAGGAATGGGTGTCCACGATGATGACTTTATCGAACACTTATTAGCAACGACTACCCACCATTCATTACTATTCTTTACTAACCTAGGTAAGGTATACAGAATGAAGGGTTACGAAATCCCTGAATACGGTCGTTCCGCTAAGGGTATTCCAATCATCAACCTATTAGGAATTGATACAGATGAAAAGATTCAAGCTGTTATTCCAGTTGATGATAACGAAAGTAACGACGGTAGATTCCTATTCTTCACAACCCTAAAGGGAACTGTAAAACGTACACCAATCGATGAATTCCAAAACATCAGAAGTAATGGTCTAAAGGCTATTCACTTGAAAGATGAAGATGAATTGATGCGTGTATCAACAGTATCTGAAGACCAAAACATTATTATTGGTACTCACTTAGGTTACTGTGTCAGCTTCAAGGTTTCAGACGTTCGTTCAATGGGACGTTCTGCTACCGGGGTTCGTGGTATTCGCCTAAGAGAAAATGATTACGTAGTTGGTGGGGATGTATTAGATCCAAACGACAACGTCTTTGTTATCTCTGAAAATGGTTATGGTAAGCAAACTCCTGCTTCCGAATACCAAATCAAGGGCCGTGGTGGTAAAGGTATCAAGACAGTTAACGTGACTGAAAAGAATGGTCCATTAGCTGGATTGACTACTGTTTCTGGTGATGAAGATATCATGCTTGTTACTGACAAGGGTGTTATGATCAGATTTAGTATTGCTGATGTTTCACAAACCGGTCGTGCTACTCTAGGGGTTCACTTAATCAAGATTGATGAAGATTCTAGAGTATCAACTGTTGCCCGTGTTCAAAAAGAAGACGAAACAGAAGATGATGCTGAAGAACAAACTGCTGAAGTAAGTTCTGATAATGCAGAATCAACTGATGAAACAAATAACAACGATGAAGAATAATCGTTAAACAAAAAAGCTTTCATGTAGGACATAAAATCCTATGATGAAAGCTTTTTTATTGTGGTTAGGTACCAATAAATCTATAATGAGGCCTTAACACACTTAGAAAAACGGGGGGTGAGCGAATGGAAAACCAAAATCAATTAACTCAAAGCGAATCAAACCAACAAATTATTAAGTCATTGACCAGTAATGGATTAGGAGCTTTTAGTTATGGGATTTTCCAATATGGGATTAGTTTCATGCTATTACATGCCACCCATTCTCCATTGAGTTTTGGAATGAATATTGCGGTTGGTCCATTGATTAGTTTATTGACGTTTATTCCGATTGGAAATTTCGTTGATACGCATAACCATAAGCGCATCATCTTTTGGGGATATGTCCTCAGAATGATTGGTTTTTTAGCTTTGGCGTTAGCATTACCATTTTTCCATGGTGGATCATTGTTGATTCCGGTCGCCATTTTTATTGCGATTGATTCAATCCTAGTAAACTTGAGAAACACAGCTTATTCGGCTTCAATTCGCCAATTAGTCAGAATGACGGATGTGGCCAAACTGACCTCGCTCACCACCGCAGTGGCATCTGCATCTAGAATATTATCGCCGGTCTTAGGAATTACGCTCTATGCTTTAATCAGTGTTGAGGGATTGATTGCTTTAGAAATCGCTGCGACATTGGTGGCGATGCTTATCATGATGTCGCTTCACTTCTTTGAAGTGCATGATGAAAAACGAGAACGATTATCGCAAAAAGAACAGTTTAAACAAACAATTAAATACGTTAAAAAACGTCCATTTATTCGAGACAGCATTGTGGCCGAAATTGTGGTTAATTTCTTCTACACGGCTGTCGTTACCGGTAGTCCATTCATTATCGTTAACCAATTGGGTTTGCCCAATTCGGTCGTGATTTGGACAGAAACCGGATATTCAATCGGTTATTTAACTGGCAGCTTAATCACTAGTCGTTTAAGACAACAAAATCATTTTGGGATTAAGATTATGTCGACAATGATTTTAGTCGGCATTAGTTTGGTTGGATTGGGTGCTTTATTTACCGTTACTAGAAACCAAATGATTGTGTCGGTAATCGGGATGCTATTGTCCTTATTAATGGAATTATCTTTTGCCATCTTTGATTTGGCCATTGAGATTCGTCTTCAAAGTACCGTCGAACATAATATTTTGGGCAGGGTTAGTTCGACCCTATATACTGTCGGATACGCAATCATGCCATTTGGAACACTGGTCTACACATGGCTATATGATATGTTTCCACGTGGCAGCTACATCATGGTAATTAGTGGATTAATCCTAATTGTTTACACGGTATTGAGTATTTCTCAATTCGTTAGAAACATTAAAAAAGATGATTTATATGTAGAGGAGCATGCAGAACAAATTAACTAAATCAAATAACTAATAAATTAATAAAATCTTAATTAACCCCCCATTAAATTGATGATAGAATTAAGTTATATAAAGATTGAGGGGATATTCATATGAGTCTAAAAAGAGATTTAAAGACATTGTTATTTGTCTTTTCATTTTTCCTATTGATGGCCATGGGAATTAATGTTAATGCTAGCATTAAGACTTACCATCAAAAGGGATATGCTTTGAAGGGTGGCTATGCAACACACTTCGTAAAAAATGGAAATTATGCATACATTCCTAAGTACAGTTATGGATCTAGTGATGGATACTATGAAAACTCAACTTACCAAAACGCTCCATACACGATGTACGCTAAGGGTGGGAACTACCGTCGAAACGCTGTAACTAGTTTTTATTTACCAGTAAGTTATAACTGGAGTGGCGATCTTGGAAATCCACAAAGTGTTGTTATTTCAAAGTCTGGTCAATACGCTTATGTGATGTATCCAGAAGCTAAGACTACCATCGTTAGATACGACCTTTGGAAACTACATAGTTTAGGCGTTGATACTACCAACATGGCTTCATTAAGACTTGGTGTTAGAAGCCGCAATCCACAAATCATGTCAGCAATTAAGTTTGGTCCTAAGTTTGACGCTGGTCACGGACAATCATTAGCATTGAATCCAAAGACAAACATGCTATGGTATGTAAAAATGGATGTTGTTTCAAGAGCACCTTCATTGGTTGAAGTTAGTCCCAACACTTTAAAACCAATTAAACAAATTAAATTTAAGTTTAGTCGCTCATATTCAATCAATAATGAATTAGCGATTGATAAAAAAGGTAACTTCTACACATACGTTAAGTACCGTATGCATGGCAAGTCCGCTGGTAGAATTGTTATCTTCAAGGGACAAGTTAAAAAGAACCACGTTACTTTCCGCGCTATCAAGCAAGGTCTAGCAAATGGTCAAGGTTTCCAAACACAAGGGATGGGTTACAACCCTAAGAGTAATCGTTTATATCTAGTTTCCGATGGTGTAATTTCATCAGTTCCGGTAAACAGATTAAACAAGTTACGTCCTAGAGATGTTCGTACAACCAAGTTCAAGACTAACCTAGAATTCGAAGGGGTTGCCTTTAACCAAGCTGGTTTAGGATACATCCTAACAATTCGTGGATCACAACTATTTACTATTAATAACTTTTAAAAAATAACGGGAACGTTTCTTTGCGTATATATAAATGTATCGCAGAAAAACAATCCCGTTTTTTGTATTGAATATTTTATTTTTTAATGTTAAACTTATTGAACGTGAGTATTGGTTATAAATAACTCGTACTCCTTACTCAACCCAAGAGGTTGGGTCTAAAGTCCACAAGGAGGTGTAATTCATGGAAGAACACAAATATGAAATTACTTACATCATTCGTCCAGATATGGAAGAAGGAGCTAAGAACGACTTAGTTGCTAAGTTCGACAAGGTTCTAACTGACAATGGTGCTAAGATTATTGATTCAAAAGACTGGTCAAAGCGTCGTTTCGCTTACGAAATCGCCGGTTACAATGAAGGTGTATACCACATCGTTAACCTAACTACTGCAGACAAGACTGCTCTAGACGAATTCGACCGTCAATCAAAATTCAGTGATGACATTCTACGTCAAATGACTGTAAGAAGATAATTTAGAATTTAAACGTTTAAAAAGAGAGGAGTAATTTTCAGCATGATTAATCGTACAACTTTAACTGGTAGATTAACACGGGATGTTGATTTGCGATACACTCCAAGCGGTTCAGCCGTAGGTAACTTCACTTTAGCTGTTGATCGTAGTTTTACTAACCAACAAGGTGAAAGAGAAGCAGATTTTATCAACTGTGTTATCTGGCGTAAATCCGCTGAAAACTTTGCTAACTTCACCCATAAGGGTGCTTTGGTTGGTATTGATGGACGTATTCAAACAAGAAATTACGAAAATCAACAAGGCCAAAGAGTATATGTTACTGAAGTAGTTGTAGAAAACTTTGCATTACTAGAACCTCGTTCAAGTAACCAAGGTAACAACAACGCCGGCAACAATGCTCCTCAAGCAAATGCAGGAAATAACAATCCATTTGATTCATCAAACAATGCTGCCCCATCTAATGGTGGTAACAACTCAGCGGATCCGTTCGCTAACTCTGGTGATCAAATTGATATTTCCGATGATGATTTACCATTTTAATGTGTAAATAAAAGAGGAGGGAAATTTAATGGCTCAACAAAGAAGAGGTGGCCGTCGTCGCCGTAAGGTTGACTTCATCGCCGCAAACCACATCGAATACATCGATTACAAAGATACTAACCTATTAAGTCGTTTCGTATCTGAAAGAGGTAAGATTTTACCACGTCGTGTTACTGGTACTAGCGCAAAGAACCAACGTAAGTTAACTCTTGCTATCAAGCGTGCACGTATCATGGGCTTAATGCCATTCGTTTCAGAAGACTAAAAATAACTTTTTAACTGGGATTGATTTTATCAATCTCAGTTTTTTTATGCTCATAAATACTGATATCAAGGGGATACAAACAATGTTTGTGGCTCCTTTTTTTGAATAATCGTCTAATGTGATAAAATAAAGATATAAAAAATTAAAAAAAGAGGAGTTACAATGAAAAAATTGTTCTCACTAACTAACCTACCTCCATTTTTAAAGAACCAAGTTCTTAGATGGATTGCGTTAGCCCTAACCGTATTATCAATCTTCGGTCTGGTTGTATCTTTCCTATATGATTGGAAATCCGGTGTCATTTTCTTAGTATTCGTATGTTCATTGTTATCTTACATCTTTAAGAAAATGAACGACCTAAGTGTCAGCACCGATAATTACATTTCAGACCTTTCATACCGTATGCACCGCGGCGAACAAGAAACACTTTTGGAAATGCCGGTGGGTGTATTAATGATCAGTGAAACAGGAGCAATCGAATGGGTAAACCCATACTTGACCCCTTATTTTGGTGATCAAGATTTACTTGGTAAGACCGTTGAAGAAGTAAACGAAGAATTATCCGATATCCTAGAAAATAATTGGGATAATCCTGACTATGCAACCGTTAAATGGGAAGACCATTACTTTACAATGTTGATTCAAAAGGAATATCGCACCATTTACATGATGGATATTACTAAGTATTACCAAATTGAAAAAGACTATAACGACGAAAAAATAGCCGTTGGTCAAGTTTTCTTGGATAACTATGATGAAATTACTCAATCAATGACCGACCAAGAAATCTCAAACCTAAATAACTACGTTACCAACGAATTGACTATTTGGGCGCAAAAATTTGGTTTCTTCATCAAACAAGTCGATGAAGATCACTATATTATGATGGCCTACTCAAAGGTCTTAAAAGACATTGAAGACGATAAATTCAGTATCCTGGATGAAATTCGTGAATCTACTTCTAAGCAAAACTACCCAGTTACCTTGAGTATTGGGATTGCTTATGGTGAAGACAACCTAAACGACCTATCTGAACAAGCCCAAAGTGATTTGGACTTAGCTTTAGGTCGTGGGGGAGACCAAGTTGTTGTGAAGGCCAAAGACCACGAAGCTCGTTTCTATGGTGGAAAGACCAACCCAATGGAAAAACGTACCAGAGTGCGTGCTCGTATGATTTCTCAAGCCCTACAAGAACTATTCAAAGAAGCAGATACTATTTTCGTTCAAGGTCACAGCCAACCAGATATGGATTCAATTGGTGCCGGTCTTGGTATTCATCGTTTAGCTAAGATGAACAATAAGCACTGCTATGTTGTTATTCCAGATGGCACATTCCATTCTGATGTTCAACGTTTAATCGATAAGACTAAGGAAGACGAAACACTAGCTTCCGACATCATCACACCAGATGAAGCCTTACAATTAGCTACTGATAACAGTCTTTTGATTATGGTTGACCACTCTAAACCATCAATGAGTGTGTCTGAAGACCTATACAACAGATTGGAAAGCAAGGTCATGATTATTGACCACCATAGACGTGGTGAAGAATTCCCTGAAAACCCAGTTTTGGTTTACATCGAACCATACGCTTCATCAACCTGTGAATTGATTACCGAAATGTTTGAATATCAATCACAAGATGCTGAACCAGTAAGCAAATTAGAAGCAACCGCAATGTTAACTGGTATCTTCGTTGATACTAAGCAATTCACTTTACGTACTGGAACTAGAACGTTTGATGCCGCATCATATCTACGTTCATCCGGTGCTGATTCAGAAGAAATGCAACAATTCATGCGTGAAAATCCTGATGCCTACATGGCAAGAATGCACTTAATTTCAATGGCTAAAGTCGTAGATGGTCACGAAAACATGATGTATGTAGCGGGTGAAGAGGATAAGGTTTATGATCCAGTCACTGCTGCTCAAGCTGCTGATTCAATGCTAAACATGTCAGGCGTGGAAGCTTCATACGTAATCTCTCATCGTCCAGATGACTTAATCGGTATTTCTGCTAGAAGTAACGGTGAAGTCAACGTGCAAAGAGTGATGGAAGAACTAGGCGGTGGTGGTCACTTATCAAGTGGTGCTACCCAAATTGCTGACAAGACAATTGAAGAAGTAGAACAAATGCTTTTAGACTCCATCAATGAAGTTAAGAGCGAAGAAGCTCCTGAAGAATCCGAAGACAATTAATTCATTCATTTAAAAAAACACCCAGAGAGTTTATAATAATATAAAGACATTAAGAGGAGTGATTTGAATGAAAGTTATATTTTTAGAAGATGTTCGCGGTAAAGGTAAACGTGGAGAAATCAAGAACGTTTCCGACGGATATGCACAAAACTTCTTAATTAAACAAGGTAAAGCTAAAGAAGCAACTAACTCAGCATTAAGCCAACTTCAAGGTGAAAAGCATGCTGAAGCTAAAGAAGCTGCTGCTGAATTACAAGAAGCCAAAGACTTAAAGAAAAAACTAGAAGATGATAAAACAGTCGTTGAATTATCTGCTAAAGTTGGTGCTGACGGCCGTTTATTCGGATCAGTATCCTCAAAACAAATTGTTTCAGAAATGCAAAAACAACATGACTTAAAGATTGATAAGCGTAAGATTGAATTGGGTGAACCAATTAGAACCTTAGGTTACACTAACGTTCCAGTTAAACTACACAAGGAAGTTACTGCTACAATCAGAGTTCATGTTAGTGAAAAATAATCTTAAAGGAAATCGAGGGGTAGTATGAGTAACGAGTATATGAATGGTCAAACACCACCACAAGATTTAGATGGTGAAAAAGCCGTCTTGGGTGCTGTCCTATTAGACAACGAAAAATTAGCAGAAACCCAAGAATTTATTACCTCTGATGATTTTTATCGACATGCTCATCAGTTGATTTTCGCCGCTATGGAGACCTTGGGTGACAAGGATGAACCAATTGATGCGTCGACTTTAAGAACTGAACTTGAAGGTGGCCATAATCTAGAAGATGCCGGTGGTGTGGCTTACTTAGCTGAACTAGCAACCACAACACCTACTGCCGCCAATGCGGTTTACTATGCCAAAAACGTTCATCAAAAGGCAGTGGCTAGACGTCTGATCAAGACAGCTACTGACATTGTGACCGAAAGTTATAACAATAACGGAAACATTGATGAATTACTGGATAACGCTGAACGTTCAATCTTAAATGTTTCAGAAGACCGTAATAGTAATGGTTTCAAGTTCATTGGGGATGTTTTAGGACAATCCCTAGACAGTATTCAAGAATTAGCACAACAAAAATCAACCGTTACCGGTTTGTCGACTGGTTTTCCAGCCTTAGATAAAATGACAACCGGTTTGCATGATGATGAATTAGTAATTCTAGCTGCTCGTCCAGCCGTTGGTAAGACTGCGTTTGCCTTGAACTTAGCGCAAAACGTTGGTACCAAATCTGGAAAAGCAGTTGCCATTTTCAGTTTGGAAATGAGTGCCGAATCACTAGTCAGTCGTATGATTTGTGCCGAAGGTAGTATTGATGCCAACCACTTGAGAACTGGTCAATTGACTGGTGAAGAATGGCAAAGTGTCTACATGGCAATGGGTAGTCTATCCAATGCCAGCATCTACATCGATGACACTGCCGGAACAAAGATTTCCGAAATTCGTGCCAAATCAAGACGTTTGGCCAAGGATACTAACAACCTTGGTCTAATCGTGGTCGATTACTTGCAACTAGTTGATGGTGGTAGCCAAGAAAACCGTCAACAAGAAGTTTCATACATTTCACGTCAATTGAAGAAGATTGCCAAGGAACTAGGAGTTCCAGTTATTGCGCTATCCCAATTGTCTCGTGGTGTTGAACAACGACAAGACAAGCGTCCGGTTCTATCTGATATTCGTGAATCTGGATCAATCGAACAAGATGCCGATATCGTTGCCTTCCTATACCGTGATGATTATTACGAAAGAGAAGACGGCGACGATGATGAAGAAGAATCAGAAGTAGAAGAAAACAACGACGTAGGTGAAGTTGAAGTAATTATCGAAAAGAACCGTTCAGGTCCTCGTGGAACTGTTAAGTTACTATTTATCAAATCACATAATAAATTCTCATCGATTGCCTACAATCCAGATGATGAGGGTTAATTAAAACTAAATCCTTAGCGTTTGCTAAGGATTTTTTTGTCAAAATTCGGGGGTGAGAGAATGAATGAAATTAAACTGCATTGGTTATTTCTAGGATCATTAATCAATAACATTGCGGTAAGTACGGTCTGGCCGCTTACGACGGTTTATATGCATGATGCGTTGGGGAAGTCATTAACCGAGGTCGGCATAATTTTGTTCCTATACTCAAGTTCTAACGTTCTGGGTAATTATATATCGGGGAAACTATTTGACCGCCATAATCGCTATATTTTGACGATAATGGGGATTATTACTTCCGTGTTGATATCGTTTGGATTAATTTTCTTCAATGGCTGGCCATATTATCCAATTGGATTGGTATTATTTGGCTTTACGACTGGTTGGAACCTAACGATGATTAATTCCTTAGGGACTACTGTAAAATTGAAATCTGGCCGTTTTATTTTTAACATGTTGTATTTAGCGCAAAACGTCGGCGTGGTATTTGGAACGATTGCGGTTGGATTTATCTATCCAATCGGAATTGGTTACGTCTTCATGCTAACAACTACCATATTGATTATTTACGGCATTAGCGCCATTCTGACTTATCATAAAAAAGGTTCGATTTACCCAATCAAACGTGATGCCATGAAGAAGACAAAGGTGAAGTTACCTCGTCCAAACTGGATTATTGTCACGACATTCTTCGTAACGCTAGCCATCATTTGGATTGTCTATGAACAATGGGTATCAAACATGTCGGTATACATCACCGGATCTGGTATTAAATTATCAATGTACAGTCTATTGTGGACGTTAAACGCATTCTTATTGGTAGTATTCCAACTACTGATTAATTGGATTGCGCAAAAACACGACAGTCTATACTTCCAAATTTACTTTGGAATTCTATTTATTGGTTTGTCATTCTTCACACTAATCTTTACGCATACCTACACCGGATTTGTCATCTCAATGATTGTTCTAACATTAGGAGAAGCATCCGTTATTCCTTCAATTCCAGCGTTGGTCAATGAATTAACGCCGGTTGAAGTAAAGGGTAAGTACCAAGGATTAACCAATGCCTGGGCCGCAATTGGTAAGGCGATTGGACCTTTGGTCGGTGGAATCATCATTGATGCCACTTCGTATGGATTATTGTTCATCATTTGTACAATCACGTGTGTGGTAATTATTCTTGGATCAGAATTAATCGCCAGATATTCACGCAAAAAAGTAACTAAATATTCAGAATAAAAAAGAACCCTTTAACGGGGTTCTTTTTTATTTTCTCCCAGTATGGTGATGAAATAAATTCATCTTTCTAATACAAATTTAATAATTATGTTGACATAAGACATACAAAGGTAATAGTATGTCGATAACGTTTCTAATTATTTTCTAATATTTGTAAAGGGAGGTTGATTAATATGTCAAAATTAATTAACAAAATTAGCGACAGAATGAGTGACGTACAACCTGATGTCTTATTAGGTTTCAGTAACTCTATTTCTGATGTTGAAGATTTAATTCCGTTAACAATCGGGGAACCAGATTTTAATACACCAGATCACATTAAGGAGGCAGCAATTGCAGCAATCAATAACAATCACAGTCACTACACTGACTCACGTGGTGTTAAGGAATTGCGCGATGCTGCCGTTAAATTTTTAGCAGACAAATACGATTTACATTACGACTCAGAAACACAGTTCATTTCCACTGTAGGTGTTACCGAAGCGCTATTTATTACTTTTGGGGCATTGCTAAACCCTGGGGATGGCGTTGTGGTGCCTTCACCCGCGTTTTCTCCATATTTTAACAATGTTGAATTCTATGGTGCTCATTCGGTAGAAGTAGATACATCCGACGATGGATTTGTTCTAACTCCCGAAAAATTAGAAGCAGCGATTAAGGAACATCCAAATATCAAAATTGTCATCATTAACACACCAAATAATCCTACTGGGGTTTCATACACTTCAGAACAATTGAAGGGATTAGCTGATGTGATTGAAAAACATGACCTCGTCTGTTTTAGTGATGAAATTTACAGTGAATTAACTTACGATCAAGAACATGAATCAATTGCTAAGTTCATTCCAGAACGTACAGTTGTATTTAATGGACTATCTAAGTCACACGCAATGACCGGATGGAGAGTCGGATTGGTTTACGGACCAGAAGAAATCATTCATACCGCTCGTTCAATTCACGAATACAACGCAACATCATTACCAGGTCCCGTCCAATACGCAGCCATTGAAGCGCTAACTAATGGTAAAGATGATGGACTTGAAATGAGAAAGGTTTACGAAAAACGTCGTAATTTATTACGCCAAGGGTTAGCAGATGCTGGAATTGAAAGTGCCAATCCCAGTGGAGCATTCTACATCTTTGGTAAGATTCCAGAAAAATTCGGCGATGACGATTTTGAATTTTGTCGTCGAATTGCCAGAGAAGCTAAGGTGGGAACAATGCCTGGTAGTGCGTTTGGTAAATCTGGAAAGGGTTATTTCCGTCTGAGTTATGCAACCAGTGAAGACAATCTAAAAGAAGCGGTAAAACGCATCACTAAGTTTGTGGAGGATAACTAGATGAAATTATTAATGTTCAATACCCAACCCTACGAAGTAGAAACTTTTGAAAAAATTGCTAAGGAATTAGATGTTCAAATTGATCACACAAATGATGCCTTAACAATCGATAACGTTGATAAAACTAAGGACTACGACGCCATCACCGTTCAACAACACGGTGAACTTGCCGGTGAAGAAGTATACAAACGTTTGGCCGAAAATGGTATCAAACAAATTTCTTTACGTAGTACCGGATACGAAATTATCGACTTTAAATTAGCTGATAAGTACAACTTAAAGGTAACCAACGTTCCAGGATACTCTCCTCGTTCTGTTAGTGAATTAGTCTTAGCCGACACCATGGCGTTATTACGTCACTTGAAAGATTACAGTAAACGTGAGGAACGTAATGATTTTAGTTGGACTGGTGCGCAAGCCCGTGAAATTCACAACTTAACAGTTGGAGTAATCGGGGCAGGCACCATTGGAAGTGCATCCGCGCGTATTTTTAGAGCGTTAGGTGCTCGTGTATTAGCTTACGATCCAGTTCCACGAACTGATTTAGCTGACACGGTCGAATATGTCGATGTTAACTACCTATTATCAGAATCTGATGTCGTTACCTTACACACACCATTAACACCTGAAATGGA
>CAMLMR010000009.1 GCA_946481335.1 uncultured Lactobacillus sp. | reverse complement strand
TCATGATCAATGAAGGTAGTCCATATCATAAATAAGATACGCAAAAAGACGCCAGGAATTGGCGTTTTTTTATTTTCTAAATAATTACTTGTTTTTTATTTCCATGTAATATATAGTTTACATATGGAATATATATATTACTTTTATAACGAAAAATAGGAAGTGAATTTTAGTGAAACAATTATTACTTAAAGTCATTAAATACGAATTTGGATTGCCGTCTAAAATGGATGAATATCAACAAGCAGAACTTTATAAATCAGGATTTTATGCATTTGCGTATTATTTTATTTTTAGCTTTATAGAAGTTCTTGCAATGTCTATCATCATTATTTCATCGTTTTCCGATGATTTAAAAATTAATATGTTCTCAATTTTAATAATGATTAACTTTTTTTTGCTCTTGCTTGTAGGATTTTATCTAACTCATAGGATTAAAATGAGTAAAATTGATTTAGTTGATGCAAATGATAAATTATCATATCAAGATTTAATAAGAAGAGCGAGACGCCAAGGAATAATTTCAGGAATACTTTTTTTGTTATTTACAAGATTATATGGGGTTATCGGAACTGCATTGAGCGATGATGTATCCTTTATTTCGGCTTTTTTAAATCTAAGACTTAATATTATTTCTATAGTCTTATCTATTTTTATTGGTATTGCGACATATTTTAGACAAAAAAAGAAAATTCAAAAATAACGGAAAGATTGCGGGGAGTTATTTTGGACAATCGTGTTAGAGAAATACGCACAAAAGAAAATGTGCAGCAAAAGGATTTGGCTAAGTCTGTAGGTATTTCCCGTCAAACGTTAAGTTTGATTGAAAAGGGAGAGTACAACCCAAGCTTGAAGCTATGTTTCAACATTGCCAAATCGCTAAAAACAGATTTGAATACTTTATTTTGGAATGAAGGAGTGGAATAGCCGATGAAAGAATCTTTGTTTATAAAACTAGTTAAAAATTTTTATGGAATTAGCAAACCGTTTGATGAGTTTGCAAGGGACGTCATTAACGATGCTGGAAATAAAATCGCGATTTGGTTAATGGTGTATCTTCTTGTGTCAGCATATGCATTGATGGTACTGATAAATTGGTTCAGTCCTATGAATGTAGTAAATGGTTTAATCATTGCTGACACCTTTGTGTATTTCATTGCAAGTGCATATATGGGTAGAATCATTAGAAAAAATAAATTGGATCGCTATGAATTTGATAACGAAGAAGAACGAAAGATTTATGGTAAAAAATTTATTATCAGCAGATTATTAACGACGGTAGTGACTTTGTCACTTGCTATGTATCCAATTTCAGTTTGGTTTAGATATTTGGGAATGACCGAAAGTATTTGGCCAATGTTTATCGGTTGTTTTATTGGTATTTTGGTGGCAATCTATACCCAGTATTGTCGTCTATTTAAAAAATGAGGTGAATGAATATGAAGGAATCTTTTTTTACTAAGATGATTAAATTTATTTACGGTATTAATGAACCGTTTGATGAATTTACCAATAAGGTAATTTCTGAGGCGGCCAACAAGGTGGCATTTGGACTGATTATCTTTCTGTTTGCTTCGATCTTTGTATCACTTGGAATAGGGAACTTTGACGATACTTCCGATATTGCGATCGGGATGATTTTTGCAGATTCAATAGCCGTTTTAATTGCATTAACATATATGGATATCGTCGTGAAACGACATGGATTAGATGAATATGATTATGGTAACGACAGTGAACGAAAAATAGCTATCAGAAGTTTTATCATTCAAAATTTAATTACATTAGTAGCTATAATGACGCTTCTTATTTGTTTCAACTTAATTTTGGGCGGCGGCTTCGACTTTATTCTCTTTGTTATATATCCAATAGGATTTGTTGCCTCAATGTATTTAGGATACCGTCGTAATTTTAAATAATGAAAAAGGCTTAGGGCAATTGCTCTAAGCTTTTTTATAATGCATTTTTAACAAAATCATATATACTTATAATCATATATCAATAATCGCATACGAAAGAGGATGATTGTATGAGCAATTACGGAATCGGTGAGAAAAAAGATATTATTAACACCCTTAAGAAAAATGGATATGATGAGGTTTCTAGTTTCTTAACCTATCCGAAAGCTAACGTGAATAATATTTTTGGGCCCGGATCAACTAAAAATGTCGAATTAGAGGACGACTACATTAACAGCGATGCTTTTCTAAACGATATTAATTTAGATAGTGGCATTGTGTTTGTTGGATTAAACTATGCCCAACGTGTTGGCGGTTATGATGGTCGTGGTTTTCAAACCATGCATGATTATAAAAAAGGAAATGACGCTAAGTTAGCTGCTTCATTAATCGATTTACACGGTACACCTTCATCCCAAACTGGAACTGATACTATCGAGAACACAGACTCTTTGGACAAGTCAGAAGCCTATGGTAGTTTTGTTTTTGATATCATTAATAAGTTTTCATGTACTAATTTAAAGGGATTTGTTAATAGCTTGAAAAATTTATTAAAAGAAAAGAAGCCATCATTAGGCAACGTAAGTAACTTCGATATGAGTGCTGTTCCTAATTATGACTACAGTGAATTTGCAGCGAAATGCACAGATCCAGAACATGAAGATGGTAAACCTAGTGCATGTCCAACTTGTAAGGCAGAAATCCTAAATCGTCTAGTCGATAGATTAACTAAATACGATATTCCTTCATTTGTTTACCTTATGAATTTAATTAAACCTAAGGGAGTAATTTGTTTGGGTGTAGAATCTAAAGACTTAGTTGATACTATCAACAAATTATACGGATTAGGTTTGCACGTTGAAAAGGCTACTCATTATTCTGCTCAATCAATCACGATCGCAAACAAGAGAAACAGTATTCATCAAGCTGTTGAAAATATTCTTAATGCTTAAAATAAATAAAAAAGCTTAGAGCAGTCGCTTTAAGCTTTTTTAGTCTTATCGACAATGTAATTAAATAGGTTAATCAATTGACCAACGAATAGCACTGCCAAAACAGTTCCGATTCCAATTGAAGTAATGTGATGTAGAAATACCAATCCTAAAATGATTGTGATGACAATCATTGATGCATCGAAACAGAACTTCATTTGGCCAAAAGGTTTATGTAGTTTTTCGCTGATGACGTTAACGAACCCATCTGCTGGAATTAACACGAAAGAAGCCTTTACCATCATAAAGATACCTAATGCAGTACATAAGATGGCTAATAATGTGACCGGAATTCTTTCAGCATATCCATTTAATGGGATTCGTTTTAATCCAACTGTTAATCCGTAGAAATCAACCAACCAGCCGAATATGAATGCTAGCACTAATTGTAGGACGATTTTTAATTCAAATCTTCTAACAATTAATAATTGAATTAATACCAAGACGATGAAGAACATGGTGGTGGCATGGCCCAAAGTGGTGTGGATAATAAATGACAATGTTTGTGGAACAGAAACTAATGAACTAACCCCGAGTTTTCCGCAAGCAAATAGTGTTGTACCAAGGGCTAAAACGTTCAGCCCGATTATGTACAAGATGATTCTAAACAACATCTTTGCTTTCAATATAAACATCTCCTAAAATAAAACAATATTAAGTAATATTTCATTAATCAGAAGATTAATCAAGAGAAAAGCTCTTTTATGGTAAAATTAACATCACAATATGAAACTGGGAGTGCTTATAATGAAAAAAGGACAGCTGAGTTTCTTGCGTAAAAAATTACTACTTTCGATTGCGACATGCGCAGTCGTGGTAGCGACTTTGTTTGGGATTGGATTGATTCTATCGATTTCTAATTCCAAGGCAGAAACTTCAGGAATTGTAAAACCGCCGTATAATCCGCGAAATGATTATACCGCCAAGAATGCGTTTTACAAGATTGATAAACACAACATAGATACTGTAGATGGTTATCTAACGTTTAACACCTGGTATCGACCAAATATGATTTTAAGAAACGGTCAAAAGTGGGAAAAGTCCACTGCAAAGGATCGTCGACCAATTCTAATGGCTTGGTGGCCAAGCAAACGTCTAGAAACTCAATACGTTGATTTTATGAACGAGTATTTTGACTATGGTGACGATACATATGACATTACTAGTTCACAAAGTGACTTAAATGCCGCTACACAGGTTATTCAAAAAGAAATTGAAATGCGTATCAGCCAAACTAAGAGTACTAAATGGTTAAAAGCAATTATTCAAGAATTTATTCAAGATCAGTCTCAATACAGTTTGGTAAAACGTGATGAAAAGAGTAACAAGTTAGTAGATGGCCAACATAAACATTTTAAAATTAGTGATGTTAGACGATTAAATCAAATATTCTAACAAGAAGACCTCGAGAATATATCGGGGTCTTTTTTTAATACATATAATTATTAACATGTGCATAAAACGGTTTTAACCACTACAATATATTTGTAGCATTTTACAATTGAATAGCGTACAATTAAAAACTAATGAGAAAATGATGATAAAGAAGGGGTGTTATTGATGGCTGAATTAGTTAGATTATTTAATCGATTTCAACCAGATCACTACGATATCTATTTAGATGTTAGCCGTAGTGAAAAGAAGTTTAGTGGAAAGACCACAATTTACGGTAATGCAAGTGAATCAGAAATTGGCATTCACGAAAAAGACTTTGACGTTACCAGCGTTTCAGTAGATGGGACTCCCGTTGATTTTAACGTTGATAATGATAACGAAGTAATTAACGTATCTTTAGGTAAGACCGGTGAAGTTGCCGTAACTATTGAATACTCCGCCAAGTTAACTGATACCATGATGGGAATTTACCCTTCATACTACCAAGTTAATGGTGAACAAAAACAATTAGTAGGAACTCAATTTGAAACCAACTTTGCTAGACAAGCGTTTCCTTGTATTGATGAACCAGAAGCAAAGGCTAAGTTTAAGCTAGCGCTTAAATTTGATGAACAACCTGGCGAAACTGCTTTGGCTAATATGCCAGAAATCAAAGTTGAAGATGGTGTTCATTACTTCGATGAAACTGTTAAGATGTCTACTTACTTAGTTGCATTTGCCTTTGGTGACATGCAAAGTAAGATGACTGAAACTAAGAGTGGTGTCAAGGTTGGTGTATTCGGTACCAAAGCTCACGACGCTAAGGAATTAGATTTTGCTTTAGACATTGCTAAACGCTCAATCGAATTCTTCGAAGACTTCTATCAAACACCATACCCACTTCCACATTCATGGCAACTAGCCTTACCTGACTTCTCAGCAGGTGCGATGGAAAACTGGGGACTAGTAACTTATCGTGAAGCTTACTTATTACTAGATCCTGACAACACTTCATTCGAAGTAAAACAACGTGTTGCTACAGTGATTGCCCATGAATTGGCTCACCAATGGTTCGGTGATTTAGTAACCATGAGATGGTGGGATGACCTATGGTTGAACGAAAGTTTTGCCAACATGATGGAATACGTTGCGATTGATGCAATCGAACCATCATGGAACATTTGGGAAGTATTCCAAACAACTGACGTTCCCGCAGCATTAAAACGTGATGCCGTTGACGGTGTTCAATCAGTTCACGTTGAAGTACACCACCCAGCCGAAATTGATGCATTATTCGATGCCGCAATCGTTTACGCTAAGGGTGCCAGAATGTTAGTAATGGTTCGTGCCTTAATTGGTGACGACGCACTACGTGAAGGTCTAAAGAACTACTTTGCTGCTCACAAGTATGGTAACGCCGCTGGTGCTGACCTATGGGATGCACTTGGTAAGGCTGCTGGTATGGACCTAGGCAAGATTATGGAATCATGGCTAGAACAACCAGGTTACCCAGTTGTCCATGCATATGTTGAAGATAACCGTTTGAAACTAGCTCAAAAACAATTCTTTACAGGTGAAGGTAAGGATGAAGGCCGTCGTTGGCAAATTCCTTTAAACGCAAACTACGATCAATCTCCTGATATCTTCAGTGAAGAAACTGTCGACTTAGGTGACTACCAAGAATTACGCAAGATAAATGGAAAGCCATTTAGAGTAAACGTTGGTAACAACTCACACTTTATCGTTAAATACGATGACACATTACAAGAAGACATCTTAAACGATGCAGATAACCTATCCCCAATCGATAAGATGCAATTACTACAAGACCTTCGTTTACTAGCTGAAGCCAAACAGGTGTCATACGCTGACGTTGTTCCGGTCCTAAAACAATTTGCTGATAGTGAATCTAATGTGATTAACGACTCTGTTTACACACTAGCCAACAACTTGAAGAAGTTTGTTGAACCAGGAACTGAAGACGAAGACAACTTGAAGAAGTTATACAGACAACTAAGTGACAAACAACTAGACCGCTTAGGCTTAGTTAGTGTTGATGGTGAAAGCAACAACGATAAGTTGACTCGTCCATACATCTTAGGTGCTGCATTATACGATGACAACAAGGACTTCGCTGAAGCTGCTCACGCAATCTTCCAAGACCATCACGAAAACTTGTTATCATTACCAGCTGACACCCGTGTATACATCTTAGCTAATGAAATGAAGAACTACTCAAACGCAGAAGAATTCGATTCATTAGTGGAAGAATACAAACAATCAACTGACCCAAGTTACAAGTCAGATATTTGCGCTGCTTTAACTTCAACTAAGGATGCTAAGCTATTAGGTAAACTAGTGGCTAACTTTGAAGATAGTAGCGTTGTAAAACCTCAAGACTTACGTGCTTGGTTTGCCGGTGTATTAAGAAACCCAGCTGGTCAACAATTCGCATGGGATTGGATCAGAAACGAATGGCAATGGCTAGAAGATACTGTTGGTGGTGACATGGAATTTGCTACATTCATTACAGTGATCTCAAACATCTTCCATACCAGAACACGTCTAGATGAATTCAAAGCATTCTTTGAACCAAAACTAGACACTCCAGGTTTAACCCGTGAAATCAAGATGGATACTAGTGCAATTACAAGTTCCGTTGAATTGGTTGAATCTGAAAAAGACGCTGTCCGAGAATCAATTAAATAATCATAAAGAAAAGGAACCTATATATTAGGTTCCTTTTTTAATATTCATAATATAAATGTAATAATTTGTAAACTAAAATCCCGCCAAAACGTTGTAATATATAGCTATTGATTTCGTTAAGGGGGATGAAGAAAAATGAGAAAAGTCAAAAACATGATGGTAGCGTTTCTTGCTATCTTTATGCTTGGATCATCATTTGTTACTGTCAGTGCAAGTGCGAACACTAACAGTAGTTATACCAAAGCGATGAATAAGTACAACAAGACAAGTAGCGCGACTTATGCGATTAACATGGATACTAACCAGGTCTACTACCAAAAGAATGCAACTTCTAAACGTGCTGTTGCTTCAACTGCTAAGATTATGACATTATACTTAGCAATCCAAAAGGCCCAAACTACCAAGAATGGTTGGAACCAAAAAGTTAAAATTTCACGCAGTTTAGCAAATATGAGTAGACACCATTCTTTAGGTAGCTACGTATTAAAGGCTAACAAGCAATACACCGTTAGAAACTTATACAAGGCTTCCTTGATTGCGTCATCAAACAGTGCCACAATTGCACTGGGTCAATGGGTGTCCGGTACTAATAACAAGTTTATCAAGAAGATGAATGCGCAAGTAAAGGCATGGGGAATTAGTTCTCAAGCTCGATTCGTTTCTTCATCCGGATTAGAAAATTCCGACTTATATCCATATTACATTCGATACGGTTCACGTTATGACTACAACCGTGTATCAGCAAAAGCATTAGCTGTGATTGCTGCCAACCTATTAAGATTGTATCCAGCAATCGTCAACGATGCCAAGCTATATCGTTACCACCAAAGTGGCCAAACCTTAAAGAATGCCAACGAATTATTGGCGGGTAATGCAGCATTGCATGTCGATGGATTAAAGACTGGATACACACCACTAGCAGGTAACTGCCTGGTAAGTACTAGTCAATTACCAAACAAGAATCGTGTCATTATCGTATCTTTACATGATCGATTCAATGCTTACGACCAATCAAGAATGTACAAAATGATTTACAAGACATTTCCTGAATTTAAATAGTTCAAAAGACCAACTTTGCTGAGTTGGTCTTTTTTGTGCTAATATTCGTGTTTTTAACGAACTATAATATATTATTTTAAAATATTGTTCGCTTTTTAGTTGACGAAAGTTAAATCGGTTGTTATTATAAGTTTAACCATTTAGAGGGGAGACTTATAAAAATGGATGTAGCAGTTGTAATGGGTTCTATCTCTGATTTCCCTAAAATACAGGGAACTATCGATACTTTAGATAGCTTAGACATTAGTTATAATACCAAGATTATCTCAGCCCATCGGATGCCAAACGAATTACAAGCTTTTGGTCGTTCAGCAAAATACGAACAATACAAGGTGATTATTGCTGCGGCGGGTGGTGCGGCGCACTTACCAGGGATGTTAGCGGCAAATACAACTTTACCGGTAATCGGAATTCCGGTTAAGACAAGCACCTTAAATGGAGTCGATTCACTACTATCAATCGTTCAAATGCCTTCTGGCGTACCGGTTGCGACCGTCGCAATTGGTGATGCTGGTGCAAAGAACGCTGCGTTGTTAGCGGCACAAATTCTAGCGATTAGCGATGAAAAGATTGCACAAAGTCTAGATGATTTCCGTGAAAGACAAACAAAGGAGGCAATTGATAGTAATGAACAATTACACTAAGCCAATTTTGCCACCAGCCACCATTGGAATTTTAGGTGGCGGTCAATTGGGTCAGATGATGGCACTAGTTGCTAAGGAAATGGGATATAAAGTTGGTGTTTTAGATCCAACCCCAGACGCTCCGGCAGCTCAAGTTGCTGACTTTCAAATTATCGCTGATTATGACGACGTATCTGCAATTAAACAATTGGCTGACAAGTCTGATGTTTTAACTTACGAGTTTGAAAACGTCGACCAAAAAGCAATCAAAAAGGTCTCGGATACTACATATATTCCGCAACCGATTAGTGAACTAGAAATCACTAGTAATCGAAACAAGGAAAAGGGCTTTTTACAAAGCATTGGAGCACCTGTTACTGACTACATGCCAGTAAATAACGCCGACGATTTATTAAAGGCGTACCAACAAATCTCAACTCCTGCGATTTTAAAAACCGCTGAGGGTGGATATGATGGCCACGGTCAATTCGATATTAATAACGAAGACGACCTAAAGGAAGCCATTAAACACTTGGACGGCATTGAGTGGATCTACGAAAGAAAGCAACCTTTTGTACAGGAAGTTTCCATAATGGTAGACCGAGATGTTTCCGGCAAGGTGATTGTCTTCCCACTTAGCGAAAATATTCATAAGGACCACATCTTACACACTAGCATCGTGCCAGCAAGAACCGACGAAAAGGTTCATAAGGATGCCGAAAGGATTGCTGAAAACATTGCTTCGGAAATGAAACTAGTCGGTGTATTAGGTATCGAATTCTTCTTGATGGAAGACGGTAGACTACTGGTTAACGAGCTAGCGCCAAGACCACATAATTCAGGTCACTACACCATTGAGGCCTGCAACGTTTCTCAATTTAAAGCACATATTTTAAGTATTTGTAATCTATCTTTACCAGATATCAAGTTAATTGATAACGCCGTTATGGTAAACCTTTTGGGTGATAATTTGACACTCGGTCGAAACGAGTTAGTCAACCATCCAGAATGGAACTTCCATGATTACGGTAAAGCAGAAATTAAGCATCAACGAAAGATGGGTCACATTACCGTGACTGGTTCATCAATTGATCAGTTATTGCAAGACGTTAAATTATTTAGATGAGGAGAATTAAAATGACTACATTAGTTGCATCAGGAAAGACTAAAGAACTTTACACCACCGATGATTCAAGTGTATTGCGTGTGCACTACACAGACCACACCACTGCTGGGGATGGCTTGCGTAATGAATTAATCGAAAACAAGGGTGCGGTTAACAACGAAATTTCAAGTATGATTTTCACATACCTAAACGAAAATGGCGTTGCTACGCACTTTATTGAACGTGTTAACGAAACAGATCAATTAAATAAAAAAGTTGAAATGATTCCGCTGGAAGTTGTAGTTAGAAATTTTGCAGCCGGACATTTCCAAAAAAGATTCGGCACTGATTATCTTCAAACATTGAAAGAACCAGTTGTCGAATTTTTTTATAAGGACAATGATTTACACGATCCAATCGTTACCAAGTCTGATGCAATTGGTTTGGATTTAATCGAAGCCGACAAGTTAGCTCAACTAGAAGCTGACGGTTTGAAAGTTAACCAAATTTTGACTCAATTATTCGACAAGATGAACGTAAAACTAGTTGATTTCAAACTAGAATTTGGGATTAACGAAGCTGGCGAAATCATCCTAGCTGATGAAATTTCACCAGATTCATGTCGTTTACTAGATAAAGACACTAATGAATCATTAGATAAGGATGTTTTCAGAAAAGAAGCTGGCGACATGATGCCAGGATATCTAGAAATTCTAAATCGTTTACGAGCAGCCATTTAGGGAGGAAGAAAATATGTATTTAGCACAAATTTATGTTCATCACAAAGCATCAATTTTAGATCCTCAAGGTGAAGCAGTATTGAATGCCTTACAACGTTTGGGTTACGACAAAGTTGACTCAGTCAAACAAGGTAAGTACTTCGAAGTTAACATCCAAGCAGACAGTGAAGATGAAGCTTCAAAGATTGTTAATGACATTGCTAAAGATTTATTAGTTAACCACAACATGGAATCTTTCGAATTTGAACTAAAGGAAGTGGCGAAATGAAGTTTGCAGTAATTAGTTTTCCCGGCTCCAATTGTGACATGGATATGTATTATGCAGTACGCGATTCACTAAACGAAGACGTCGACCTAGTTACTTCAGATGCCACTAACCTAGATGGATACGACGGCGTCTTAATTCCCGGTGGATTCTCATACGGCGATTACCTAAGAAGTGGTGCGGTTGCTCGTTTTGCACCAGTTATGGAATCAGTTAAGGAGATGGCTGCAGAAGGTAAACCAGTATTGGGTGTCTGCAACGGTTTTCAAATTTTAACCGAAGCTAACCTTTTACCAGGCTCGCTTCAACACAACACCAGCATGGAATTCATCTCAGATTGGTCCAAACTACGCGTACAAAATAACGACACAATGTTTACCGACCAATACGAAGAATCAGAAGTAATTGATATTCCAATCGCTCACGGTGAAGGTAACTACTACTGTGACGATGAAACATTGGCTCAACTAAAGGCTAACGATCAAATCGTCTTCACCTACGAAGACAATCCAAACGGTAGTTGCGATAATATCGCCGGAGTTGTTAACGAACAAGGTAACGTTTTAGGAATGATGCCTCATCCAGAACGTGCCGTGGAAAGTATTTTAGGCGGAACCGACGGCTTGAAGTTGTTCAAGTCATTATTAAATCACGTTAGGAGCTAACAAGATGGAAAAGCCAAAGACAATTACACCCCAAGACATTAAAGATCAAAAGATTTATCAAGACTGGGGTTTAACTGATTTTGAATATAACTTAATCGCAAATGACATTTTGCACCGCTTACCTAACTACACTGAAACTGGTTTGTACTCAGGAATGTGGAGCGAACACTGTTCATACAAGAACTCAAAGCCAGTGCTTAGAAAGTTCTGGTCAGATGGTTCTCGCGTCTTACAAGGACCTGGTGAAGGTGCCGGGGTGTTAGACATCGGTGATGGCCAAGCGGTCGTATTCAAGGCCGAAAGTCATAACCATCCAAGTTACGTTGAACCTTACGAAGGTGCCGCTACCGGTGTTGGTGGAATTATCAGAGACATTTTCTCAATGGGTGCCAAACCGGTTGCTTCTCTAGACAGTCTTCGTTTCGGTGAACTAACTAATGACAAGAATCGTTTTCTATTAGACAAGGTTGTTGCCGGAATTGCCGGTTACGGTAACTGTATCGGAGTTCCAACAGTCGGTGGTGAAATTAGTTTTGACCCATGCTACGACGGAAACCCATTGGTAAACGTTATGTGTGTCGGCCTAATGGATCAAGCAGACATTGAAGCCGGACGTGCCTCAGGTGCTGGTAACTCAATTATCTACGTTGGTGCTAAGACCGGTCGTGATGGAATCAATGGTGCTACATTTGCATCCAGTCAATTCAGTACCGAGGAAGAATCAGACCGCTCAGCCGTTCAAGTGGGTGACCCATTCATGGAAAAATTACTTGTTGACGCCTGTCTAGAAGTTACCCATAACCACAAGGATATCCTAGTCGGAATTCAAGATATGGGTGCCGCTGGTCTAGTATCTTCTTCAGCTGAAATGGCTGACAAGGCCAACAGTGGGGTGGATTTAGATCTCGACTTAGTGCCACAAAGAGAAATCGGCATGACTCCATATGAAATCATGCTTTCCGAATCTCAAGAAAGAATGTTGCTATGTGTTAAGGCTGGCCACGAAGACGAAGTTCTAGAAGTCTTTGAAAAACATCATTTAGATGCTGTTGTGATTGGTCACGTTAACGACGACAAGCAATACCGTTTGTTCCAACACGGTGAAGTAGTTTGTGACATTCCAACTTCAAGCTTGGTTCACGATGTTCCCGAATACCAACACGATGTTGTTGAACCCGAACGTCTAAAGAACGTTGAAGAAGCGAAAACACCGGTTATAAACGATGTCAACGACATGGTAAAGACAATTATCGGTCAACCTACCATCGCTTCAAAAGAATCTGTTTATCGCCAATACGACTGTCGTGTTCAAGCCAACACGGTTGTCCAACCTGGTAGTGATTCAGGTGTCATTCGTGTTCGTGGCACTAACAAGTCACTTGCGATGACTACTGATGCCAACGGTCGTTATATTTACCTAAATCCAAAACTAGGTGGTCAAATCGCCGTTTCAGAAGCTGCTAGAAACATCGTTGCTAGTGGTGCCGTTCCAATTGGTATCACCGACTGTTTGAACTTTGGAAACCCCGATGATTCAGAAAGTTACTTTGAAATGGACCAATCTGTTGAAGGTATTTCAAAGGCCTGCGAAAAATTCGATACACCTGTCATCGCCGGAAATGTTTCGCTATACAACGAAACTGATAACAAGGCAATTTACCCAACTCCAATGATTGGAATGGTTGGTCTAATCGAAGATAACCAATACATTACCAGATCAGACATCAAAGAAGCTGGCGAATTAGTCTACGTGATTGGTGATACATTTGATGATTTCGCCGGATCAGAAATTCAAAAAAATCTAGAAGGAAACATTTCAGGAAAGATTCGCTTTGACCTAGAAGAAGAATTTAGCAACCAACGTTTGATACTAGATTTAATTCATAATCACCTAATCGAATCAGCTCATGATGTTAGTGAAGGTGGAATTATCGTTTCAATCCTAGAATCACTATTCCAAAACGACCTTGGTCTAAAGGGTGAAATCGATATTACGAAAGCACAACTATTCTCAGAAACGCAATCAAGATACGTGGTCTCAGTTAGCCAAGAAGACAAGGATGCCTTCGAAAGACTAGCTGGTAAGAAGGCTCACTTGATTGGTGTCACTGATGACAGTCAACAAATCAACTTACAACTACAGGATGGTAGATATGTTGAAGACATGACTGCACTAAAAACCATCTGGAAGGAAAGTTTATCATGCCAAATGAAGTCAAAAGCTTAAACGATGAATGTGGTGTCTTTGGTGTCTGGGGCGTTGAAGGTCCAGCCGCCAAGGTTGCTTACAGTGGTCTTCACGCCTTGCAACATCGTGGGCAAGAAGGCGCTGGAATTCTAGCTATCGATGCAAATAAACGATTAAACCGATATCGCGGACAAGGTTTACTCGGCGCTATTTTTGATGACCCGCATGCCTTTGATCGACTACATGGGAATGCAGCACTAGGTCACATTCGATACGCTACAGCTGGAAGCCATACTATCAATAATGTTCAACCTTTCATGTTTGAAAACACCGAAACCCACTTCGCTCTATCACACAACGGGAACCTAACTAATGCCGACACTCTAAAAGAAATGCTTAGAAAAACTGGAACCATCTTCCAATCAGACTCTGATAGCGAAATCTTCGGTGACTTGATTGAAATCAGTAACCAAGACACATTCTTAGGTCGTATCAAGGAAGCCGCCAACCAAATGCACGGTGGTTTCGCCTACGTATTACTTAGCCCCGACGCAATGTATGCTGTCTGTGACCCGAACGGATTACGTCCATTGGTTATCGGCAGAAGAAAAGACGGCGCAGTCGTTATCTGTAGTGAAACCTGTGCGCTAGATCAAGTTCAAGCCGAATATGTAAGGGATGTTCAACCTGGTGAAGTGATTATCGTTGATGACTCTGGAATCAAGATTGACCACTTTACCGAAGATACTGAACTAACAATTTGTTCAATGGAATATGTCTATTTTGCTCGTCCTGACTCAGTTATTCATGGTGTTTCAGTTCATGAAGCGAGAAAACGCATGGGTGCTTTGGTCGCCCGTGAAAATCCTACCAAGGCTGATGTCGTAATCGGAGTACCTAACTCATCACTATCCGCAGCGATGGGATACGCAATTGAAAGTGGTATTCCATACGAAATGGGATTGATTAAGAACCAATACGTTGCCAGAACTTTCATTGAACCAACGCAAGAACGTCGTGAACGTGGGGTTTCTATGAAACTTTCCGTGGTTAAATCAGTGATTAAGGATAAGGACGTCATCCTAGTTGATGATTCAATCGTTCGAGGAACTACCAGTCGTTTTATCGTCAAAATGTTAAAGGATGCTGGTGCTAAATCAGTTCACGTGCGAATCGCTTCTCCTGACTTGAAATACCCATGTTTCTACGGGATTGATATTCAAAAACCAAGCGAACTAATTGGTGCCAACCACAGTATTGAAGAAATTAAGGAAATCATCGAAGCAGATTCATTGAAGTACCTAAGTGTTGAAGGTTTAATCGAAGCAATTGGTTTAGATTGTGATAACCAATATCACGGTCTATGTACAGCTTACTTTGACGGTAAGTATCCAACTCCATTGTATGACTACCAAGAAACATACGATGCAGAAGCAAAGAGACTACACCTATACGAGGAGGATGAAGTGAATGGCTAATCAATATAAAGAAGCTGGTGTCGATGTTGAAAGCGGCGAAAGAGCGGTAAAGTCAATCAAAGATATGGTTGCTTCTACTTATGATCAAAGCGTTGTCGACGGTCTGGGTGGATTCGGCGCAATGTATTCACTTCAATCACATTTTGCTAAGTACGACGACCCGGTCCTAATTTCTGGAACCGATGGTGTCGGCACTAAGTTAATGTTGGCCATTCAAGCTAAACGTCATACCACTATCGGTATTGATTTAGTCGCAATGTGTGCCAACGACATTCTAGCTCAAGGTGCGAAACCACTATTTTTCCTAGACTACATCGGAATTGGTAAGTTACTTCCAGAAGAAGTAAAGGAAATCGTTTCTGGTGTTGTGATGGGATGCAAACAAGCTGGTCTTTCACTAATTGGTGGCGAAATGGCTGAAATGCCTGGAATCTACAAACAAGATGATTATGACTTGAGTGGCTTTGCGGTCGGAATCGCCGACAAGAAACGTTTGCTAGGTGCACAAAACGTCAAAGAGGGTGACAAACTAATTGGTTTGAAATCATCCGGTATTCATTCCAACGGTTATTCATTGGTCAGAAAGATTATCAAGGATGCAGAACTTGACCTAGACGCCACATACCAAGGTTTATCACAACCACTGATTGATGAGTTACTAACCCCGACTCGTTTGTATTACCACTACGTCAAAGGAATTATCGAATCAGGAGCCATTCATGCGATTGCCAACATTACCGGTGGTGGAATTGCTGAAAACCTATCTCGAGTAATTCCAAACGACTTAACTGCCAAGATTGACCGTTCATCATGGACGGTCCCAAACATCTTCAAGTGTCTGAAAGATTGGGGTAACTTGGACCAAAGCGATATGGATCTTGTGTTTAACCAAGGAATCGGAATGGTGTTAGTTGCTCCTGAAGAATACGTTCAAGCAGTAACCAACTACCTTTCCGATAATGGCCTAGAATATTTTGAGATTGGTGAGGTGGTAAAACGTGAGCAACAAGCAGTTGAAATCAACTAAACTGCCCGTCGCAATCTTTGCATCGGGAAATGGCACTAACTTCGACGCGATTGCAGAAGCCAATTTACCAATCGATATTAAGCTATTGGTATGTGATCACCATGACGCGTTTGTAGTCCAAAGAGCTGAACGAAAAAACGTGGATGTCTTGATTGCTGAACTGCATAAGGGTGAAAAAAGAGCGGTTCGTGAGGGCCGCATCTTAGAAGAACTAAAGCAAAAAGGCGTTGAAGTTATCATTTTAGCTGGTTACATGCGCATTGTAGGGGAAACGTTACTAAATGCTTATCCCAACAAGATTATCAACATTCATCCAGCGTTGTTGCCGAGTTTTCCAGGCAAGCAGGGCATTTTAGATGCCTATAACGCTGGCGTCGATAAGACGGGAGTCACAATTCACTTTGTGGATTCGGGGATTGACTCCGGTCAGATTATTGCTCAAGAAGAAGTTTATCGAAAAGAAGGTGATTCGTTAGCGGATTTGGAAAATCGAATTCATGATGTTGAACATCAGTTGTACCCACGCACGATTTTACAATTAATTGAAAAGGGAGTTATTTAAATTGAAAAAGTTAGCATTGTTAAGTGTCTCAGATAAGAATGGAATTGTTGAATTTGCCAAACAACTAGAACAACGTGATTACGATATTGTCTCAACCGGTGGAACATTGAAGACATTATTAGACAACGGTGTCGACGCGATTGCCGTTGAAGAAATTACTAATTTTTCAGAAATGCTAGATGGTCGTGTTAAGACTTTGCACCCACGCATTCACGCTGGAATTCTAGCTCGTCGCGACAATGAAGAACACATGCAACAACTAAAGGAACAAAACATTGGTCTAATCGATCTAGTCTGCGTGAACCTATACCCATTTAAGGAAACAATTGAAAATCCGGACGTTACATATGCCGATGCAATTGAAAATATTGATATCGGTGGTCCTTCAATGCTTAGAGCCGCTGCTAAAAACAGCCAAGACGTTATCGTAATTACCGATGTAGCTGATTATGACGACTACATCTCAAGATACGATGCCAACGAAATCGACGCTGAATACAGAAGTGGTTTAGCTGCGAAGGTATTTAGACATACAGCAGCTTACGACGCATTAATCGCCAACTACCTAACCAAAGAAGAATTCCCAGAAAAGCTAACTTTCACATATGAAAAGGTAGAAGCAATGCGTTACGGTGAAAACAGTCACCAAAAGGCTGCTTATTACAAGGAACCAATTCCTGAAACATACTCATTAGCTAATGCCAAACAACTACATGGTAAGAAGCTATCATACAACAACGTAAGGGATGCCGATGCCGCACTTCGTATCGTTGCGGAATTCCCAGATCAAGCTACAGTAGTAGCATTGAAGCACATGAACCCATGTGGTATTGGAACTGCCGACGACCTATTAACTGCTTGGAACTTAGCTTATGAATCAGATTCTACTTCAATCTTTGGTGGAATCATTGCTTTGAACCGCGAAGTTGATTTAGCTACTGCTGAAAAGATGCACGCCATCTTCTTAGAAATCGTAATTGCTCCTTCATTTACCGACGAAGCCTACGATGTATTGGCTAAGAAGAAAAATATTCGTCTACTAACTGTTGATTTTGATAAGATTAACCCAGATAAGAAGGATTTAGTTTCCGTTCTAGGTGGCATGTTAGTTCAAGAACGTGACTTACTTCATGAAGAACCAACTGAATACAAGGTTGTCTCAAAGAAACAACCAACTGAAAAACAAATGAAGGCTTTAGCATTTGCCCAAAACGCCGTAAAACACGTTAAGAGTAATGCGATTGTGGTTACTACCGACCACCAAACACTAGGGGTTGGTTCAGGTCAACCTAACCGTATCGACTCAACCAAGATTGCTATCAAGAAGGCCGAAACAAAATCTGACTACGCAAACGCAGTACTAGGTTCAGATGCTTACTTCCCAATGGATGACTGTGTTGAATTTGCTGCCAAACACGGTATTACCGCAATTGTAGAACCTGGTGGAAGTATCCGTGATCAAGATTCAATTGATAAAGCTGACGAATTAGGAATTGCCCTTGTATTTAGTGGCAACCGTCATTTCAAACACTAGAGTGAGGTTACGATGAAGATGGAAAAATGGTTACTGATTGGTTCAGGTGGTCGTGAATATGCGATGGCCCAAAGTTTAGCAAAAAACGTCAATCGAGAAGTTTTTGTAGCTCCAGGCAATCCAATGATGAATGTCCTTGAAAGAGTTGAGACTGTTGATATTGATGAATTAGATTTTGATACATTAGTTGAATTTGCTTTGAATAATCAGATTGATTGGACAGTAGTTGGTCCTGAAAAGCCACTTAGCGATGGCATTGTTGATCGTTTTAACGACGCTAACTTGAAAGTGTTTGGACCTAATCAACAAGCTGCACAGTTGGAAAGCTCCAAGGAGTTTGCCAAGGAAGTAATGCAATCAGCTAACGTTCCAACCGCTTCTTATGCGACCTTTAGTAATCATGATGAAGCATTTGCTTACATGGAACAACATGATTTTCCCATCGTCGTGAAACTAAATGGTTTAGCTGCCGGAAAAGGTGTCTTTATCATTAAGAGCTTAGCAGAAGCTAGAGAAACTCTAGATTCCATCTATGCTAACGATGCCAACCAAGAAATTCTGATTGAAGAATATCTTGATGGTCAAGAGTTCTCGATGATTGTGATGGTAAACGGAACTGATGTGATAACCATGCCACTGGCTCAAGACCACAAACGTATCTACGATGGCGATAAGGGGCCAAACACCGGTGGGATGGGGGCGTATAGTCCACTTCCTCAATTTGGGGATGACGTCTTAAACGAAGGATTAGTGAAGGTGATTAGACCCGTGTTGGATGAAATGCACAAACGAGGCATTTTGTTCCAAGGTTTTCTATACGCTGGATTAATCCTGACCAAAGACGGTGTCAAAGTAATCGAGTTCAACGTTCGAATGGGTGATCCAGAAACTCAAGTCATCTTGCCACAGTTGCAAAGTGATTTGGGGGAAGTGATTGTCAACTTGATGAATCATCGAGACCAAAAGGTTGAATGGCAAACTAAACGTTATTATCTAGGTAATGTTTTAGCTGCCAAGGGTTATCCTGGAAACCATAAAAACGGTCTTCAGCTTCCTCAATTTAACGACAGTAATCTTGCATTAGCTTATGCAGGAGTCGACGAACAGGATGAACAATTAGTCAGTTCCGGTGGACGCATCATGATGGTAATTTCTGCGGACGAAGACTTAAAGATTGCTCAAAATAACGTTAATCAAGCGATTAAGAATAATGTTGATTCAAACGATTATGCTTTTAGAACCGACATTGGTGATAAAGCGTTTAGATAAAGAAAAAGTCATGGCTTTGACCATGGCTTTTTTGCTGCGAGTTTTTATCTTTGTATATCTAGGTAATAAAGTATAGACTTTTGTTTATACATAGTTAGGGAGTTGAAATGATGGAAAATTACGCACAACAATATGCTGATATAAAAAAAGTAATGCGAAAAGACGAAGCGGCATTCAACAAAATTGACCGCCGTTTAACCCAAAAGATTAACAATGAAGACTTCAAAGTGATTGATGCCGATAAGGCTCTTCAAGAAAACTACACATTTGGTAAACGACTAGCCGATAAGGTGGCTAAAGTTGGTGGTTCATGGGGATTCGTAATCTCATTTGTTGTCTTTTTAGTCGGTTGGATGATTATCAACGTCATGCAACTATTTGGTTGGCATTTTGATCCATATCCATTTATTCTATTGAATTTAGCACTTTCATGTATTTCAGCCATTCAAGCACCCATCATCATGATGAGTCAAAACCGTGCCGGTGAAAAAGACGACCTAGACCGTCGTAACGACTATCATGTTAACCTTCGTTCTGAGGAAGAATTGAAGCTATTACACGCTAAAGTGGATTTACAAACTAAGTACAACAAGCACCAAAGTCAATTAAACCAACTACAAATGGAAATGTTGATTCGAATCGAAGCCTCACAACGTGAGAAAAATATTGAAGATAATTTACAAAACAAAAAGGATGATTAGTTAATCATCCTTTTTTCATAACATTTTTAATGGAATTTATTTGTGAATATTTATATCTAAGTTATATGTAATATAACTTAGATATAAGAATGGTATAAGCAAAAATTGACCTTACGCTTTTTGTTGGGTATCATAAAGTTAATAAATAATTATAAGAAGATTAGATATGATTATTTTTATCTTAATTTAGGGGGATTCTCATAATGGATAACGGTTCAAATAACCAACAACCAAATTTTCAACAACAAAATGGTCAACCAAACGGTGGTACCCAATCAGTTTACATCAACCAAGCTAAGAGTAATGGTATTGGTACAGCAGGTTTCATTTTAGCCTTAATCGCTTTATTGGTTACTTCATGGATTCCAGTTCTTGATTTTATCGTATGGCTACTAGGTGCCATCTTCTCAATTATTGGTTTATTCAAGCAACCTAAGGGTCTTGCAATTGCAGGTACTATCATTTCATTCATTGGTATTATCTTCATCTTATTCATTGTAACTGTTCTATTCGGTGCAGCATTAGCTTAATACCATAAGGGTGCTTGATTTAATCGATGGTTAAATAAAGTACATAAAAAAAGCGCTATCCATTAGGATAGTGCTTTTTTATTGCCTTCAACGACATCACTAACGATGTCTGATAGGGTAATCTTATCCATTTCGTCTTCGGCTTGCTTTTGAACTTCATCATATGCTTTGTGTAGCGCTGATTGAATATTGGCACCGATTGGACAACTTTGATTGGTTTCTTCATCCACGTGAAACAAATCAGGTTCTTCAATGGCTTTGTACACATCTAATAGGGTGATGTCAGAAGTTGGTTTACTTAATGAAACGGCGGCACGGCCGGGTTCGCTGGTGATTAATCCGGCGTTTTTAAGTGATGACATTAATCGACGCACTAGGCTGGGATTGGAATTAATACTTCCAGCAATAGCACGGCTTGATAGATCATCTTCAACAATTTCTGAGGCACCGATGTAAGTCAAAATATGAACAGCGTCACTTAAACGGTGTGAGTACTTCATTACTTAATAACCTTCTTAATAGCGTCTTCGATTGGTGTAAGTGAGTGGCTAATTACTGCAGTTAAGTCATTAGTTTCTTCGTCTAATTGACCATCAGCAATCAATGCTTGGATGTCTGAAACGATACCAACTGTTGCGTCGTCTAAGCCAGCTTCCTTTAGACCATTTTTGTAATCTTCAGCAGATGCAGAAATTACAGGGAAGTCTTTGCCAGTAGCTTTCTTTAAAGCTTCAGCTAAATCAGCATAAGTACGACTTGGACCAGCAAATTCGTAAATTTCTTTTGGTGATTTGCTTAATAGAACACGAACAGCACCTTCAGCATATTCTGATTCAAGCGCCCAACCAACGTGGCCGTCACCGGCACCGTATACGAATGGTTGACCTTCACTAGCAGGTTTTAGCACAGTTACTTCGTTTTCTAAGTACCAGTTGTTACGAACAAATGAGTGAGCAATGCCACTTTCCTTAATAGCAGCTTCTGTCTTAGTGTGATCGTGTGATAGGAAGTTATCGGCAGTTTCTGCATGAGGGAAACTAGTGTATACGATAAATTCAACGCCAGCATTCTTAGCAGCATCAATAACGTTTTGGTGTTGAGTCATACGAGGTAGGACAGGACTTGGTTGTGATGACACAAATAATAATTTGTCGATGCCTTGTAGTGATTCTGCCATTTGGTCTGGATTACCGTAGTCAAATGGACGAACGTCTAGACCAGCAGGTAATTGCTTTTCAGCCTTTTCAACGTTTCTTGCCAATGCGACGATGTCTGTTCTGTGAACATTCTTCATTAAAACTTTGATGGCTTCTTTACCGAAGTTACCGGTAACAGCACTAATTGCATATTTCATAATTTTATCAACCTTTCTAGGTGTTACTTTATAATTAACATGTTACATATAAGATAACAGGTTCGAAAAAATAATGCAACAAAAAAAGCCTCCAAAAATTCGGAAGCTTTTCAAGACTTTATTCGTTTGGCTTGCTAAAGTTAGTGTCATCACCATCAGTAGTGTTGATTGATTGACTAGCAGAAGTGTCGCTAGTTTGTTGTGGTTCAACATTTGCTGAAGATGGTTGTTGGTTGATTGGTTCACCAGTGTTAGGATCGAAGTTGTTTTGTTGTTGAGGTTGTTGCGGTTGGTTGTTGTAATTTACAAATGCACCACCATCAAATGAAGTGTAGTTGATACCACTTAATTGTTCAACTGATTTACCAGTTACTTGCATAATTCCATTATATGCAGCTTGTAGACGACTTTCCTTTAACCATGATTGAATTGAGAAAGCATCAACAATCCACCAAATCCAAACGGCAAATAAGAAACCGAATCCAATTAAAATAATAGCAGTAATCCATCCGATGATTTCTAGAGTTAACATTAATGCTGCGTATGGCTTCTTGAATAAGAAACGATGCGCACCAACTTGACCTAGAAATACCCAAAGTAGCCATGCAGCAACAGGGCTAACAGAATTGTTATCAACATATTCATTTACCATTAATTGTTCTTGAGTAGATAATTTCTTACGAGCAGCAAAAACTTGTTGTTCTAAAAGACTAACGTTATTCATATAAAATCCTCCTATGTATTGTATGACAGTAATTATAACATTGTTATAATTACATTAGTGTTATAAATTTCATTCTTAATGATTTCTTAAATTGATTTTTCTTTTATATTTAATTAATATGTACTTAGAAAAAGAAAAAAGGGGAAATATTAATTATGATTAAAGCATATAAACAATTTTGGAAAAAATATTTTAATTTCAAAGGTGTAAGTACTAGATCTGAGTTTTGGTGGGTTTTCCTAATTAACTCACTAATCAGTTTAGTATTTATTGTCGCTTTTGGTGGTGTTGCATTGGTTACTGGTATCGTAACTGGTCATGGACCAAAAGAAGTAGGTATTGCTGCTATTATTGGTCTTATCGTTGCGGTTGTCTACTACATTGCAGCAATTATTCCAACAATATCACTTCATTTCCGTCGTTATCGTGATGCTGGGGTCACACCATGGTTACTATTAATCACTTATGGTGTTCCATTTATCATAGAAGGTTCTACTTTCTATGATAAGCATACATGGGTTCAAGCAGTAATTTTGATTATTGCAATTATCAACTTTGTTATCTTGGTAATGCCAAGTAAGGATAGAAAATAATAAAAAAGGGCGGTTAACGCTCTTTTTTTGTGTTGAAATCAACATATATTTGATACAATAAACTTGTAATGTAACATTAAATAACAAAAAACTAAATTTTGGATGAGGTAAGATGCTAAATTTTATTGAAGGCTTTTCAATGTATTGGATGCGATACTTTGACTTTAAGGGTCGCAGCACTAGATCTGAATTTTGGTGGAGTTTTCTGGGATTAACACTTATCACAGGAGTTATTTCTGGAATCGAAAAAATTGATATTAAAGTTGGAATAGTAGTTTATCTTATTTTTTCGGTTCTAACGGTGATTCCTAATATTTCCCAATATGTGAGGCGATTTCGCGATATCGGAATAAGCCCATATTGGGTTATTATCACATTTATTGTACCGTCAATTCTTGTTTATACAGTTAAACATCTACCGTGGTATATACAAGTAATCGATGTATTATTAATATTATCGGATATTGTTTTATCCATTCTACCAAGTAAAGAAGAATAAAAAAGAGCTAGATTTATCTAGCTCTTTTTATTTAGTTTAATTCGTTAGGAATTAACTTGGTCTTTAGTTCAATATTGTCTTTGTAATCAACAGGGATTTCGATAATAACGGGACCGTTAATGTCTTTTGCACGGTTTAAGGCGTTGTTTAAGTCTTCAACGCTGTTGGCACGAATTCCGTAAGCACCAAAACTTTCTGCGTATTTGACATAGTCAACATAACCGAATTTAACTCCGGCATCATGACCATACTTGGCAACTTCTTGGAACTTAACCATGTCGTAGTACCCATCTACCCATATCAATTGAATGATGTTTAGTTTTAGACGGACGGCAGTTTCTAATTCCTGTCCAGAGAATAGGAACCCTCCATCACCAGAGATTGAAATAACCGGTTCATCCGGATGGGTTAGTGCGGCACCGATTGCCCATGGAAGAGATACCCCAAGGGTTTGCATACCGTTACTAAATAGTAGATGTCTTGGTTTGTAAGTTTTGAAGTAGCGACCCATCCAAATGTAGTGACTACCAATATCAACAGTTACGATGGTATCTTCATTCACAAATTTTTGTAGTGATTGAATTACTGAGATAGGATGCAAACCATTTTCAGTAGTTTCATGGACTTCTTCGATTGTTTCAGTGAAGTGCTCACGTAGCTTGTGTAAATGGTCGGTAACTTCCTTTGAAAGTTCCATTGAATCATCGATGTTTTCAGTTAAGACATCGATACTTTCGGCGATATCTGCATTAACGATGATACTTGGTTGGTATTCAGCAGTAATTTCTGGTGAAACGGTATCGATATTGATTACTTGGGTGTGCTCTTGATTCCAGTTTCTGGCTTCATATTCGACTGGATCGTATCCAACTGCAATCACTAAATCACTGTTTTTTAAGATGGTATCTCCAATTTGGTTATCAAACAGACTGACACGACCGTAGTAGTTGTTAACTAATTCCTTTGAAATGACACCGGCACCTTGGTAGGTTTCTACAACGGGAATTGAGAACTTATGTAGCAATTGATGCAATGATGCACTTACTTCAGGAGTAGATGCACGCATACCTGCTAAAATTACTGGTTGTTTTGAATTTTCAATTAAATGAGCGATTTCCTTCATGCGTGTCTTATCAACGCTACCATTAGTAATCTTAGGTAGTTTTTCGATTACTGGACGAGATACTTCATCACCTAAAACGTCTTGTGGGACTGAGATGAAAGTAGCACCCTTTTTAGGTGATTGGGCGGTGATATAAGCATTTGAGAATGTTTCTGAAATGTTATTAGCATCTTGAACTTCCACACTAGATTTAGCAGCACTTTTTAATAGGTCGGCTGAATTGATGCTTTGATGGGTAAGGCGTAATAAATCATCACGTTTTACTTGACCTCCAATTGCAATCACTGGATCACCTTCGGATGTAGCGGTGATTAATCCGGTAGCCAGATTAGAAACCCCTGGACCTGAAGTAACTGCAACGACTCCTGGTTCACCGGTTAAACGGCCAATCGCAGCTGCAATAAATGCTGCATTTTGTTCGTGACGAGTCACGATTAGTTTAGGGGTTCTTTTGTCCTCGAAATCTTGTAGGTCTTCGAATAGCTGGTCTACTTTTGCACCAGGAATTCCGAAAACATATTTAATATTTTGATTGATCATGCTTTGAATTAAAGCTTTTGATCCGGTAGTTTGTTTATCCATAATGTCACCTCAAATATGATAAATAATTCTGACAGATTGAATGAATTCTGATACTCTAGAATAGTAAATAATATTTTAGGTCAATCTGATTGACCTTTTCTATAATAATAGCACTATTCTATATAAGGTCAACTTAATTGACCTAAAGGAGAATAAAATGATCGATAAAAAGAAATTAATGGTCTTTTACTTTGCGTACCAAGAAATTAATCGTATCGTCGATTTATCAAAGTATAACCTAACTTCAAATCAACAAAAAATGTTATTCTCAATCGATACTATCGATGAGATTACTATCAAACAGTTATTGCAAATTTTAGATATTTCCAAACAAGCGCTAAATGTTGCGTGCCGAGATTTGCGAGAACGCAATTTGGTTTATACTGGTCCAGCTAAATCAGATAAGAGAAAAAAAGTCGTGTATTTAACGGATGATGGACGAAAATTAATCGAAAAAATTGAAGAAGAACAGTTAAATTTCATTAATGCAATTTGTAATAGTACTAACTATAATTGGGAAGATACTATGAAGAAGTTAACTAACAGCTATTTAGATGATATAAAAAAATAAAAAAGCATTGCTTTATAGCAACGCTTTTTTATTTAGTTTCAATTACGACGTAGTAGTTATTTGATTTATTAGTTTTACCATTTAGAATGGTTGTATTCTTTGCGGAAACACCGATTTTAGTGATGTTACCGTCAGTTAATAGCTTAGTGTAGTTTGAATCTGAGCTATCAGATATTTCAGAATATAGGATCCAGCTTAATGACGTTCCACGATAAGAGTCTTCACTGCTGAATTGCCAATAAGTAACGTTAGCAGTACTAGCAGGAACTGGAATATTTTCAATGGATGTAATCTTTTGGTTAGCATCCATTTCCAAGTCAAAATCTTGTTGAAGTGGTGCCAATCCATTATAATCTCTTGCGATATTTATAACATTAATTGTATTGATTGCCATTTGATGATTAAAAGATGCAGTTTTATTTAATTGAATGGCTCCATGCCAAGCATAACCAATTAATTGATGATTTTGGTATATCGCCTGATATATGGCTTGAAACTTTTTACCATTTTTATATTTTTGAACGTGGTAACTAGTCCCAACAGTGACACGCTGATCCTGTAATTTGTATAGGCGTTTTGTATATTTAGTAAATGTTAAATCATTGTATAAGTATTCATAGTGCTTTGAATTAATTATCCCAACGCCATGGTTATTTTCATCAGACACTCGATAAATATATGGTTTAGTATTTTTGGATTTAGCTAAGGTTTGGTAACCGTTTGTTGATACTGCAAAGGTAGAAACAAGGGTTAATAAAATAAAAAATTTTTTCATTGATACACCTTCTTTATTGGTAATAGTATAGCAGTAATAATATATGATAAATGTTAAACTATGGTTACAAAAGGGGTAATATTATGAAACAAGATAAATTAGTTGTGACCGCAATGGTAATCGTGGGAATTATTCTACTGGGCTGTGTAGTGGCTTATGTGGTCAAATAAAAAAGCATCGATATTTCGATGCTTTTTTATTTATATATTTTGAATAACCGCAATTACGACGAATAATAGCACGACTAATAAGTTGGCGACTTTATGTCTCATTAAGATAGCAATAAATTCACGGATAATCGCATTTGGTAGGAAGAATCCACTGGTCTTAGAACCAATTCCGCTGATGATCATACCAGCATTTTTAGCATATGCGGTGGCACGATAGATGTGGTAGTTATTGGAAACAAAGATTCCGTTATTTGGATCTAAATCGTAACGATCGACGATTTTTTTGGAGAAGGCGAAGTTTTGAATGGTATTTACAGATTTGTCTTCAGCGATGACATCATCAGGATTAACACCTTTTTGAATGACGTAATCACGCATAGCAACACCTTCAGGAATCTTTTCGTCACCACCTTGACCACCAGAACATATGATTAGTGGATGTTTGTTAGAAGAATCGGATTGCTTTTGATAAAAATCAATTGCTACCTCAATTCTAGAAGCAAGTAAAGGTGATACTTCATTTCCATTTAGTAGTCCGGCTCCCAGTACAATGATAAAGTCCTTATTGTACTTTGGACGATAGAAATTACAAATCCATACTGAAAGGGAGAAAATTAAGAATACACTAATCATGTAGAATGCCCCCAACTCAGTGAAATGCTCAAGCATTAAATTATAAGGCTTGGGAATGATTTTTCTAAAGAAAAGGAAACTCAATATCGGATAGATTAACATGAAAACACCAATGATTAGTGTTAATAGGTTCGCTAATGAGTGGCTTTCTCTTCTCCAAACAATTATTCCATTCCATATTAATAGAATCGCATGTAGGGCATATATTAATGATAATAAGACAACTATCAATATTGTCATTACTAAGAAAATAGAATGTAATATTTTACTACTACTAATTAGAGAGAAGAACATAACATTTCCAGTTAGTGAAAATAATGATATTAAAAATAAAAATCCATTCCAAAAGGATGCCTTGTTTCTGTAGAAAGACAGACATAGTAGTCCAATGCTAATTATTAATGTCAAAATTGAAAAGTACATATATATCATCCTTACCTATTTAGGATAAAAAAGCCCACAAATGAATGTGAGCTTTTTATTTACCTCCATTTTACACTATACGAGTGCTCCTGGATTATATTTCTTGTTAACTAATTTATTATGTGGAACCATCACAAAATGAATTCCACCAAACTTATCAAATGAAACAGCAAAATAATTTGGTTGATATTTTTTGTGAATGTCCAAGTTCATTAAGGCAGTTGCATGTCCCCAATATGATGGTCCATCCTCAAATAATTGAAGTGCAATTGAATTGTACACTGCATGTTTTAAAGCAGCCATTGTAACTACGCGCTTTTTAATCTTAGTACTTGTCAAAGCAAATGATGGGTTGTCACTATAGTTTTCTTCAGCAACATCAGAAATTTTATATTTTTTTGATGCTACTGTTTTAGTTCTTAAATCGTGACCAGTTTTCTTGCCAGTATTGTTCCAGTTGTCTTTACTGTAAACGTTAGCGAACGTTTGGGCGACTGCAATAGTATTTTTAGAAGACTTGTATTGAATTCCCTTGGCTTGTTTAATAGCAGGATTTAATACACTAAGTGCGAATTTAGTAAGTTCTTTTCTTTGACTGTAAGTCATCTTGTTTAGATTAACATTACGACTTAGATCCTTTTTACTTGGAGTAAATGAGTTTATTGTTAGACCATTTAGACCAATCTTACCCATTTTTACTTGTAATTTATAATTACCAATCGATTTTTCACTAGCAGCTTTCTTTAAAGAAGCATTCGTATAACCTTTAGGTAGCTTAATAACATTTTTAGGGTTTTTAGCTGCTTTGTAGTTAATTTTAGTGACAAAATTTGCATCAGAACCAGGATCAGTAACCTCATTACCTGAAACCTTCATTGCTTGAGTAGGAATGAAGTTATTCAAATCAGCAGTAGTTAATTTACTGATTGACTTTTTGGTTGCAATAATTGCGTCATCAGTAGTTTGTTGCTTAAATTTTTTTATTAATGCTGATTCCTTTTTAGTAGAACTAGCATGAGTAGTTACAACGGAACCAGAAGAAGCTAATACAGAACCAATTAAAGCAGCTGCTGCAATCATTTTAAATGTTTTTTTCATATTATTTACCTATCTACTTCCTAATAAATATACAGCCAATCCTACTAAGATTGCGCCAATTATAACTATAAATAAACCAAACTTTATTAGCTTACCACCGATGCCGTCCCAAGCTGGTTGGTTAGACATCGCGCGAAGCTTAAAGAAGAACCATCCTATCCCCATACAAATAGCACCAAATAGAAATACACCGTATGAGAAAAGCATAAAGTAGCTCTCTGTGTGTTGCATTATTTTTACCTCCATGATGAAAGTTTTATTTAGAACATATTATCACAGTTTCTTTCTAGCTCAAATATATAGATGAAATCTTAAAAATTACTTAATAATTACAGAAAGGTACCTTAAGTGTTATAATTCTAAATTATGTGTCAAGATTTCAAAAAATAAGGAGATGAGTTCACCCTTGGGTGATCGAGAGATAAATTGGAAACAGAACCTAAACGTTTTATGGTTTGGAACATTCGTCGCTGGAATCGGATTTAGTAGTATCAGTCCATTCATTGCATTATTTATAGGTCAACTAGGCAATTACAATGCCACTCAGACATCAATCTATAGTGGGATGGCGTTCGCCGCGCCTTTCCTAGTGAAAATGATTGTTTCGCCATTGTGGGGAATTTTAGCCGACAAGTATGGTCGAAAGCCAATGTTACTTAGAGCATCCTTGGGGATGGCCATTGTAATTGGTGCAATGAGTCTGGTTACTAGTGCATGGCAATTAATTGTATTGCGTCTATTACAAGGGGTCTTTTCAGGATTCATTAGTAATGCTAATGCGTTAGTTGCAGCGGAAACACCAAAGAGTCATGTAGGACATGCTTCAGGAAAATTAGCGACTGGAAACGTATCTGGTACTTTAATCGGACCAATGATTGGTGGATTAATTGCAGATACTTTTGGCTATCGTTACACTTTCTTGATTACTGGTTTGGCAATGTTAGTAGCATTTATTCTAAGTATCTTTTTTGTTCATGAAAACTTCAAACCAGTTCCACATGAAAAAGGGGAAAAACAACCTCATTTTCTATCAGGCATTCCTACCAAACAAATCTTGTTTGGAATGTTTTTAACAACCTTATTTATTCAAGCAACTAATAACTCAATCTCACCCATTTTGAGTTTGTATGTTAAACAATTGGACCCAACGTCGACCAACATTGCGTTGACCGCTGGAATTATTCAAGCCATCAACGGAGTGGCAATGATATCCGTTGCACCATTCTTTGGTCGTTTGGGTGATAAGATTGGTTCCCATCAAATCTTGAAATTTGGATTGGTCTTTTCAATGGGGATATTCTTCCTAACGACATTCGTTCAAAACGTCTGGCAATTAGGAACATTACGATTCTTAATTGGAATATCCGATGCGGCGTTGTTGCCTACGGTTCAAGCTATCTTAGCTAAGTACAGTCCACATGATCGAATCAGTCAGGTCTTTAGTTGGAACCAAAGTTTTCAAGCTGCCGGAAATGTGACTGGACCAATGATTGGTTCAGCCGTTGTTCTAATAGGTGGTTACCGTGGTGTGTTCATCGCTACAACCATTCTAGCCGGAATTAATCTATTCCTAGTTCGTAAGAATATTAAATCAATTGAAACCGATAAGAACTAAATATTTGTTAATTGATGAAACATCATTATAATTAATAGGATAATATTTGGAGGTGGATTGCGATGAGTAGAGAAGAAATTGACAACAATTTACTAACCTTAAAAAGAACGCGTTCACACATCATTAATGCACTGGATGGCACTAATCGAGACAGCAATGTCGTTCGAGATATTGACCATTTAGTAGAATATTTAAATGAAACTGATGAACGTGAAATAACACAAGAATATGTTGATCGTAAGTTTAGAATCATTAAGGGCGAAATTAACTGTTCACTTGATTGTTTCAATAACGCGATGAAAGCATTGACTAAGTAGGCATCCGAATGGATGTCTTTTTCTTTTGTTTTAATCCTTATGCGTGTATAATGACTTACATTAAGTAAGCGAAAGGAAGATGAATATGTCAAAATTACTTGCACCCGCAAACGTTGGTGGACTATCTCTTAAGAATCGAGTAGTGATGTCACCAATGTGTACCTATGAAGTGATCCGTGAAAATGGAATCGCGACACCATTTCACTTTGCTCACTATGGGATGCGTGCAATTGGCGGCGCCGGTTTGATTATTACTGAATCAACTGCCGTTGATCCAAGAGGTCGTATCAGCAAAAACGACCTTGGTTTATGGAACGATGAACAAGTTAGTGAATTTAGTCGATTAGTCGACTCTCTTCATTACTTAGGTTCAAAGGTAGGGGTTCAATTGAACCATGCTGGTAGAAAGGCTGCCGACGAAGATGTTCCAGTTGCACCAAGTGCCATTGCCTTCAGTGAAGATAGCAACACGCCCGATGAACTAAGCAAGGAAGATATCAAAACCATCGTTACAGAATTTGGCCAAGCTGCTAAACGAGCTAGCGATGCTGGGGTAGATATGATTGAAATTCATGGTGCCCACGGATACTTGTTGAACCAATTCCTATCAGCAGTTTCTAACAAGCGTGAAGACGAATACGGTGGTAGCCTAGAAAACCGTTTCCGCATCGTTTCTGAAGTTATCGATGCTGTGAAGGAAAACTTTGTTGGCCCTGTCTGGATTCGTTTATCACTAACCGATTACGATGATAGTGGTCTCCAAAATACTATGGAAGATTGGCAACAAATCGGTAAGTGGTTAGAAGAAGCTGGCATCAAACTAATTGATGTTTCAACCGGTGGATTATTACCAAAGGGACCAAACTTCCCAGTGCATGACGGGTACCAAACACCATTTGCCACTGAACTTAAAAAAGCGGTAAATATTGATGTTTCAACTGTTGGTTTGCTAGACAATGCAGGATTAGCTGAATACATTCTACAAAACAACCAAGCCGATTTAATCATGGAAGGAAGAGCGCTTCTAAGAAACACCAACTGGTTGGCTGACGCTGCCAAGGAATTACATGATCATGACTTTAAGGTCTTCGATGCATCTTATGAACGTGGTCAAAAATAAAAAAGAGGGATATATTAGATATCCCTCTTTTTTATAAAAGTTTTGTCATCTGTTTTTTATTTGTTATAT
>CAMLMR010000008.1 GCA_946481335.1 uncultured Lactobacillus sp. | reverse complement strand
AAATGCTTAGGATCAGATGCACCAGTAACAACACTTGTAACCACTGGATCGTGTAATAACCAAGCTAAACTCATTTGAGCTAGTGTTTGTCCTCTGTTATTAGCCAATTCATTTAATTGGTTTAGACGTTTTACAACTTCTTCCTTGTTTTCCATCATGAAACTGTTCGTGAAGTGAAGTTTCAAATCATCAGGTAATCCGTTTAAATATTTATCAGTAAGGATTCCTTCAGCTAATGGACCGTATGCAACTAAACCATCATTATTTTCTTTTAATGCATCGATGGTACCGTCTGTTTCTGCAGAACGGTTTAACATGTTATATGATGCTTGGTTAACAACAAATGGTGTGTGTAATTCCTTGAAATACTTGATGATTTCACGAGTTTGTTCACCATTGTAGTTAGAAATACCAACATATAATGCTTTACCAGATCTAACAGTACTGTCTAAGGCTTCGGCAGTTTCTTCTAAACTAGTATTTGGATCAAAACGGTGACTGTAGTAAATATCTACATAGTCTAGTCCCATTCTTTCTAGTGATCTGTCCAATGCGGCAATCAAAGTCTTTCTAGCTGAGAATGAACCATATGGTCCAGGCCACATGTGGTAACCAGCCTTAGTAGTAATAACTAGTTCATCACGGTATGGCTTTAGGTCATTCTTGTAGACTTGGCCAAACATTCTTTCAGCTGCTCCTGAACCAGGTCCGTAGTTATTTGCTAAATCATAACTAAAGATTCCCTTATCAAAAGCATTTAGCATTACTTCGCGACTATCCTTAAAGTTGGCGTCGTCACCAAAGCTATGCCACATTCCAAATGATAATGCAGGTAGTTGTAAACCGGAATTTCCGGCTCTTCTTATTTTCATGTTATCGTATCGTTCATCTGAAGCTTTATACATTTTAAGCACCTCAATTTTCATAATACTACACTTACATTTTAAATTTTATTAGCCATCAAAGCAAGAAAACAAGTAAACAAAAAAGCCACCCAGTAATGGGTGAACTTCTTATCTAAATAATTTTCCAACAGATTTGTTGTTATGAATACGTAAGATTGCCTTACCCATTAAATCTGCTACAGACACGATGTCTAATTTATCAATTTTCTTTTCATCACTAATGTAAACTGAATCGGAAACAATCACTTTTTTGATTGGTGATTCTTCAATGCGTTGAATGGCATTACCTGCGAAAATACCATGTGTAGTAACAAGGTATACCGCTGAAGCACCATTCTTAGCTAAAACATTAGCTGCCTTCACGGCACGTGAAGCAGTATCAATCATGTCATCGGCCACAATTGCGACCTTATCCTTAACATCACCAATGATAAATGTTGGAATATGAGCATCATTTTCAGGATCTCTATTATCAATAATTGCAATTGGTGCGTCAATCAATCCTGCAAAACCTCTAGCTCTTCCCACTCCACCATGATCAGGTGAAACTACTACGGCATTATCTAAGTCGTAATTGGCTAACATGTGTTTTGCCATTAATTTATCTGCTTTTAGGTTATCAACCGGTTTATTGAAGAATCCTTGAATTTGTGCTGCATGTAAATCAAGGGTTAACACACGGTCAATCCCTGCTCTTTCTAATACACGTGCAATTAACTTGGCGATAATTGCCTTTCTTTCACGCTTTTTAGCAGAGTGTCTAGCGTAACCATAATATGGAATAATCACATTAATAGATTTAGCACTAGTTCTTCTAACAGCATCAATCATGATGAATAATTCCATGATATTATCGTTGATTGGTTCACTTAGTGATTGAATGATGTAGACAGCATCCCCACGGATACTTTCATCAATCTTAATTTGAATTTCGCCATCACTAAAACGATTAATTGTTGCTTCACCAAGCTTTAGTCCACAAGCATTGGCAATCTTTTCTGCTAACGGTCTGTTAGAACTTAAGGAAAAGATTTTCATATTTTTATTATCCATTGACTCCACCATGAAAGTGCTCCTCTCGAGTTCTTTTAATGCTTAAATTTTACCACAAAAACACCAAATTGATATAAAAATTATGGTTTGATTCCGTGCATTCCAATCATTGGATCAACCTGATTCAATAAAATCATGTCCTTGGTTAGGCGATATGATTTAGGTTTATCATCAAATGTTGCTTCATCGAAAGGCGATTCTTCATCGTCAGTTGTAGCATTGCTGTCTTGATTAGCATCTGAAGATGAGTCAGACTTAGGTGTTTCTACCTTCTTTTCCTCAGCAACTTCTTTTACCACACTGCTTTGTTCATTAACAGATGTTGTCACTGGTTTAACTTCTCCATCCAATAATGATTGAATTCTTTGCATCAAACTAGTGTTTCGGTTGTCAGATTCACTTTGAGCGCATGATAGGAATGAATTATAGTCCCCAATCATAATCAAAGTATCACTAGCACGAGTGATAGCAGTGTATAACAAGTTCTTCTTTAGCATCTTAGTAAATTGCGGAACGATTGGTAAGATAACCATCTTGAATTCGCTACCTTGTGCTTTATGAATTGTTGTACAGTATGCCAAGGTAATTTGAATCCAATCCTTACGTTGATAAGTCACTTCACTTTGATCAAACGCCACCGTAATCTTATCTAAGCTTTGCTTACTACCCTTTTCAATATCGATAATTTGGCCGATATCACCATTGAAAACATTATCTTCGGGACTATTTACTAATTGTAAAATTTTATCGCCTAAACGGTAATGAATGCCTCGGTATTCAACCTGGTTATCTGTATTGTTTGGATTCATGATTTCTTGAATCACTTCGTTTAAATGATTAACCCCAGCATTTCCACGATACATTGGTGACAATACCTGAATGTCAGTGGCACTAAAGTTCTTTTGTTTAGCACGCTTAACAATTTGTTCAATCACCGAACTCATTTGATTGGCATTACATGGAATGAAACTACGATCTGATTGCTTTTCGTTAAAGTCATCAGGTAGTTGTCCTTGTTGAATGCTATGAGCTAACGGAATGATTGTTGAATTGCTGTCTTGTCTATAAATTGTAGTCAATTGCATGCTGTCGATTCGTTTGGAGTTCAATAAATCAGTAAAGACCTGACCAGGTCCTACTGATGGCAATTGATCCTTATCACCAACAAAGACAACTTTCATTTGATTAGGAATTGCGCGAACCAATGCTCTAAACAAGAATGTATCAACCATCGACATTTCATCGACAATCAATAATCCACCTTCGATATCTTGGGTTCCTTCATCGCTATCTTCATAACCATTTAGCCCTAATAAACGGTGAATTGTGCTTGCTGGTAAACCAGTAGTTTCTTGCATTCTCTTCGCTGCTCGTCCTGTTGGCGCCGCTAAGAGAATTGGAAATTCACGGTCTTTGTACTTGTTAACATCCAAGGATAAATCATTTAGATATGCATATAAGTAAATAATTCCCTTGATGATGGTGGTCTTTCCTGTTCCGGGTCCACCAGTTAGCAAGAACATTTGTGACTTGATTGCTTGTTTTAATGCATTAGTTTGGGATTCATCATAGCTAATATTTAGCTTCTTTTCGATTAAACGAATCTTTTTATCAATTGTTTCGTCATCAAACTTCTTAACAACTGGATTCTTGATAATTCGACTGATGTGTTCAGCAATACGCCATTCATCATCATATAATTCCTTTAAATAAACACGGTCTTCTTCACCAACAATCTTTTGATTCTTGGCTAATTCTAAAAATTGAGCTGATAGGTCTTCACCACTAACTGATTCAGCATTACCGTTATTCAATAATTTTAGCGTTTCATCAAGGATTGGACCGGTTTGGGTATAAGTATCCCCATTTTTCAACGAAAGCGTCTTAAGGGCAGAAATTAGCCCTGCACGGATTCTGCCAGGGTTGTTCGCAGACATTCCCATTTGTTTGGCAATATCATCCGCCTTTTTAAATCCAACTCCATCAATATCTTCTACCAACTTATATGGGTTTTCTTGGATGACCTTTAATGTATCGCCCTTGTACTTGTTATAAATTGCTGAAGATAGACTGCTCCCGAAACCATAACTGTTTAGGCCAATAATCACTTGTTCCATTCCATTGTTCTTATTCAATGTTTCTAAAACAGTCGATTTTTGTTTGTCGGATAAGCCCGCTCGATCTAATAACGAATTATTGTCTAATACGTCAGCGATTAGATTAGTACCAAGTGCATCAACCATTCGCTTCGCCGTTTGTTTACCAACCCCTGGGAAATTGTCACCAGATAAGTATTCCACTAGTCCTTCTTTTGAAGTTGGGACAGTGCTTTGGTAATTATCAGACTTGAACTGTTTACCATATTTTGGATGATCAACTAATTCACCATAAAATTGATACTCGCTTTCTTCAGCGATATCCGCAAAATTACCAGTGATGACGATTTCATCTTCATGCCAATCTGAAATGTTGGTTTCAGAAATTTTTACCAATAGTACCTTAAAGAAACTATCGGGACTTTCAAAGAAAGTAGCCGCAACTTTACCTTTTATAAATAGTTCTTGATTGTCTTCAATATGTTCGTCATTGTCGTCTACTGAGAACAAATTCATTGATTCTGCCACGGCCTATCTCCCCTTATTTTTTACCATTTTTTACTTGAATAAACTTTTCGATATCTGCTAATCGTTTTTGACCCTTTTCAAAGTACTTAGGATCTTCTCGTTTGGCAATTTCGAAATATTGGTTAAAGTCTTCTTCCAATACCATTGCGACAATTCCACGATCAAAGTTAGCCTTACCATCTTTTGGTTTAGCTTGTAGTACCTTGTCATAGAATTCCGCTGCTTCACTAAAATTACCTAGTGCTAATAAACTACTTGCTAGTAGGTAGTTTATTTCTGGGTCTTGTCTTCTAAATCCTTGTGCGGTTAAGGCAAAGACAACGGCTTTTTTGTAGTCTTCTTTAGCCATATAACTTTGGGCTAACATGATATAAGCATCTGTCTTCATGTCACCGTCTGATAGGTTGTTAAATTGTTCAATTGCCTTATCATATTCACCCGCTGCATAGTAAACGTTACCTAGGCCGTATACCAATGTTTCCTTAGCCTTTTTACTTCTGTCGGCAAATAGTCCTAGTGCTTTCATCATTAATTCTTCGGCTTGGGTATAGTTATGTAATTGAACCAAAAAACTTCCTAAGTCGTAGTAGGTACGGTAATCATCTGGATGATTATCAATATCTTCAACTAGGCGATGAAGTGTTTCATCAGCCTTCTTTTGTTGTTCTTCGCGTTTCTTTTCAACAGCTTGTTGCTTTTCTTTAATTTCTTCAGACTTTTGATCCATTTTAATCACCTACATATTAAATTACGTCAGTTTTATCTGTTTTCTTTGTAAGATATTCAGTATTATTCCAACTTACTAGTTCAAATGACTTTCCGCCATCGTTTGTTTCTAAAATGGTTGTACTAGTATTTGCTAGTCCCCCACGTTTTCTTAAATCTTTAATCTCAACACCTAACAGAGAATTGATTAAAGCGTTTAGGGCAGCACCGTGGCTGAAAATAATAACGTTGTCTTCATTATCGTTTTCATTTACAACACGTTTAATAGCATACTGCATTCTGCTAATTACGTCATTAAAACTCTCTCCACCAATTTCGTCGGCATCGTATTTTTCTGGATGATTTCTGAAATTGTCAAAACTTTCTGGAAATTGTTTTTTTACATCGTCAAACTTTTGGCCTTCCATCTTACCTAAATGAAACTCTTCAAATCGGTTCCATAGAGTTAACTGTGGTTTTCTGTGGAAGTGTTGGATAACTCTAAAAGCAGTAACACGGGCACGTTTAATGGGGCTAGAGTATGCGTGACTGAACTTAACATTCTTTAGGTAATCACCCAATTGATCCATTTGTTTATAGCTTTCTGGTAACAACTCGGAGTCTCCCCCAGCACCTTGGTATCTACTTTCTAGATTCCATTCAGTTTTTCCATGTCTTACAAAGTAAAGTTTCACTTTTATCCCTCGTTCATTTTGATTTATCTATATTATCTCAATTTATGCGGATAAATTCAAAGTTTATATAAAAAAAGATGCTTAATAAATAAGCATCTTTTGGTTTTAAATGTATTGTAATTCTTTATCGTCTTGGTATGCTGCATCGATAATTGCTGAACCTAGACATTCATCACCATCGTAAAATACAACAGCTTGTCCTGGTGTAACGGCTCTTGCAGGATCATCAAAATCAACACGTAATGACTTACCATCATCGTTTAGATGAACAGTTACGCCAACGTCTTTTTGACGGTATCTGAATTGAGCTGTACAACGGAAGTCGTTGCCACGATCAGCAATGTCATTAATCCAGAAAATATCTGAAGCTTCTAGGTAATCTGCGTATAGGTGCTTGTTTTCATAGCCCTTACCAACATACAAGATGTTCTTTGAAAGGTCTTTTCCAACTACGAACCATGGGCGGTTATCTTTACCGTCTCCACCGATTCCTAATCCCTTACGTTGACCAATTGTGTAATACATTAGTCCATCATGGTTACCCTTTACTTCACCATCAAAAGTCATCATCTTACCAGGAGTTGCTGGTAAGTAGTTACTTAAGAATGACTTGAAGTTCTTTTCACCGATGAAACAGATTCCCATTGAATCCTTCTTTTCAGCAGTGGCTAGACCAGCTTCTTTTGCAATTTCACGAACTTTAGGCTTTGGCATGTCACCTAGTGGGAACATAACGCGGTCTAGTTGTTCTGCGGATAATTGACTTAAGAAATAAGTTTGGTCCTTATTGTCATCGCTTCCGCGAAGCAAGTGGTTGTGACCATCTGCATCACGTTGCAAACGAGCATAGTGACCAGTAGCAATGTAGTCTGCACCTAAATCTAAGGCGTAGTCTAGAAACGCTCTGAACTTAATTTCCTTGTTACAAATAACATCGGGATCTGGAGTTCTACCTTTTTTGTATTCATTCAAGAAATAAGTGAAAACGCGATCCCAATATTCTTTTTCAAAATTAACAGAGTAGTAAGGTATTCCGATTTCTGAAGCAACTTTGGCTACGTCCTTGTAGTCTTCTGTTGCGGTACAAACACCATTTTCATCAGTGTCGTCCCAGTTCTTCATAAATACACCTACAACGTCATATCCTTGTTGCTTCAAAAGGTAGGCGGTAACGGATGAATCCACCCCACCTGACATTCCGACAACAACACGGGTATTACTATTGTCTGCCATTTAAAATCACCATCATTTCTTTTAGATTCTTAGAATCTACGATTTGAAGGTCGTATATTCCATAAAAAGTATAATAACCCATTTACCGTATCAATTGCAATGAAGATGCAAAAAAGAGGGCTATTAAGCCCTCTTTTTAATTATTTTCTCACGAAAACTTTTCTTTCCACAAAGTTATCCATTAAGAAATTGAATTGTTCAACTAATGCATCAGCATTTTTGTTGGTAAAAATATTAACCTTATTTAAACCATTTGCAGTAATGGTACTCATCTTAAATGATTTTAAATCACTCTTAAAGACAATCTTTAGTTTGATACCATTATAAGGATCTTCTGGATCTAATGTTCTTTCAAATTGAAAGTTACCAGCATTAGTCTTTACAAAACCCATGTCAGATAGTGTGAATTTCTTGATTTCAGGACTAACTGCGTATGTTTTAGAATCACCTTGTAATTGAGTTGCTGTTTCAAAAGCCATATTAGTCAACCTTCTTTATTCTCTTAATTACCTTTACTAATGATGTTGTAAAGGATTCGATTTCTGATTCTGTTGTGAATTTACCAAAACTAATTCGAATTGATTGAGAGGAACGATTGGTATCATTACCAAACATCGCCATCAAAACATGTGATGGTTCAATGTTCCCAGCTGTACATGCTGATCCAGCTGAAATCGCAATTCCTTCCAAGTCCAAATTAGCCAAAATAATGTCTGAAGCAATTCCCTTAATCCAAATGTTAAACACGTGTTGGACTGGGTTATCTTCAACTGTTCCATTAACAACGAAATCAATGTCATTATCGTTTAAGGCATCGATGATTTGGTGCTTAAATCCATAATAACGATCGTGTAGTTCGTGCTTTAATTCAGGTGTAATTTGAGAAACCGCGGTCGCAAATCCGGAGATTGCAGGAATATTTTCTGTTCCGGCACGACGCTTTTTTTCTTGGTCTCCACCTTTTACAAAACTTGGAAAATCTACCCCAGTTCGTCTGTATAAGAAACCAGTCATCTTAGGACCATTAATCTTATGAGCAGATGTTGATAGTAAATCAATGTGGTCCTCATTTACATCAATATCTAACAAACCATAAGCTTGAACAGCATCGGTATGGAACCATGCTTGGTGGTCCTTTAAGATTTCACCAATTTCGTGAATTGGCATGTGAGAACCAACCTCATTGTTAGCAGTCATGATGGTTACCAAAATGGTATCGTCATCTAATGCATTCTTGAAGTCGTCTAAACTAATTACCCCAGTTTCATCAACTGGTAGGTAAGTTACCTTAAACCCTTGTTCTTCAAGATAAGCAAGTGGTTTTAACACTGCTTCGTGTTCAATGGCAGTAGTAATAATATGGTTTCCTAAATTCTTTCTTGTTTCAGCAGTTTGAAGAATTGCGGTATTATCACTTTCACTACCACCACTTGTAAAAATAATTTCGTCTGGCTTCGCATTAATACTGTTGGCAATAATGTCTCTACTATCTTCCAGGACGGTGTGGGCTTTTCTACCAATGCTATACAAGGTAGAAGCGTTACCGTATACGTTTTGCATCTTATCGTACATATCATTCAAAACGTTTTTATCCATTGGAGTAGTAGCGGCATTATCTAAGTAGATTTCAGTCAAGTATACCTAAACCCCTTCTATTTTTGATTTGCGAATAAGTCTAATAACATTTGTGCAGATTTCTTACCTGCATCAATAATAAATTCGTCAAAGCTTCTGTCAGCATCACCGTTAGCGTTATCTGACATAGCTCTAACTACAACGTATGGAATATCAAATTGGTTAGCAACTTGTCCCACAGCGGCACCTTCCATTTCACATGAAAGAGCATCCGGGAAGTTCTTTAAGATGTTATCAATAACTGCTTGGTCAGCAACAAATTGATCACCTGTAACAATTAGGCCCTTTTGAACATTTAGGCCTACTTCCTTAGAAGCTTCGGTAATTTCTTTTACCCATTTTTCTGAGGCCTTAAATCTTGCTGGTTGACCTGGTAATTGACCGTATTCATAACCAGCTGCTCTAGCGTCAACATCATGGTATGCAGTTTCAGTTGAAACAACAACATCTCCGACTGCTAAACCTTGACCAATTCCACCAGCTGAACCTGAGTTAATAACGATATCAACATCAAAGTTAGTAATTAATTGAGCGGTAGTCAAACCTGCTTCAACTTTACCAATTCCTGAACGAACAAGAACTACTTCTTGTCCTGAAATTCTACCTTCATAAAAGGTAATTTCTTTAATTTCAACTTTTTTAGTGTTGTCCAAGTTATCTAGCAATGATTTAATTTCTTCATCCATTGCGCATAAAATTCCAAATTTCATAAATATCTCCTTAAGGATTGACGTAAATTAATATCAAGTAAACGACAATGATTGCAAGAATCAATAATACAATCGCCCAGTTAAGTCTGCGTCCTAAACGCTTAGTCTTTTGCTCTGGAGTCATTGCATGTGCCTTACCCATTTTTTCTTCGGGTTGGGTTCTTGACAATGCTGGTTCTTCAACCGGTTCGTCTCTTTTTATAAAATCATCGTCAATGTTATTTCTTTTTTGACTATTTTGATACTCTTTTCTAGTTATCATATTGGACTTGCTCCTTTATCAATTAAAGACCAATCTTGTCATGTAACTTCCAATAATAAATAGCAGTAATTGTCTTAGCATCCTCGATTTCGCCACTTTCAATCATTGCCATGGCTTCATCAAGTGAGTATTCCTTAATTTTCAAGTATTCACCTTGATCTCTTGGTAATTCATCTTCAACTGGTTCTAAATCAGTTGCCAAGTATAGATCCATGTATTCATCACAGAAACCAACACTTGAATAAAATCCGGTGATTCGTTTGATGTTATTAGCCTTGTATCTAGTTTCTTCATTCAACTCACGAACTACAGTATCCAACGCTGTGCCGTGGTCTCTACTATCAACTTTTCCTGCTGGAATTTCAATTGTTGCCTTGGCAACAGGAGCTCTCCATTGGGTTTCCAATAGCATCTTATTGTTCTTAGTTAAGACTAAAATACCAACGGCATTGGAATGATGAACAACATCTCTAGTTGATGTTTCACCGTTTGGCAATTCAACAGTTTGTTTTTCAACATTGATAATTGCGCCATCATACTTGGGTTCTACCCCTAGTACCTTTTCCTCTAAATCCATATTATCAGCCCTTTTTTAGTTATACATTCATTCTATATATATTTAAATGTTTTTTCAATGGACTGACTAATCAATTACACGAATTTTAACAGCTTGTGGTCCCTTCATGCCTTGTGCAATTTGGTATTCCACTTGTTGACCAATTTCAATTTCATTTCTAGTCTTGTTTTCAACAGCTGAACCATGGAAAAAGACTTTGTTCTTGTCTTCGCCCTTTAAAAAACCAAAATCGTGATCTGGGTTAAAATTATTTACTTTACCTTTAATCATATTATTTCTCCTTAAAAATAAAAAACTGGGATAATCCCAGTTTTTTACCGATTATTCTTCGAATCCTTCAGTAGCTGTTTCTGGGAAGTTATCACGAACAATTTTAGCACAACGTGCACAGAATTGTGGATAATCCGCATCAGAACCAACATCTGTAGAAATTAGACGACAACGTTCACAAGTGTCACCTTCAGCATGTTCAACCACGATTGAAACACCGTCATTAAAGCTTTGTGCATCACTTGGAGCATCTGCTAAATCTTTTACTTCTAATTGTGAAACCATTAAGATTTGACCAACGTTTGTGCGTAGGCTATCTAATAATGATTTTACTTCATCATTTACAAATAATGATAGTTTAGCTTCAGAAGCCTTACCAATTAGTTTGTTATTTCTTGCTTCTTCCAATGCCTTCAAGACGTCATCTCTGACTTCCATGAACTTGTGCCAGTTTGATGAAATTTCATCTGCACCAGGTAGGTCCATTGGTTCTGGCATTTCTGAAAGTTGAACGAAGTCTTCTTTTTCAGATAGGAATGGCCAGATTTCTTCGGCAGTATGTGGAAGAATTGGTGTGATTAACTTAGTAATTGCAACAGCTGCATTGTAAAGTACTGTTTGCATTGATCTTCTTTCTGCACTATCTTCGGCATAGATGTATAGGATATCCTTAGCGAAGTCTAGGTAGAAAGCTGAAAGATCAGCGTTAATGAATGAGAGTAGACGACGGTTTAAACTTAAGAAGTCAAAGTTGTCATAGTCTGCCTTAATATCTTTTACAAAGTTGTTTAGCTTAACCATCATGTATTGGTCAGCTGACTTCATGTCTGCAAAGTCAACACTGTTTTCCTTAGGATCAAAGTCTGAAGTGTTGGCAAGCATGTATCTCATGGTATTTCTAATCTTCTTGTATGAATCAGAAATCTTAACAAAGTTTTCCATTGATACACGAACATCGGCAGAAGTATCTACAGAAGTTACCCATAGACGAACGATTTCTGCACCCATCTTCTTAATAACTTCATCAGGAGCAATTGTATTACCAAGTGATTTACTCATCTTGTGACCTTCACCGTCAAGAGTGAATCCTTGTGATAATAGTTGCTTGTATGGAGCCTTACCGCTAAATGCAACACTAGTAATTAAACTTGAGTTGAACCATCCACGGTATTGGTCAGAACCTTCTAGGTATAGGTCTGCAGGGTATGTTAGGTAATCACGTTCAGCACAAACACCTTGGTGTGATGAACCTGAATCAAACCATACATCCATGATATCGTTTTCCTTAGTAAACTTACCATTTGGTGAATGTTCACTAGTGAATCCTTCTGGTAATAGATCCTTAGCTTCTTTTTCGAACCAAATATCTGAACCATGTTTTGCGAATAAATCAGCAACGTGGTCAGTAGTTTCTTTAGTGATGATAGGAGTGCCATCTTCACCATAGAAGATTGGTAGTGGAACACCCCAAACACGTTGTCTTGAGATTACCCAATCACCACGGTCTTTAATCATGTTGTATAGACGTTTCTTACCCCATTCAGGTTTGAATTGAACATCTTCGATGGCATTTAGAATGTCATCTCTAATCTTATCAACTGAAGCAAACCATTGATCAGTAGCACGGTAAATAACTGGCTTCTTAGTTCTCCAATCAAATGGGTAACTATGAGTGATTGGTTGATACTTCAATAATAAGTTCTTTTCTTTTAACTTGTTTAATGAAATTTCATTTGCATCATCGTAGAAGACACCTTCGAAATCTGGACCAGCTTCCTTAGTTAAGTAACCTTGAGCGTCAACGTCAACGAAGACTTCTAGGCCGTATGACTTACCAACGTAGTAGTCATCTTCCCCAAATCCAGGAGCAGTATGAACTAAACCAGTACCAGTATCGATGGTAACGAAATCACCTAGCATGGTTAATAGTTGTCTGTCCATAAATGGATGTTGAGCTAATACACCTTCTAGTTCTTGACCTCTAACGGTCTTAACAATTTCGTAGTTTTCCCAGCCGAATAGTTCAGCATCTTCTTCAACTAATTCTGCAGCTAAAACAAACTTACGATCATCGTTAGCTGGTTTAACAACAGCGTAGTCGAATCCGGCATCAATTGTGATACCCATTGAGGCAGGAATGGTCCATGGAGTAGTAGTCCATACAACCATGTATGTGTTGTCTTCGTCTAAAACACCCTTACCGTCAACAACCTTTTCGGCATAGAAAGCTGAAGGTGATTCGATGTCGTGGTATTCAACTTCGGCTTCAGCTAGAGCTGATTCTGAAGACCATGACCAGATAACTGGTTTCTTACCACGGTAAATTAAGCCTTTTTCAGCCATCTTACCAAAGACACGAATTTCAGCAGCTTCAAATTCAGGCTTTAAAGTTAAGTATGGGTTGTCCCATTCACCAGTAACACCTAAACGTTTGAAACCTTCTCTTTGACGATCAACTTGCTTCAAAGCATATTCATGACAAAGTTTTCTGAACTCATTAGTATCCATTTTCTTTCTGTCATATCCAGCTTGAGTAAGCTTTTGTTCGATTGGTAAACCGTGAGTATCCCAACCTGGTACATAAGGTGCTCTAAAGCCATTCATTGACTTGTATCTTACGATAAAGTCCTTTGAAATTTTGTTTAAAGCATGTCCCATATGAATGTCACCATTAGCATATGGAGGTCCATCATGAAGAACAAATGATGGCTTTCCTTCGTTTAGTTTTTGTCTCATTTGGTAGACGTGATTGTCTTCCCATGCTTTTTGTCTTTCAACTTCCTTAACAGGTAAGTTTCCACGCATCTTAAACTTGGTCTTACCTAGGTTCAAAGTATCTTTTACACGCATAACACACACTCCCTTTTCAAACTATAAAAAAAGAAGACTTCATCACAAGGGACGAAGTCTTCCGCGGTACCACCCAAATTAGGACATTAAAAATAATATCCCATCTTTATTTACTACATTAAAAGAGATTAGCCAGAGGTGATCTGCATAGAATGATTTACAACTGACCTTCCACCATTTGTCAGCTCGCTATATTGTGTCGAATTCTAAGCTTTCTATTCTCTATCTCAAAAATTATTCAATTGATTTGAATGAGCCATCAGGATAAATTTTGATAGTTGCATCTGCTGGCATTTCTTTACTTTCAGATTGTACAACTGATTCCTTAAAATTGTCAAGGTTATTAATTTGTTCGTTAACCCTGTTAAAGTTGCCATCGATACCTGAAAGCATGTTATCCCATTCTGAACTGTTAACTAATTCTAATTGACTTTCCAAAAGTGTCTTTAGTTTTGCTCTAAAGGCATCAGTAGTCTTTCTTAGATTGTCGTTAGCAATTAATAGTGATTTAGATTGATTTGAGATGTTTTCAACGATGTCTTTAGCCTTTACACTAGCATCATTTAAAATTTCATCTGCTTGTTTTCTTGATTGTTCAGCTACATTGTTTGCTTCATTTTGAGCATCAACCTTAACCTTGTCCGCAGCATTTTGGGCAATGATAATTGATTGATTCAATGAATCTTTCATACCGTTGAAGTATTTTAGTTGATCTTCAGCTTGTTTCAAACGGTTTTTCATATCGATGTTTTCAGATAAAGTTAATTGATAGTCCTTAATAATACGGTCTAAAAATTCGTTTACCTCATCAATATTGTAACCTCTCATTTTTACAGAAAACTCTTTATTATGAATATCTTGTGGGCTAAGTACCATTTTTATCTCTCCTCCAACCTATTTTTTTAATACAGAAATTATAGCTCTATATTTCCCTCGTTTGGTTTGTCCTTCTTGTCTTTTTAAACGAATTCGTCCATATCTTCGAACTGAAACAACATCGTGTGTCGTTATTTCCGAATCAGGTCGATTGTTTAAAGCCCAATTAAGATGCACCTTTTGGTGGTTAACTAATTCTTTAGCATCACTTCTGGATATATTAAATCCTTCCGAAATTAAGTTATCCATTCTAAATGATGAAAGCGTCGTTGACTCATCTTTCCATTCGTTCTCCGGAATTATAATATCGGAGAAGTCTGTTTCAATTAGTGAAACTTTTGTTTTACCAATTGAGTTAATTTGCATTTTTAAAAAGTCAGATATTTCCTTTGTACAGAGGAATTGCCATCTATGTCCGTCAGTAAGTATATCGCCAATTGTTGATCGCTCAACACCAGAACCTAGTAGAGTTCCTAATATTTTACTATGGCGTAATTTAGAAAATTTAACCGGATACCTAATCTCAAATGCTTTGATTTGAAAATCATTATTGGTCGGTTCGAAGTAATCTGGATAGATTAAGCAACGCTTCATCTCTGCTTTTTTATATCCACCAAAATAAGAAACCGACAAATCGCTGTGGCGATTGACCAATGTAGTAAGTATATAAACCTGTCTGGGATTTAAAAACTTAGTTAATATTGGTCGATATTGATTTAAAGCCTCATCGATTAAATCCGTACTGGCATCGATAAAAGGAATCTCTTCCTTTCTAAAATGCTGTTCAATATTCTTATCCATTTTATCTTAAGCGTTCATTCATTTCTTTTCTGATTTCACCATCTACATAGTAGTTATGTGGAGTGAAAAGAAAGACTAGTTCAGAAATTCTCTCAATATTTCCATCAATAGTGAAAACAACTCCATTTAAGAAATCAATAATTCTTCTAGTTGCTTCATCACTAGCAGCATCGAAATTAATGATTACAGCATTGTTATCAATTAATTTTTGCGCAATTGTTTTTACATCAGCATAAATCTTAGGTTCAAATACAGAAATCTTACTTCCGCGACTTTGACTTGAGTTTTTGCTAATTGAAACTACCTTATCATTGTTCTCCACTTGGGAGTTATCTTCTTCGTAAAAGTCTTCGTCTTGATCGTAATCAGTACCAAAGAATTTACTAAAACTAAATTTAGCTGTCATTTCAATTCATTCCCTTCAAAGAAATCTAGAAAAATTATTAGTTCTTACGACGGAATTTGAAGAATGGAGGTAAATCATCATCACTTGATTTATCTTCTTTTTGATTATCATTTGAGTTGTTTGCATCAAATGGATCAAATTCTTTCTTTTGAACGTTTTCAAAACGTGTATCAGCTGGCTTGTCGCTATCTGAGTTTTCGTCGTTAGTTCTAACGTTACCTTGATCTTCCTTGTGATGTCTTGGGCTAACTACCTTACCAGGAGTTTCAGAAGTTCTAGTTGAACGTCCAGCTTGGCCGTTCATTAGTTCTTCTGGACTAGTTTCGATTCCTGTAGCAATTACAGTAACCTTAATTTCGTCGCCTAGGTCTTCATCAATTGAAGTACCAAAGATAATGTTTACATCACTAGTTGCAGCTTGTGCAACGATATCTGAAGCGTCTTGAGCTTCAAATAATGACATGTCTGGGCCACCAGTAATGTTTAACAATACTTGTTTTGCGCCATCAATTGAAACTTCTAGTAATGGTGAAGAAATAGCCTTCTTGGTAGCTTCTGCAGTTCTGTTTTCACCAGTAGCTGTACCAACACCCATAAGTGCTGAACCAGTGTTTTGCATAACAGTCTTAACATCGGCAAAGTCCAAGTTAACGTATCCTGGACTTGTAATTAAGTCAGAAATACCTTGAACACCTTGTCTTAAGACGTTGTCAGCTTCTTGGAAAGCTTCCATCATTGGTGTCTTCTTATCAACCATTTCTAATAAACGGTTGTTAGCAATTACGATTAATGTATCAACATTTTCCTTTAATGCTGAAACACCTTCTGCAGCATACTTAGATCTTCTTGGACCTTCAAAAGTAAATGGTCTAGTAACAACACCGACAGTTAAGGCACCTGAGTCCTTAGCAATCTTAGCAACGATTGGAGCAGCACCGTTACCAGTACCACCACCCATTCCGGCAGTTACGAATACCATGTCTGCACCTTGAAGTGCTTCTGAAATAGCTTCTTCACTTTCTTCAGCAGCTTTAGTTCCAACTTCTGGATCTGAACCTGCACCTAAACCTCTTGTTAGTTTAGGTCCTAATTGGATTTTTGTTTCAGCTTTTGATGTGTTTAATGCTTGAACATCGGTATTTGCAACGATAAATTCAACACCTTTAACATCTTCAGCAATCATACGGTTAACGGCGTTACTACCACCGCCACCTACACCAATAACTTTAATCTTTGCGCCTTGGTTTTCAGTAGAATCTAATGAAAATTCCATTTTAACTTCCTCCGTGTACTTCTGTTATTTTATTCGAAAAAGTCTTGATAAAAGCGTTTAAGTCTTCCCTTAGTGCTTTTAGCTAGCTTAGAACTTGACTTTTTAGGTTTTCTTGGTTGTTGTGGTTGATTATCTTGTTGAATGTAGTCAGATGAGTTATCGATTACATCATCACCATAATCATTACCAATGAAATCATCATTGGATTGAGTGTTGTTCACTACCGTTTTACCTTCTAGTGATGATCTTACTAACACTTGAATTTCACTCATGTTAGCACGATAAGTTACTAGTGACAATGGAAGTGAAAATGATGGGTGTCTTAATCCCATTTGGTCTGGAATATAAACCCTAACGTTAGTATCAAATCTATCGGCTGCCAATTCTGAGATTCCAGGCAATGCTGCAACTCCACCAGTTAATACAATACCGCCAGGTAGGTTTAAAGCTGAAATACTACTTAAACTCTTGTACATTCTAGTAAAAATTTGATCAACCCTAGCTTGAATAATTTCAGCTAAGTATTTTTCAGAAATTCTGACAGGTTGGCTTTGACCAACTACTTCAATTGGAAATTCATTACTTTCTGATGCTTCAATTTCATCAGCGTAACCGTAATCACGTTTTACCTTTTCGGCACTTTCCAATGAAGTATTAAGCACAACAGAAATGTCTTTAGTGATGTATTCTCCACCTTCACTATCTACAGTAGTGAATTTTAGTTGATGATCGTGAACAACAGAAGCAGTGGTTTGACCACCACCTAAATCGATTAGGACAGTTCCAAAGTCTTGTTCACCATCGTCTAAAATTGTCATACCTTGTGCCAATGGCATATTGATGATTGAAGAAGGATTTAAACCAGCTCTTTGAACAGCTTTTCTAATATTATGAATAATAGTCTTTGGTCCGGTAATGATGCGACCCTTCATTTCAAGTCTTACACCGACCATTCCTCTTGGGTCCTTAATGCCGTCAAATCCATCAACGATGAATTCATCAGCTAAGGTATCCATAATTTCTCTTTCAGGTGGTAGATTCTTAATCATTGCTGATACAGTAACGTTTTTAACGTCTTCATCTGAAATTTCTCTTGATTGTTCTGAGATGGCCACCATGCCGCTACATGGTTCAATCTTTAATTGGTTGGCAGGAATGCCAACGATTACATCATGAATTTGAATACCAGCTTTTTCTTCTGCCTGGTTAACAGCTCTTCTAATTGATTCAGAAGCTTTGTCAATGTCTACGATGATGCCTCGACTAACACCTTCAGAACGTTCATTTCCTAAACCTAAAACGTTCATTTGGCCTTTTACTTTTTCGGCAACAATCACTTTAATTGACGTAGTTCCAATATCCAATCCAACATACATTTCTGAATTCATTATCTAAGGGAACCTCCAATTAAGCATAATTATTCTTAGATACTCTATTTTATATTTAAGTTAGTTATAAGTTAATTTTAACACAAGAGTAGACAACTCTAAAGAACCATTATTAGTTTCTTTTTTTAGTTGTCATTGTTATTTTCTTAGCATCCTTGTTTAGCGTTTCTTTTAGCTGTTTCTTAGTGGATGCTTTGGTAGTTAACTTACTACTTTTTTTCTCATCATTAATTGGGAATGAGTACGCCCCTACTTCAAGATTAATAACGCTCTTAGTTTTTAATTGAGAAGCGATGGAGCGATAAAAGCCCATCTTGTAGTTAAAATCATGCATAAGAATAATGATTTTATTTCCGTCTCGCATGTAAACGTGTAATTCATCTTGATACACCTTCGTTGGTGAGTATGAAATCACTCGAACGTTATCTCTGATGTCCTTAGGTAGCTTTAAATACTTTTCAATCATCGATCTTAATAATGACTGATTATTAAATTTCACTATATAAGGCATCTTCGAATCATTAGGATTTTTAACAGCAACATTAGTAACCTTTCCGTTTTCTAATATTAAGTACTGCTTGTTACCTCTAGTTTCATATCCAATTTCCTTGTATGGTGAAACCGCAACAGAAAGATGATTAAATCCGGTAAATTTAAAATCTAGTGATTTAACGCGATGGTCATCGTTAATAACCCTTTGATTAATCTTATTTTTATGACCAATAACTTTAAAAATACTGTCCCCTTCATCTAACTGAAGTTCTCTTTTAATATCACTTTGAGAAATATATCCGTTTCCCTTAATACTAATACTACTAATTTGACTCATTGGTGAAACTAAATAAATCAATATTAGTAACAAAACAACTAATGGAATGATGATATATGAGGTAGATTTCATTTTATTTCTGATCTTTTGCTTTCGCAATTCAACAAAATCATCGGATATTCTTGAAGTCCTATTCGAGGATTTTTTTGAGGAAAATAATTTAGACTTCATAGTAAAGTTCCTCCATTAACGGCAAATAGATTTTGCAACTTCCAACAGACGACTTGCGGCATCACGGCAACCCATTTTTCTTGAGTTGTCAGCCATTTCATTTCTCTTTTCTTTATCGTTCATGATAAAGTCAGAATTTTCAATTAATGTTTTTGCATTTAAATCATTTTCAGTGATGATTAATGCGGCATCATTTTTAACCAAGCTTAGAGCATTCTTAGTTTGATGATCAGCAGTAACGTATGGACTTGGAATTAAAACAGATGGAATTCCAAGTGCTGTGATTTCAGCTAAACTTGTTGCCCCGGCTCTACCTACGATTGCATCAACCTTTGGTAAAACGTTTGGCATATCAGCGATATAGTCTTTGATAACAACATTATTATTGATGGATTGACCTTTTAGTTGTTCCATCACGTCATCATAACGTTTTGGACCTGTAACGAATACGACTTGATAGTCTTTTTTGTTATATTGACTGATACTTTCACAAGCAACTTTATTAATTTTCAAAGCACCTTGACTACCACCAAAGATTAATAATGTAGGTACATCGTTTTTTAATCCATATTGGTCCCAAGAGAAATCAGATTTTAGATTAGCAACTTGTTGTGCTCTTGGATTACCAGTGTATACAGTCTTTTCCTTTGGGAATTGACTCATTGCATCTTCGAATCCCACAGCAATCTTATCAACGTGCTTGCTTAAAAAGCGGTTGGTTAATCCAACCACACTGTTTTGTTCATGAATCATTGTTGGAATCTTCATTTGTGATGCAGCATATACAACCGCTCCAGAAACGTATCCACCAGTTCCAATCACGATGTCAGGTTTGAATTTTTTAATTAATTTCTTTGATTTATGTAGACTCTTCATAAACAATCTAACAGTCTTTAGGTTATATAAAGAAAGAGAACGTTTGAATCCTTGGATTTCTAGTTCTTCGAAAGCAATGCCGTGTTTTGGCACAATGTCTTTTTCCAAACCTCTAGTTGATCCGACGTACAAAACCTCAGCATCAGGATCAACCCTGCGAAGTTCTTCAATTAAAGCTAGTGCGGGATAGATATGGCCACCAGTTCCCCCACCTGAAATCATTAGTCTCATTAGTTTTCTTCCTTTCTACCTGTTTTTTGTTCCACTAATTGGATGAATTCGTCCCCTCTTTGTTCGAAGGTGTCGTATTGATCCCAACTGGCGTTAGCTGGTGATAATAGTACAATGTCGCCCTGTTCACTCATGGCCCAAGCTTCATCAACAGCTTGCTTCATGTTATCAACAATCTTGATGTTTTTAACGCCGGACTTTTTAGCTGTGTCAGCTAGCAAGTCCTTAGTTTCACCAAACAAAGTGATTGCCTTAACATGATCTGCGAAGTCTGTTTCTAGTTTTTCGAACGTGTAGCCACGATCTAGTCCACCAGCAATTAAAACAACGTTATCTTTAAAACTTCTTAAAGCCACTTGAGTAGCTTCGATATCTGTAGCTTTGGAATCATTGTAGAACTTTCTACCATCAGCAGTTAATACATATTGGACACGATGTCTGACTCCACCAAATGTACTTAACGCCTTCTTGATTGCTGAATTACTCTTGCCCATAATCTTGGCAACAGCGATTGCTGCTAGAGCATTTTGAACGTTTTGTTGGCCCGGAACTCTAATTTCATCGACGTTCATAACGAATTCATCTTTGAAGAAGATTTGTTCATTCTTTACATATGCTCCATCTTTACTTACAGCATCATATGAGAAAGGAACAACCTTAGCCTTACTTTTCTTGCTTAGTTCACGCCATTCTTCATTATCGAAGTTAACAACGAAATAATCGTTTTCATCTTGATTTTCAGTAATGCGCATCTTTGCATTCACGTAGTTTTCTCTAGTCTTGTGATAATCAAGATGGTTAGAGAAGACATTGTTTAATACAGCAATGTGAGGATGTAATGTCTTAATACCGACTAACATGAAACTAGAAAGTTCTAAAACAATGTCATCATCCTTAGTGGCCTTGGTAGTAACTGTACTTGCAGGGACACCAATGTTTCCAGCAACATATGAATGTCCGCTGGTTCTTTCTTCGTTTAGGATATCATTAATCATAGTTGAAACAGTGGTTTTACCATTACTACCAGTTACACCGACGATTGGCGCGTCGCTTACTTGACTGGCAATTTCTACTTCAACGGTGATTGGAATATTTCTTTTAATTGCTTCTTTGATTAATTCATTATCATAAAAAATTCCAGGGTTCTTGACGATTAAATCAAAATTGTAATCATCTAAAATCTTTGGACTTTGTTCAGCGTCAATTACCTCAACACCATTATTTTCTAGCTCTTCTTTTGCGTCCGATTTCAAAGGATTAGCGTCATTTAACCAAACGTTTGCGTTTAGTTGTTTTAATAACTTAGATGCATTAATTCCACTCATACCTGCACCTAAGACTAAAATGTTTTTATTTTGATAATCGTCAATATTTTTCATAATTCATGCTCCCAAAAATATTATTATAAAATAATTGATAAAACTCCGGTAATTGCCAAAATGACACCAACAGACCAGAAGACAATATCGATTTTCCATTCTGACCAACCCAACATTTCAAAATGATGGTGAATTGGTGACATTAAGAACACTCTCTTACCTGTAAGTTTAAATGATGTAACTTGAATCATTACACTTAATGTTTCCAATACGAACATGAAACCAATCCAAATTAATGAAAGTTCATGATGAACCAGAATTGATACAGCAGCTAATGAACCACCTAGTGCTAATGATCCCATATCACCCATGAAGATTTTAGCTGGTTTATGGTTAAAGACCATAAATGCTGATAGAGCACCTACTACTGCTAGACAGAAGATGGCAACATCAATTTGATGTTGAACTAGCGCAACTACAGCATATGCTAAAAATGCAATGATTGATAATCCACTAACTAAACCATCCAAACCGTCAGTAAGGTTAACAGCGTTGGAAAAACCGGTTAGGTAGAAGATGATGAAAATTGCGTAGAACCAACCAAGGTGTAAATCACCCATAAATGGAATCTTTAATGCCAATGGAAAATGATTAGCGTAAACAAAGGTGAAAATTAATCCACCGACAATTTGTCCAGCTAATTTTTGCCATGCCTTTAGGCCTTCATTTTGACGTCTAAATAGCTTGATGCTGTCGTCCCACATTCCTAATAATCCATATAAAACAAGAATAAATAATAGGATTAACAATGTTGGATTCATCATATGAGCAACGCCACCACTAATTAGTGACGCAATAATGATAGCAATGATGAAAAGAAGACCACCCATTGTAGGTGTTCCTGATTTCTTTTCGTGCCATTTTGGACCTTCTTCTCTAATCATTTGACCTTCATGTTTTCTTCTGAAGTAGCCAATTAGAGATGGCATAAAGATTAATGTAATTAAAAAACTAATTATGATTGGTAAAACAATATTCATAAACATCCTGATTTCAATCCCCTATTTAAATTTTATGGTTACCCTGGTGCCACCGTCTAGACTTGCCCCTGGTTTGACGGATTGCTTATAAGCATAACCATCTCCATCAAGTTCGGCACCAATTCCAGCCATTCGACAGTATGTCGCAACATCATATCTAGACCAGCCCTTTAAGTTAGCCATTGTCTTACTACCGTTGGTTTGAACGATTACCATACGATTCTTTGAGACTTTTTCGTTGGCATCAATTGATTGATCTAATACTTTATCCCCGTCACCAATAATTGCGTATTTCAAACCGGCATCCTTTAGTTCTGCCTTAGCTTCACTAGTAGACTTTCCAGTAATGTTTGGTACTTTTAGACTGTTTTGGTTTTCAGCATTTACGTTTTCTTCCAATGCTAATCTCATCACTGGGTTAAAGATTTCAGCCATTAATTGTGAAGCTGTCTTAGTTCCAGTTAAATGAGGTTGTTTCATTGTGATATACAAGATGTACTTTGGATTATTTGCTGGCGCAATTCCGGCAACTGAGTATAGGTAACTATCATCACCAGATTCGTATCCAGACTTACCATCACTGACTTGGGCAGTACCAGTCTTAGCGGCAATCTTGTAGCCTGGAATCTTGTATGCTCCACCAATACCATATGATTTGTAAACTACATCTTCCATATGTTGAATAACTTGTTTTGCTGTACTTGCGGTAATTGGATGGCCAACTACCTTCTTTGGATATGACTTAATAACTTTCTTAGTCTTTGGATCCACAATCTTTGTAACAAGTCTTGGTTGTAACATTGTACCACCGTTAGCGATTGAAGTTAATGCCCTCATCATTTGCATTGCATTAACTTGAATTCCTTGTCCAAAAGCGGTGTTAGCTTGTTCGATTGGATAGTTAAATTGAACGCTTCCTGTTTCTTCTCCAGGGAAACCTAGATTAGTTGAAGTAAAGAATTGGAAACGATTCATGTAACTGCGCCAAGTTTTTGCACCCATTTGTTGTTCAAGATGGGCCATGGCAACGTTACTTGATAATGCGAAACCTTTGTTATAAGTAATGTTACCCCAACCATTGGTATTCCAGTCGGGAACCACTTTACCATCCACTAGGTACTTACCAGAATGATATGTTGCATTTCCATTATAGTGGCCACTATTGATGGAAGAAGCGACTGTAAAAATCTTCATAGTTGAACCTGGTTCGTATGAATCTTGAATCAAAGTGTTACGCCAAATGCTACTTAAACCTTGTTTGGTTGTCGCGTTGAAAGTTGGACGTTGAGTAGCAGCTAAAATGTCACCAGTTTTTGCGTTCATTAAGACGGCATTCATTGTCTTTGGATGAACTTGGTTATAAACACTAGTCATTTCAGTTTCTAGCAATGATTGTAGACGATAATCTAAGGTAGTGTAGACGTCATCACCATTTTTGGCTGGTTTATTGACGCTTTCGCCGTTATCTACTTCGACTCCGGCATTATTTAATTGAGTAGTCTTGTAACCATTTTTACCAGTTAACAATTCGTTATAAACTTTTTCAATTCCCATTTGACCGGTCAATGATACCTTACTGTCATTTGAATTTGAGTTAGCAGATGCGTAACCAATAATATGAGAAGCGAAAACACCATTTGGATATAATCTTGATGGTTGTTGTAGGAAGTTCAAACCAGAAATGTGGTATGAGTCTAATTTTTGTTTTTGAGTTAATGAGATGTTAGTACCAGCTGAACCAAATTCAACTTGGAAAGCATCGGTACTAGGAGTTAGATCCTTTAATGCTTGCTTATAAGAAATTGGTAGCACTGAAGAAATGGCCTTAGCGGCCTTTTCCTTGTTGGTGATGTACATTGGTTTGTTATCTAATCCAACTTGTTTCTTATTCAAGATGGCATACATAGTATAAACGTTAGTATCTTCGGCGAGAGGTTGGCCATTAGCATCGTAAATGGTTCCACGTTTAGCAGAAATAACATTGCTTTGAGTGTATAAGCTCTTAGCCATTTCACTCAAATTATATCCACCAACGTTTTTAAAGATTGATACATACGCAAATCTCAATACCATACACAAAAAAACGCCTAGACATAGCAATAGTAAAAATTGTCCATAGCGGCTACGGTTTTCTCGGCGTTTTTTTTGTTTGTTCCGATTATTTAATTTATTCATTTGCTAACATTCCTTACGTTTTTATTGGACAAAGATAAATCGGCTTGTTTAGCAATTTTTTGTAAACGATTTCCGCTTTGAAGTTCACTTACTTCTTGCTTCAATGTACTGTTATCGTCTCTAACCTTGCCTAATAAATTAGTTGTTGCTTGTAGTTCTGCAGAATGGTTACCTAGTGAAATCTTTTCACCAACTAAACCAATCATTAAAAAGAATACAAGTGAACATCCTAATATTACAACAGTTTTTTCAAATTTTGACAATCCAAGTCTTACGTTTGATTTTACTTCTGGATTTTGTTGTTTTTGTTGTTCCCCTGCGGAGTAATAACCAGGGGTAGCGTATACGCTATTAGCTAGATTATTTTGTGCCATCAGATTAACTCTTCTCTCTATTATTTATTAATTCTCTCAATAACTCTCAATTTTGCACTGTGCGAACGATGATTATCTCTCAGTTCATCATCACTCGGTAGTATTGGTTTTCTATTAATTAATTTGTAATCTGGTTTCATATCATCAGGAATAATTGGTAAACCACTTGGTAAGTCTTCAATTGTGGTCTTTTCCTTAAACATCGTCTTAACCAATCGATCTTCTAGTGATTGGAAAGTAATTACGCTTACTCTTCCATTTACATCAATTAAATCAATTGCTTTTTCCAATGATTCTTCTAACGCGCCTAATTCGTCGTTCACGGCAATTCTCAATGCCTGAAAGACTTTCTTAGCAGGATGTCCACCGTGGCGTCTTGCCGCAGCTGGAATTCCTTCTTTAATTACGTCAACAAGTTGTTCCGTTGTATCAATTGAATGGTTTTCTCGATTCCTTTCAATTGCTCTAGCAACTTGTTTTGAAAACTTTTCTTCTCCGTAACGGAAGAAAATCTTTACTAATTTTTCATATGGCCATTCATTCACGATTTTCCAGGCGTCCAATGGATTTCTCTGATCCATTCTCATATCTAATCGTGCATCATGTTGATAACTAAAACCTCTACTTGCGTCATCAAACTGTGGAGATGAAACTCCTAAGTCATACAAAATTCCATCAACAGCTTGAATTCCTAATTTGTTCATTTCTTCTTTAATGTATCTAAAGTTGCTTCTAACAAAGGTAACCTTATCTTCATCTATGTATTGCTTGAGGTTAGTTTTGTTATATTCGATTGCCACTTCATCTTGATCGAATGAATACAGATGACCAGATGTTAATTGTGACAAAATTCGGGCGCTATGCCCTCCCCCACCAAGGGTGCAATCGATATAAATACCATCAGGTTTAATATTTAGTCCGTCAACTGCTTCTTTAAGTAACACAGTCTCGTGATGAAATTCCGTCATAATTAGTCACCTTCTTTTCTAAAAATCAATTAAGTCTTCAGCAATGTCGTCGAATTCTTCACCAGCAGTTGCTGAGAATTCGTCCCACTTTTCCTTGCTCCAAATTTCAATTCTTGTGGAAACCCCCACAATCACACATTTCTTTTCGATACCCGCATAGTTAATTAGAGTATCTGGAATGTTAATTCTCCCTTGGCTATCAACCTTACTTTCATCGGCTGCTGAGAATAGAAAACGGGAAAAGTATCTAGCTGACTTCTTGCTTACAGGAAGTTGGTTAATCTTTTCTTGAACCTTTTTCCATTCATCCATAGGATATCCAAATAAACATCCATCAAGACCACGCGTGATGATGAAGTTAGCACCTATTTCTGATCTAATCTTGGAAGGAATGATCAAGCGGCCTTTTGAATCTATTGAATGTTCGTATTCACCCATTAACACGCTTCTTCACTCCTTCCAATTTATATTACCTTGATTTTACCACTATCCACCACTTCGTACCACCTTAATATTAAATTTCTTCCAATATCTACTAATTTTCGCAACATTTATATTAAAAGACACTAATTTTAGGTAATAAAAAAAGAGCTACCAACGTTGGTAGCTCAATGTTTTAAAGTGTTTTTGCTGCGATTATTAAAATGGTGGAGGACCAGACCACAAAAAAGTAAATTATGGAGAATCTCCACAAGAATTTGTAGAAAATCCCCACTTTAGAATTACTACGTGTAAATAGGTAATAAATAGCGTATATAATTCCGATGATAACAAGTCCTAACCACGCATATGGAAGAAAGGATTGATCATGTTTATCCAATGATAATTCATAGATATAATAACTCATGATAATCGGAAAGAAATCACTTGCTCTAATTGAAATCTTATAAAGTTTTTTGATAATTTTTTTGATGATATTAAACAATACAGAAAATAAAAATAGGAAAACTATCTGAATTAATAACATGGTCAAAAATCCAAACGGAGAAATAACAATCACCTCAAATATGAATTAGTTTGCATTATTCGCTGATGAACTGTAAACTTTAAAATATATTATTAATTGCGGAAAGTGGTGTTAATAATGGCTAAGAAAAAGAAATCTAGATTTCAAATCATTACCATGATTTTCGTCTGGTTAATGATTATCTCAACTGTTGGTGGTTTAGTACTAGGTGCTGCCTTCCAACTATTTGAAAACTAATTAAAAATGGAACCTATCAAAATGATGGGTTCCATTTTTTTAGTCATTATCAGGTTGTTTATAAACCTCTCTTGGTTTACTTCCTTCCTGAGGGCCAATGTAACCGCGTTGTTCTAAGTCATCGATAATTCTAGCTGCACGATTATAACCAATTCTAAAGTTACGTTGTAATAACGATGTACTTGCCTTTTGTTCCTTAACAACAAAGGATAATGCATCGTCAAATAGGTCATCTTGATCTTCGTTTTCTTCATCGACCTTGATTTCCTCGTCCGTAACAATCATGTCATCGTCATAATCGGCAGGTTGTTGTCCTTTAATATAATCTACCACATTTTCGACATCTTGATCGGATATAAATGCACCTTGCACACGGCTTGGCTTATTTTTATCAATTGGTAGATATAACATATCTCCTCGACCTAATAATTTTTCAGCACCATTAGTATCTAGGATGGTTCTAGAATCAATTCCACTTGAAACGGCAAAAGCAATTCTAGAAGGAACGTTAGACTTAATTAAACCTGTAATAACATCAACAGATGGACGTTGGGTTGCCAAAATCATATGAATTCCGGCAGCACGTCCCATTTGTGCCAATCGAATAATGGCTCCTTCAACGTCATTTGAAACGGTCATCATTAAGTCAGCCAATTCATCAACAACAACTACGATATATGGAAGTGGTTTGAGATCACCACGTTCTTCCTCAGACATCCCTTTTACATATTCATTAAAAGTACTAATCTTTCTTTGATTATGCTTAGCAAACAAGTCATATCTGTGTTCCATTTCAGCAACAACCTTGTTAAGTGCTCTTGCTGCCTTCTTAGGTTCTGAAACAACTGGAGAAAGTAGATGTGGAATGCCATTGTAAATTCCCAATTCAACCTTCTTAGGATCAATTAGCATCATCTTGACTTCACTTGGCTTAGCATTCATTAGAATACTGGTAATAATTCCATTAATGGCAACAGACTTACCACTACCAGTTGAACCAGCAATTAGTAAATGCGGCAACTTAGTTAGGTCTGTGGTAATAACATCCCCACTAACGTTTCGGCCTAGTGGAACTGTCAACAATCCGTGTTTTGATTGTTGTGCAGTCTTAACAACATCTTTAAACGAAACCATTGCAACCTTTTTATTTGGCACTTCAATCCCAATTAATGATTTACCTGGAATTGGCGCTTCAATACGAATGTCTTTAGCTGCTAATGCTAACGCTAAGTCATCCGCTAAGTTAACAATCTTGCTAACCTTAACCCCAATGGCTGGATGTAATTCGTATTCAGTAACTGAAGGTCCTAGATTAACGTTTTTAATTTCGGCATCAACACCAAAACTGTTCAATGTCTTCTTCAAGACAGTTGTATTATGATCGATATTTTTAAATTCGTCTTTTTGGTCACTTCTAGCCACATCAGACAACAATCCAATTGGTGGTAGTTGATAGTTTGAATCATCAATATCCTTAATATCAATTCCCTTGCTATTGTCTTCGGTGTGACCATTAATAATTTCAGATAGCTTTGGTTTGTTTCTAGTATCCTCATTGTAATCGTCAGCGGATTTGAAATCGGAACGATCTAAGTTAGCCTCTGGCTTACTCTTTACCTCTGGCTTTTCGGGCTCGTTATCCATCCATCCCGAAAGCTTAATCTTAGGCTTGTCTTCTGATGAAGAAGCATTTTGTTTTCTTTGCACCCTAGACATTGGGTTAACGTCTTTATCAGAATCATCTTTAGCATATTCGTTTGCTTGTTTTTCTTCTAAACGACGTTGCTTACGATCCTCGATTGCAGAACCAATCTTTTCGGATGATTCCTCAGAGTACTTTCTAACGTTATCCATTACTTTATTCATCGGAACGTTAAAGAATACGACCAATCCGATTATCATCATAATGACTGATAAAATTTCTGAACCCAGAATGGAAACTAAAAAATCAAATACTACCAGTAAGCATGCTCCAACCATTCCACCACCAACTGATGATGAATCAGTTAAATGAATGAAATCATGGCTAATTAGGGATAGCGTCTTTGTTACAAAGGCATTATCACTGCTATTTGAAAATAGCAATGCTGATAAAAACATTGTTAATCCTAGATAAAAGATTATTCCACCAATTATCCATCTCTTGTTATATTCTAACTTTGGTCCCTTAATTAAGTAGATAAAACCAACAATCAGTGCAATCAGTAAACCAAATGGGCTACTATCACCGATAAAGAATCGAACGATGTTATCAAAAGTAATTCCTAAAAAGCCCAATTTAAATAGACTGAATGCACTGACCAAAATCATAATAAAACCAATAATATGATTTTGATACTTGCTATCGATATTAAATAATTTGGCATTGGTAGTTGTTTTTTTCTTTTTACGCGCGCTTGTTTTTCTCTTTGCCAAATTGATTACCCCTTACATTTATTTTAATTTATCGTATTCGTACTTATGTGTTCTTTCAAGATTTGGAAATGATTGTTGTCTTAATGCTTCGTAAATAACGATGGCACAAGTGTTTGATAAATTCAATGCACGAATATGTGTGTCATCTTGCGGAATTCTGATTGCCTTTTCTTCGTTATCACGCATGAACATTTCAGGTAATCCGGTTGTTTCCTTACCAAACATAAAGTAGTAGTTGTAATCGTCGTCTGTGTAATCACGATCTGTATAATCATGGTTAGCAAACTTAGATACTAGGTAAAGTTTGTCCTTTTCACCCAATGTGTTCATGAACGCTGGTAAGCTTTCGTGATAGTTAATATCAACCTTGTCCCAATAGTCTAATCCAGCTCTTTTTAGGTGCTTGTCGTCTACTGAGAATCCTAGAGGTTTGATTAAATCTAAAACAGTGTCAGTACCTGCACATGTTCTAGCAATATTACCAGTGTTTGCTGGCATAAGTGGTTCAAATAAAACAATATGGTTAGTCATAATTTTTCCTCGCTTTAAAACTGATTATCTAAAATTGAAACATCAACCGTGATTGATGTTAGTGATTCGACTTCTGATTGTGTTAAATCCTTTGCATTATGGCCCCAATGAAGTGGTGTCATAATCATTAAATCATGAGTTAATTCTTTTGGTAACTCAACTGTATATTTAATATCGTATTTTTTTGCATTTGGATAATGCTCCATAAATAAGTCGACAACCTTTTGGTTATCATAGCTACTATTTTCACTATCAGAACCATAAAGTTTTTGTCTTAATTCAAATAGATAGTGTGAATTAGGCACAATCTTAATTAAGTGGCCATTAGGTGCCATTATACGATTGAATTCCTTATAAGCTGATGGTGAAAATAAATCCATAATGATGTCGATGCTTTGATCGTTAAATGGAAGATTAGCCAAATCAGCAACACAGAAAAACATTTCAGGACTTAGTTCACTGGTTGATAGGTTAACCCCTGGTTTGGAAATATCAAACCCGATTGCACTATCAACGTTTCCTCTTAGGTCTTCTAAACGTTTTAGTGGTGTTCCTTCTCCACTACCGATGTCGACGATATTCTTATGCCCATCATCGATTAGTTCGTTAATCTTTTCTAAGATACCATCAAAGAATCCAGCCTGCATAATTCTTCGTCTTGATTCTAACATATCACCATCATATTCTGTATTAACCTTATGATTAATAAACTGAATAGTTCCCTTTTTGGAAATATCTAACGAATGGTGGTTAGGACAAACAATTGAATTATCAACTTGGTCTATAAATGATTCTTTACACACTGGGCATCTAAATAAATCGATATTTTGTTTTAAAAATTGCTTTGCAATTTCGATTTTTTTCATATTAAATCATCCTTATCCAATTCAATATATAAGTATATCATACTAGTAAAGCCTTCATTTACGGGAACTAAAAAAAGGCCCTAATATCAAGATATTAGAAGCCTTGAATGATTGATAACATATCAGTCGGAATTTTCGATTCACAGATAACATCTGTTTGTGTAAACGGATTATAGAATTTCATTTTATAACAGTGTAAAGCTTGTCGATTTAGCTCATGGTTATCTGAATTATAGAGCCAATCACCAATTAAAGGATGCCCGATTGCTTTAAAATGGACCCTAATTTGATGGGTTCTACCAGAGTGTAACTTAATTTTAACCAATGAATGGCTGGTGGTATTCTTTACCACCCACGCTTCAGTTTTAGAAGGTTTGCCACCTTCCATCACACATCTCTTAATAAATGAACCTGGTTGTCTGTCAATCGGTAAATTAATTTCTAGGTGCTTATCATTCAATGGATTTTCGATAATTGCCACATACATCTTTTGAATTTGATGATGTTGCATTTGTTTATCCAAAACTGAATGAGCAAAATGATGTTTAGCAAATATAATAATTCCACTCGTATCCATGTCCAATCGATTCACGATATGGATTTTTTGATTGTCATAATTTTGCCTTATGAAGTATCCCTTAACTCGGTTGGCAATCGTATCATTTTTATACAAATGAGATGGTAAACATGCCACATGAGCTGGCTTATCAACGACCAAGAAGTGATCATCTTCGTACAAAATATTAATTGGCAGGTTTGATACCGCAATGATATCGTTGGCTGGTTCAGGCGGTAACGTGATTGTTACCTCTTCGCCTTTTTCCAGCATGTAGTTAACCTTTTCTTCGGATCCGTTAACTACAATTTTACCACCTTCGAATTTAATTTGTTTCAAAAGTGTTCTCGAAATGCCATTTTGGCGGAGAAACGTTCTTAACCGGATTGGACTATCCTGTTGATTAATCCAGGTAAAACTAGTCATCTTCGTGAACTCCGATAAATGAATTACTTACACGTTTCCAGAAATGGGTATGACGATACTGTGCAAAGTAAATTCTGTCATTACAGATGGAATATGAAATTGATTTAATTGGGCGATCTGAAATCAATAACTGGTCACAAGTTAAAATATTGTGCTTTGGTGAATCAGGAACGATTGTAATTGTTTCATCAGGTGGCACAATAACTGGTGAGCCTAATGTTCTAAAGACACGGT
>CAMLMR010000007.1 GCA_946481335.1 uncultured Lactobacillus sp. | reverse complement strand
GTAACCGTGCCGGAGTTACCAAGGGTCAACAATGGTTGAAATCCAGTGATGAACTTGAATTATTGGATACACCAGGGATTTTATGGCCTAAATTCCAAAACGATGATATTGCAAATAAACTAGCGATGACAGGTGCGATTAAAGATAGTATCTATCATAGTGATGATGTCGGATTATTTGCACTTCACTTCTTTAGAACCACTAATCCACAAGAATTAATCGATAGATATCATTTATCGAAAGATGATATGGAACTATCAGATGTTGATTTATTACTAGAAATCACTAAAAAAGTGGGCATGCAAGATGACTATGAAAGAGCGTCAATGAGAATCATTTTGGATTCAAGAAAAGGCAAGATTGGTCGCTTTACTTTAGATGATGTTAACGACTTGTCTTCAGAAGAGGAAGAATAACAATGGCTGAATCAATCAAGGATATCAAAGAAATTTTAAAATCTGTTGATGATTTGAACTCAGCGGTGCTTGAAAAGTATCGTGATGATAGCAGGGTTGGTGTTCAAAAATTAATCACACAGCGTGTTAAACAGATTGAAAAGAAGAATCAAGAGATAGCAAAATTTCATCAACGCTTAAAGTATGAGCATGAGTTCTGGGGAGAAGAAATCAATATTGTTGCAGGAGTTGATGAGGTCGGTAGAGGACCTTTAGCAGGACCTGTCGTAACTTGTGCTGTTGTGCTACCTCATGATTTTGATATCTACGAAGTAAATGATTCAAAACAACTCTCTGAAAAGAAGAGATATGAATTAGCTGATCAAATCAAAGCAAAAGCAATTGATTTTTCATATGGCATTGCTGATAATAAACTAATTGATGATATTAATATTTATGAAGCAACCAGAGTGGCGATGAAAGAAGCTGTGATGGGTTTAAAAGATTTGCCACAAGAAATAATCGTTGATGCAATGCAAATTGACGTTGATATACACCAGTTAAAATTAATTAAGGGTGATGCCAAGAGTGCTAGTGTTTCAGCAGCAAGTATTTTAGCTAAGACTTATCGTGATGACTTAATGAAACAATACGATAAGCAATATCCCGAATACGATTTTGCTAGTAATGCTGGATATGGAACCAAGAAGCATTTGGATGCTTTAAATAAATACGGAGCAACACCCATTCATAGAAGAAGTTTTAAACCTGTTTCTGATTTATTTAAGTGATTTTTTTCGTATATACCTTTTAAAAAATGGAGGTATATTATGGAAACCAGAGTGTTACTATTAAAAATCAAATTAGCAAAAGGAATTGGAATCAAGTCGGAAGATAGGTTTTATAAGTGGCTTAAAAGCACCTATTACGTTATTCCTGAAGAGTTAAATATCACTGCAAATGAGATTGCAGAAATATTAATGTTATCTAAAAATAAATCAAAAACATTTATTAATTCTTTCAATAGTGATAAATTAAATAATGAACTTGATCATCATATAAATCATGTTAAGTGGCTAACAATTATTGATGATTTATATCCGGAGAATTTAAAAGAGGCTTATCTACCACCAATTGTGCTATTTTACTTTGGTGATTTAAATCTCTTAAAAAATGAATCGTTAGCAATTGTTGGTTCTAGAAATAATACGGAATACTCTGTGGAAGTAATTAGGCGATTGATGCCTGAAGTTATTAGCAAAGGAATTACAATTGTTTCTGGATTAGCCAAAGGAGTTGATCGTTTAGCTCATTTGGCAGCAATTGCAAATCAGGGAAAAACGATTGCTGTAATTGGAACCGGTTTAGATCAATATTATCCAAGAGAAAATGAGTCGCTACAACGAACGATTGCTAAAAATCATTTGTTGCTAAGCGAATATCCAGTTGGGTGTAGACCAGCGAGATATCATTTTCCTGAAAGAAATCGAATTATAGCTGGATTGGTACGTTCTATATTGGTGACGGAGGCCAAATATAGATCTGGTAGTTTAATAACTGCCAATTTAGCACTACAAAATAACCGCAACGTTTTATCAGTTCCAGGAAGGATTGATAGCGAATTATCGGTTGGTTGTAATGATTTAATTCAGTCTGGTGCGAAACCAGTACTTACTGCCAAAGACATATTAGAAGAATATCAATATTAATAAATAGCCTTTGGGAGATATAAATTAAGAAATAAAATGACGAGGGATGTAAATGGCGACTACTACAAAATCAACAACAAAGAAAAAAAGACAGTCGGCAAAAAAGAAACTGGTGATTGTCGAATCTCCAACCAAGGCTAAAACCATTCAAAAATATTTAGGTAGAACCTATCGTGTTATTGCTAGTAAGGGACACGTTAGAGATCTTCCTAAGAGTAAGATGGGTGTAGATGTCGACAACGATTTTGAACCTCATTACATTTCTATCCGTGGTAAAGGTGAAACAATCAAGGAACTAAAGGCTGAAGCTAAAAAAGCCAAAAATGTTTACCTTGCATCTGACCCGGATAGAGAAGGTGAATCTATTGCTTGGCATTTATCACACTTACTTGGTTTAAAGGAAGAAGACAAGAACCGTGTTGCTTTCCACGAAATCACCAAGGATGCCGTTAAAGAAGCATTTAAGAACCCTCGAGAAATTGACATGAACTTAGTTGATGCTCAACAAGCTCGTCGTGTTTTGGACCGTTTAGTAGGTTACTCAATTTCTCCATTACTATGGAAAAAAGTTAAAAAAGGCCTAAGTGCCGGACGTGTTCAATCAATCGCACTATGGTTAATTATTCAAAGAGAACGTGAAATTAAAGAATTCGTTCCAAAGGAATACTGGACTATTGATGCTGACATGAAAAAGGGACGTGAAGCATTTAAAGCTAGTTTTTATGGTGTAAATGCTAAAAAGGCTGAACTAAATAGCAATGATGAAGTCCAATCTGTTCTTGCAAAATTTGATAAGAGCAAACCTTTTGAAGTTAAAAACGTCGTTAAAAAGGAACGTAAGAGACAACCTCAACCACCATTTACTACCAGTACAATGCAACAAGATGCCAACGTTAAGTTGAATTTCAAAACTGGTAAGACCATGATGGCAGCTCAACAATTGTATGAAGGTATTAACATTGGTAAAGATGGTAACCAAGGTTTAATCACCTACATGAGAACTGATTCCACCAGAATTTCTGCGTTGGCTAAGCATGAAGCATCTGAATTTATTCACAATAAATATGGTGCTGAATTTGCTGCAACTAAGCCGGTTAGAGGTAAATTGCCTGAAGGTGCTCAAGATGCCCATGAAGCAATTCGTCCAACGTCTGTAAAGAGAACACCAGCTAGTCTAAAGCAATACCTAACAAACGATCAATACAAGTTATACAACCTTATCTGGTCAAGATTCATGGCTAGTCAAATGACACCAGCAATTATGGACACAATGACTGTTGATATGGAACAAAACGGTGTTGACTTTAGAGCAAATGGTTCAAAGCTTAAGTTCGAAGGTTTCCTAAAGGTTTACAACAAGGGAAAAGAAAAAGATAACATCTTGCCTGATTTAAATAAGGGTGACGAAGTTAAGATGTCTAAGAACAATCCTGATCAACATTTTACTCAACCACCTGCAAGATATAGTGAAGCTAAGCTAATCAGAACACTCGAAGAAAATGGTGTTGGTAGACCATCTACTTTCGCCCCAACTTTAAGTACAATTCAAAAGAGATATTACGTTAAGTTAGTTGGTAGAAGATTCGAACCTACTGAACTAGGTGAAATCGTTAATAATATCATTGAAGAATATTTCCCTGATATCGTTAACATTGAATTTACTGCCGACCTTGAAAATAACTTGGATGAAATTGAAGAAGCTAAGCAAAACTGGGTAGAAGTTGTCGATAAATACTTCAGACCATTTGAAAAAGAAGTTAAAAATGCTGAAAAGAACATGGAAGATGTTCAAATCAAAGACGAACCAGCTGGATACAACTGTGAAGTCTGTGGAGCACCGATGGTTATTAAGATGGGAAGATATGGTAAGTTCTATGCTTGTTCAAGATTCCCAGATTGTAGAAATACACAAGCTATCGTCAAGAAGATTGGCGTTACATGTCCAAAATGTAAGAAGGGCGATGTAATTGAACGTAAATCAAAGAAAAACCGTATTTTCTATGGTTGTTCAAGATATCCTGAATGTGACTTTGTTACATGGGATAAGCCAATCGGAAGAGACTGTCCTAAGGATGGAAACTTCTTAGTAGAAAAGAAAATTAAAGGTGGTACCCAAGTGGTATGTCCTAACGGTGATTACGAAGAAGCCGTACAAAAATAGTTAATAGCCCCTAAAGATTTCCAATTTTTAGGGGCTATTAGTTTAATAAGATAAGAGAGATAGACAATGAAAAAATATCAAGATGAAGAATTAATTGAATGGTACATGGAATATTTAATCAATGAACGTCAATATTCTGATAATACCGCAAAGGCATATCAATCTGATATCAATGAATTCGTAAAAACGTTATCGGATGAGGATAGAACGATACAAGAAACAGATGATTTGGATGTAAGCAACTATCTAACGATTCTAAAAAAACGCGATGAAAGTAGAAACACTGTTATTCGAAAGATCTCGTCTCTTCGCTCTTTTTTTCATTTTTTGGAAAGAAACGATGTTTGTACGCAAAATCCGTTTGATCAAGTGAATTTAAAAAAACATCCTAATCACTTACCGCGATTCTTTTATCAAAAGGAATTATATGAACTATTTGAGGCTGCTAAACATGGTAAAAATGAAATGCTTAGCTATCGAAATTACGCGATTATCGAAATTTTATATGATACTGGGATGCGTGTAAGTGAGTGCGTTAACTTACAATTTAGTGATATTGATTTTGATAATAGAATTATCAAAGTAATTGGTAAGGGAAATAAACAAAGATACTTACCATTTGGTAATTATTTGATAAAGGCATTGAAGGAATATAAAACTAAGTGTCGTGATTTGCTAGTAAATAAATATCATAAGCATCACGATTATGTATTTGTAAACCAATATGGTGACGAGTTAACTAGTCGTGGAGTAGAATATGTGTTAGATACAATTGTTAAGCAAACTTCTTTAACAACTAACATTCATCCGCATATGTTGCGCCATACCTTTGCAACAGAGATGTTGAATAATGGTGCTGATTTGAGAACAGTCCAAGAACTACTAGGACATAGTAGTTTATCTACAACTCAGATTTATACACATGTTTCGAATGAACATTTATTGCGTGATTATAATAAGTTTTTTCCAAGATCTTGATGTAACAATTGCATTATGAAAGCGCTTTATTGTAAAATAGACGTACAGATTAGTTAGGGGGGAGATTATGATTAAAACAATTAGTAATGAATACCTAAAGGTTAATATTAATACACGTGGAGCTGAAATTAATCGCGTTACTGGAGCAAACGGTATTGAATACATTTGGTCTGGTGACAAAAAATATTGGGGTCGTCATGCGCCAATTCTATTTCCAATTGTTGGCCGCTTAAAGGACAATCATTATACTTATGACAGCAAAACATTTGAAATGGGTCAACATGGTTTTGCACGCGATATGGAATTTGAAGTTATTAATCAAAATAATGATTCAATAGAATTACAACTTGTTAGTAACGATCAAACTAAATCAATGTATCCTTTTAATTTCAAGTTGATTGTTCGTTATGAATTGATTGATCATAAACTATCCACCAACATCAATGTTTATAATACAGATGATAAAGAAATGTACTTTTCAGTGGGTGCCCATCCTGCATTTAATTTGCCACTACTTAAAGATGGCAGCGAAAAATACGAAGATTATTCTGTAAAATTTGATAACAAGGGAGTATATGATCAAATTCAATTTGACGTCCCTTATGCAATTTTAGAAAGCATTGAAAAGATTGAGTTAGATCAACCAATTCAGTTATCTCCTGAATTGTTTTACGACGATGCTAAGGTAATTGAAATTAAAAATCGTGAATTCACAACAACATTAAGCAGCGATGTCTCTAACCATGGGGTTACTATGACAGGTTATAATACCGAATATGGTGGAATTTGGTCAGCTAAGGATGCACCATTTGTTTGTCTTGAACCATGGTGGGGAATTGCTGATGATATTCATACTGACGGTAAGATTGAACATAAGGTTGGAATTAACAACATTAGTCCAAACAAAAAGTTTGTCGCTAAGTTCGACTTATCATTCTTCTAAAAATACGCAATAAAAAAAACACCTTTGAAAAAAGGTGCTTTTTTATTTATCTATCTATTTTGTTTACCTGAGTTACGTTTTCTTAAATCTTCGTGTGTGTCATGTTCTTCTACAGATTCAATTTGTTCAGGTTCATCGGTTGAATCTTCTTCCTCGACGTCATGTAGAATTACTTTTTCATCACTTTGAGCTTGTTCTGCTGCTTGTGCGGCAACTTCAGCTCTAATCTTTGGACGATACATGTTAATGATTGCTGTTTGTAGACAAGCAAACAATCCACTAATGAAGAAGTAGATGCCTAGTCCAGCTGGGGCGCTGAATGTTACTAATACAATCATGATAGGTGTAAAGTATGACATCATCTTCATTTGCTTCTTTTGATCTTCTGGAAGACCTAAAGTCATTAGGTATCCTTGAAGAACATACGCTAAGAATGATAATGCAACTAAGATTAGACTCTTATCACCAAGTTTTACACCTAAGAACATTGTGTGTGAAACTTCTTGTGAGAAACGAATTGCGTTATACAAAGCAATGTAGACAGGCATTTGGATAATCAATGGTAGACAACCAATTCCACCGGCCATGTTGATATTGTTATCCTTGTATAGTTGCATCATTTCTTGTTGAATCTTCATTTGTTCTTCTTTTGAAGAAGCATTTTTTTGTCTTTGTTGAATTTCTTGCATCTTAGGCTTAATGAAGCTCATTTTTTCCTGCATGATAGTTGATTTCTTAGTTTGACTAATCATAGCGGGAAGTAGCACCATTCTAACGATGATTGTTAGAATGATAATCGCCCAACCATATCCACCGAAGATCTTAGCGATAAAGTCTAAAATGTGTTGACCAGGTACAGCAAGGTACTCATATGTAAGCCCATATGGTTTACCGTTTGAATCGACACGTACACATCCTGATAGGACTAACGCCATTGCTCCAATCAAAGATAGGGCACTAAATCTTTTTAATTTTTTCATTACAAAAAACCTTTCCTGTAAATTTCATTTACAATAATACCAGAAAAATGGAATTATATCAGATAAAAACACGAATTATTTTACTATAAACCCTTTATTTTGAGTTTCTTTAATATCAGTTATTTGGATATTATCGACTCTTCCGTATGGTGTAGGAGAATCTTTTATTTCAGAAATGAATTCATCGACCGTTGTTTTGTCACCATTGACGTGAATTAATACCGTTCCATCTCTTAAGTTTTGAACAGAACCATTTAAATTTAGGCGGTCTGCTACATTTTTAGTGCTGTATCTGAAACCAACACCTTGGACTTTACCGAAAACAATAATTTCAACGTTTTTTCTGATCATATTTATTCCTCCTTACTAAACAATAGTAACATATATGTTTTATCCGATTATTATGATAAAATAATAGGAAAGATAATTAATTTAAAGGGGTCATATCCAGTAATGGAAAAAATTGTTTCTGCAAAAAATGAACGAGTAAAGAAATGGTCTAAGTTAAAAACAAAAAAGGGCCGTGTAAATAGTAATCAATATATATTAGAAAGCTGGCATTTGGTTTCTGAAGCAATTAATGCTAATCAAAATGTTGAAGTAATTCTAACAACTAGTAAACAATACGAATTACATCAAACTGAAGTTGATTCTTTTGATGGCGAAATCATCGAAATTACCGATGACGTTTCGGAAGTGCTAGGATCAACCTCAACACCTCAAGGAATCTTTGGGATTGTTGAATTACCAAAAGAAGATCATTTTGATTCATTGGATATGAATGGATCATGGCTTCTATTGGACCAAATTCAAGATCCTGGAAATATCGGAACAATGGTTAGAACCGCAGATGCAGCCGGATTTGATGGAGTTATCTTTGGTGAAGGGACATCAAGCCAATTCAATCCTAAGGTATTACGTTCTATGCAGGGCAGCCAATTCCACTTAAAACTACTGGAAGGCGACTTACTTGATTGGATTCACAAGTTTAAGGAAAACGATGTTCCGGTTTATGGAACTGAATTAAACCCCGAAGCAGTGAGTTACGATCAGATTGAAAAACAAGATGCATTTGCCTTAGTTATGGGAAATGAAGGTAATGGGATGCAAGATAAAATACTTGACCAAACCACTAAAAATTTATATATTCCTATCAAAGGGAAGGCAGAATCTCTAAATGTAGCGATTGCTGCTGGTATCGCAATGTTCCATCTTAAAAAATAAATTATTGAGTTAGGAGATAGTATATTGAAAGAAGATGCATGGCGAAATGATAAAGAATATGTTAGCTATGTTTCTGATTTACTAAAAAGTCCAGAAGTATTGAGACTAGATAACTATATCCAACATCATTCATCAACTCGTTTACAGCATTGTATTAACGTTTCATACGAAAGCTACCTGGTTGCAAAGAAATTTGGACTAGATGCTAAGGCCACTGCACGTGGTGGATTGCTTCATGACCTATTCTTCTACGATTGGCGAGTAAGCAAGTTTAGATTGGGTTCGCATGCTTATATGCACCCTAGAGTAGCTCTTAGAAACGCTGAAAAGATTACAAAGTTAAATGATAAAGAAAGAGACATCATTACTAAGCATATGTGGGGGTTAACTTTAACGAAGCCTAAGTATGCAGAAAGCGTGGTTGTTTCACTTATCGATGACTATGATGCTATTCGAGAATATTTCGCACCAAAATATCGATTTATCAAAAATAAAATTAAAAGTAAAACATTATAAAGGAGGTTAATTCATGGCAAAAGACAGTCAAATGAGTACAACCATTGATTTTCATTTGTGTCCAAAATTCGAACAAACTTTTCAAATGCTAGGCAAGAAATGGAATGGTTTGATTATTGAAACATTATTGGTAAATGGACCACAAAGATTCAAGTGTATTGCTAACGTAGTTTCTAAGTGCAGCGATCGTGTATTGGTTGAAAGACTAAAAGAACTTGAAGAAGATGGTATCATCACCCGTAGAACCTTTTGTGATTCTTCATTAATTCAATATGAATTAACTGAAAAAGGCGAAGCGCTAGGCCCAATCATGGAACAAATTCATGACTGGTCAGACCAATGGTGTGATATTAACGATTAACCTTGACCGGTTAGTATTTTTAAGATATTATTTAATTAAATGTGTTGAAGAAAAATTAGTAGGCGACAGATAGTACAGAAAGACTATATTTGATGAGAGTAGTCATTAAGTCAGCTGAATTCATTTTCTGAACTGATATTGGGAGTTACAATTAACGAAAAATAATCCGGTATTCCACCGTTATGGATTTAGAGTGTATGAGCTATGAACATTAGCTTATAAACTAGGGTGGTACCGCGAAGCTTCGTCCCTTTTGGGATGGGGCTTTTTTTGTTGAAATGAGAGGAGAATACTATGTCATTAAAAGATGATTTAACAAAGTTGCGTGATGATGGAATCGCACAAATCAATCAAGCGACTGATGTTAACGAAATTACTAAAGAAATTAAAGTTAATTTACTTGGTAAAAAAGGTCCAATTACCCAGGCCTTAAGAGGTATTAAGGACTTACCAGTTGAAAAAAGACCTGAAGTTGGTAGTTATGCCAATGAAATCAGGGATGAAATTCAAAATGCACTAGATGCAAAACTAAAAGAATTAGAAGATAAGGCACTAGAAGAACAACTAGTTGCTGAAAAAATTGATGTTACTCTTCCAAGTACTCCTGTTGCTAAGGGACATCCACACGTTATTCAATCTATCATTGATGAAATTTGTGACATGTTCATGGGAATGGGCTACGAAGTTAAGAGTGGTCCAGAAGTAGAAGAAGATAAGTATAACTTTGAAATGATGAACCTACCAAAGGATCATCCAGCCAGAGATATGCAAGATACTTTCTACATCACTAAAGAAATCTTGATGAGAACTCAAACCTCTCCTATGCAAGCAAGAACTCTTGAAAAACATGATTTCAGTAAAGGTCCGCTAAAAATGATTTCACCGGGTGTTGTATACAGACGTGATACTGATGACCCAACTCACTCACACCAATTCCACCAAGTAGAAGGAATCGTGATTGATAAGAACATTACAATGGGTGACCTAAAGGGAACTCTTGAATACCTATTACACCAATTATTCGGTAACAAGTATGATATTCGTTTGAGACCAAGTTACTTCCCATTCACTGAACCTTCAGTAGAAGCTGATGTTACTTGTTTCAAGTGTGATGGTAAGGGTTGTGACGTATGTAAGCACTCAGGATGGATTGAAGTTCTAGGTGCCGGAATGGTACATCCAAACGTATTAAAGATGGCCGGTGTAGATGCTGACGTATACGGTGGTTTCGCATTTGGTCTTGGACCAGATCGTTTTGCAATGTTGAAATACGGTGTAGAAGATATTCGTGATTTCTACCTAAACGATGTTAGATTTTTATCGCAATTTAATTAAGGAGAGATACTAATGAAAATTTCATACAACTGGCTAAAGGAATACATCGACTTAGATATTCCTGCTGACGAATTAGCCGAAAAAATTGAACGTTCATCAGTCGAAGTTGACTCTGTTATCAAACCTAGCGATGGACTTAAAAAAATCGTTGTAGGTAAGATTGTGGAAATGGAAAACCATCCAGATTCAGATCACTTACACATTTGCCAAGTTGACGTTGGTGAAGATGAACCAGTGCAAATTGTCTGTGGGGCTCCTAATGCTCAAGTAGGCAAAAACGTTATTACAGCATTATCTGGTGCCAGAGTTGCTGATAACATGAAAATTAAAAAATCAAAGATGCGTGGAATTCAATCTAATGGGATGCTTTGCGCATTAGATGAAATTGGTTATCCTAAGGACGTTGTTCCAAAGGAATGGGCCGATGGAATCTACTTCTTACCTGAAGATGCTACTTTGGGTGACGACGTATACAAGTACCTTGGCATGGATGATGCACTAATTGATTTGGATGTAACTCCTAACCGTGGTGACATGCTAAGCATTTATGGTACAGTTCATGATTTAGCTGCTATTTACAACAAACCAGCTAAGTTTGATTTAGATAAGGTTAGTGAAACTTCCGATAAATTAACTTCAGATCAAATTCAAAGTGATGTTAATGATGAAATTGCTTGGACATACCTAAACCGTGTTGTTAATGATGTCGAAGTAAAACCAAGTCCACTATGGATGCAAGTTAGACTTTGGAATGCAGGAATCAAACCAGTAAACAACATTGTTGATATTACAAACTACTCAATGCTTAAGTTTGGTCAACCAATGCATGCATACGATTTAGATAAACTTTCAGGAAAAGTATCAGTAAGATATGCTAATGATGGTGAAAAGATTACTACTTTGGATGAAAATGAAGTGGAATTAGATTCAAACGATTTAGTAGTTGCTGATGACAATGGTCCAATCGCAATGGCCGGTGTAATTGGTGGTATGGACAGTTCTATTACTGCTGACACCAAGAACGTATTGTTCGAATGTGCTATCTTTGACCCAATTAAAGTTAGAAAGATGGCTAGAAAACACGTTATCCATACTGAAGCTTCACAACGTTTCGAACGTGGTGTAGATCCAATGGCAGTTGAAGATGTATTGTCTTCAGCTAGTGAAATGGCTAGAGAAATCGCTAACGGTTCGGTTACTAACGATGTTTTAGTTGGTAGCAAGTACGAAGCTAAGAAAGCCGTTATCGAAATTTCAGTTGCTCGTATTAACCATGTTCTAGGTATGGAACTAAGCGCTCAAGAAGTAATTGATATTTTTGAAAGACTTGGTTTCGAAGTTAAGGCCACAGGTGATGATTTAGTTGTAACAATTCCAACTAGACGTGGTGACATTCATATTCAAGCTGACTTAATTGAAGAAGTTGCTAGAATTTATGGATACGACAACTTACCAAGTACACTACCAACAACTACAATGACTACTGGTGGATTGAATGAAGAACAACAATTAATTAGAGACAGTCGTCATATTCTAGAAGGACTAGGCTTAACTCATGCAATTTCATATGCATTAACCACTGAAGAAAAAGCTAAAATGTTCATGATGGGTGAATCAGCACAAACTGATTTAAGCTACCCAATGAGTAGTGATCATACTACTTTAAGAATGAATTTAGTTTCTGGATTACTAGATGATATTGCATACAACAAGGCTAGAAAAGTTGATAACGTTGCTTTATACGAACAAGGTCGCGTTTTCCATAAGGACAATGAAGATGTTGTAAAACCAGATGAAATTGAACATTTAGCTGGTGCAATGACTGGTTCATTAGTAGACAATTCATGGAATCAACCTGCTAAGAACGTTGATTTCTTCCAAATTAAGGGAATTGTTAACGAATACCTGGAAACAATCGGTTTAAATGGTGAAATTAGTTACGTATCTAATGCATCATACCCAGAAATGCACCCAGGTAGAACTGCTGATATCTTCGTTCATGGCCACTATGTTGGTTTTGTTGGCCAAGTTCATCCAAAGATTGCAAAGCAATTCAAGATTAATGAAACTTATGTATTTGATTTAAACCTACAAACAATTATTGACCTACCTAAGAAGGAACAAAGCTACGAATTAGTTTCAAAATACCCTTCAATTAAACGTGATATCGCAATGCTAATTGATAAGAACATTGAAAATGATTCAATTGTTAAGGTAATTGAAAAACGTGGTGGAGCATACTTAGTTGATGTTAAGTTGTTTGACTTATACGAAGGTGAACATGTACCTGAAGATAAGAAGTCATTAGCATACTCATTAACTTTCCAAAACAAGCATGATACTTTAGTCGATGACGACGTGAATAATGTAATGGATAAAGTGCAAAGAAATCTTGAAAAAGAATTCAATGTAGAAATACGTTAGTTTTTAAATGGAGGAAATGGATTTGAATGAAGAAAAGAACTCCAATGATTTAGAAAAGAAGCACACTAATCTAGGCAAGAAGATTTCACTAAGTATTATCGCCATCTTAATAGTTTTGGGGATTTTCATATTTGTTCTTGGGCATCAATACGTTAAGGAATCACTAAAACCATTGAATCCTAAGGATAAAGAATTGATACAAGTTCAAATCCCAATGGGTGCTTCTGATAAGAAAATTGGATCAATCTTACAAGAAAAGAAAATTGTTAAAAGTGGTCTAGTATTTGATTACTTCGTAAATAGTCATAATTATTCTGGCTTAAAGGCTGGTTATTATGAACTTTCACCTTCAATGAGTTTGCAAAAGATTGCTAATAAGTTGAAAAAAGGTGGAACTGCTCAACCTCTACAAGGTAAATATGGTCGATTACTTGTTCGTGAGGGTGATAACATCGATGAAATTGCCCAATCAGTAGAACAAAGTAGCAGCTACTCAAGTACTGATTTTAAAGACTTGATGAAGGATAAAGATTTCTTGAACCAATTGAAGAAGAAATATCCTAAGCTTTTATCTTCAGCATTTAAGGCTAAGAATAGAAAATATGTGTTGGAAGGATATCTATATCCAGCAACCTATAACTCACAAAAAAATGTGACCTTGAAACAAATTGTTAATCAAATGGTTGCCAAAACTAATTATGAATTTAGTCCATATTTCAAGGAAATAAAGAAACAAAACCTAACAGTCGACGAAGCAATTACTTTAGCTTCATTTATTGAACACAATCATGTCGCTAAAAAAGATCAAGAAAAGATTGCGGGAATATTATATAATCGTCTAAATAGTAATTTACCTCTTGAAGTGCAATCTTCTATTAGGTATGCTAATGGTAAAGTTTCTGGACAAAAACTTTCAAAGAAAGACTATGATTCTTCAACCCCTTATAATTTATATAAAAACACAGGATTTCCACCTAGTGCCATTAATAACCCAACGGTTAAGTCACTAGATTCAGTTCTAAATCCTAAGGATATGACTACTTTTTACTTGGCATATAGTGTTAATATAAACAATAAGAAGGTTAAGTATTATAATTCAGATAAAGATGTCGATGACTTAATCGGCAATGATAGTGTTATGAGATAAATCGGTTATGGAGAGATTATTATGGTAGAAAAGAAAAAGCGTCCCGTTGTTATTGGTGTTACTGGTGGTTCAGGTAGTGGTAAAACTACTGTTAGTCGTGCCATCTTTAACCAACTATTGGGTCATTCAATTATGATTTTGCAACAAGATTCTTACTACAAGGATCAATCACATAAGACAATGGCTGAAAGAGAAGAAACTAACTACGATCATCCATTAGCTTTTGATAGTGACTTATTATTAGAACATTTAAATAAGCTTCTAAACTATGAAGCAATTGAAAAACCGGTTTATGACTACACTAAATTAAATCGTAGTACTGAAACAGTTACTCAAGAACCACGTGATGTTATCATCCTAGAAGGAATCTTAATCCTAGATGACAAGCGTCTAAGAGACTTAATGGATATCAAAGTATTCGTTGATACAGACGATGACATTCGTATTTTAAGAAGAATTCAAAGAGATACTAAAGAACGTGGCAGAACATTAGATGAAGTTATCCAACAATACTTGGAAACTGTTCGTCCAATGTATAACCAATTTGTTGAACCAAGTAAGCGTTATGCTGATATCATCGTTCCAGAAGGTGGTAAGAACCAAGTTGCGATTGATTTATTAACAACTAAGATTCAATCAATCTTGGTAAAACATGGTAACAACAAGGTATTCAATAATATTGATACAACAATCTAATTAATTAAAAGGAGAGTTTAAAATGGCTAAAGATGAAAGCTACCCAATGACAGTCGAAGGTAAACAAAAACTAGAAGCTGAATTGGAAGATTTAAGATTAAATCAACGTCCACAAATCATTGAAAGAATCAAGATTGCCAGAAGTTATGGTGATTTATCAGAAAACTCTGAATATGAATCAGCTAAGAACGAACAAAGTATGTTAGAAAGCCGCATTACTACTGTAGAACATATGCTACAATACGCTGATGTTGTTGATAACGACGATGTTGAAAGTGACATGGTAAACGTTGGTAAGAAGGTTACTTTTAAGGAACTACCCGATGAAGATCCTGAAACTTACCAAATCGTTGGTGCTGCTGAAGCTGATCCATTGGAAGGTAAAATTTCAAACGATTCACCAATTGCTAAGGGTCTATTAGGCCACAAGGTTGACGATGAAGTAGTTATTGAAATTCCTGCCGGTGACATGAAAGTTAAAATTATCAGTGTTGAATAATTTAACAAATAAAAAAGGGCTCGTTTTATACGAGTCCTTTTTTATTATCTTTTTTTCTTATATAGGTAATAAATAATCGTAAATATTAATGCCAATAATGATATTAATATTCCTGCATTTAACCCTGATGGATAGAATGACAACTTAATTTTATGTTTGCCCATTGAAAGGTTATCAAAACCGATAAATTCATCATTTACGACCTTAATCGGATGACTCTTACCATCTACCGTTAATGTCCATCCATTTGAATATGGGATTGAAGTTGAGACAGCTCGACGATTTGATGAAATGTTTATGTCAGCTGAAATAGTATTTCCATTAATGTTAATTCTATTATTTTGTGTTCTAATGGATTTAGTTTCACTTAAGAATTTAGGTAGATTTAAGGATGATATATTAAACTCATTGGTGTACAACTTGCTGTTTAGTAACTTAATGGTGATTTTATTATCCTTATTGTTTGGAAGACTTACAACGAAGGTGCTTTGGAAATCGTTTGGTAGATTCAACTGTTCACCGTTAACCTTAATACTACATTTTTGCTGATTCATTGATGCAGGAAGAATTAAGTAGGGAACCATTCCATTTTTGTGATGGTACTTGATTGTGACTAGACCATTCTTTAATAAATTATTCTTGGAAATGATTTGATTATTTAATCCGGTTAATGCATTCGTATTTGTACAAAGGATGGTGTAGTTCATATTTTCGTTGAATACATCGCTATTGTCTCCAGTAACTTGTTTTACCATTGAGTTTTGATACTTAATTGGATCCGATGCAATAATTCTTGAAAAGATATTGTTTGATGCCGTGTAAATAAGAGGGAATGCATTGTTTGATTTGAAAATTTGGAAGATATCAATCTTTTGAATATGGTTATTCACAATATCATAACGATTGCTGCTTTTTTGAATCATTGGATATGCTTTATTGTAGTTGATTGTATTAATAAAGTATTTAAATGACAGCATTGAGTCAGTTACGAGTGTACCGTTTGAATAGTCAATTGATCCGGTAGTATAAGCATTACCAATCTTAGAATTGAAATCGGGAGTTGATTTCCTAAGTGTCGATGAAAATGTTGACCCACCGAAGAAATTAGATTCGATTGGATCGTCTCTAGTTCGATAAAAGTCCTTACTTATTCGATAAAAGCTAGTATCTTTTTGTTTAATATCATCGACATGCTTATTTAAGGTTGCAGTGTATTTCATGTAGTCATCGTTTGATACATAGCTAATAGAGTTTAGTGAATTAAAGGCGTTTAATCCCGAGTCACCGATAGCGATAATGATTAAACTAAGCAGATAGTATTTATTGTCTTTATTGGAGATATGAATTACTAGAAAACTAATTGCAATAAATGCTAATGAGATTAGATACTTTGTTAGTGACATGTAATTGAAACTATTAATGTTGACCGCAGTGTAGATGAGACCAGCGATTAGAATTAATCCTGAAAAAATAATTTCTTTTAAACTGATATGGCTGTTTTGATTATCTAATCCAATGGCTGCAATATAAATAATCCAGAAACAAAAAATAAATGAAAAACGATATGGATACCAAATTGGGAATTGCATTGCGTGCCAAAGTAAGTTGAGTGGTTCGAAGAACATTGAAACGATGATAATCGCTGTAATTACAAAAGTAGCAATTTTACGTTTTAATCCAATTTGTTTATTGCAGAAGAATAGTATGAAACCAATCAGTGCGATTGAACCAATAAATATATTAGGATATCCATTTGGCATTTGAGAAAAGTTGAAGCTACCATCAAAAAGTTTTGAAACCATTTTTAAAGGATTGTATTCAACTTTCCATTTAAAAGTTGATAGGGTATATGCAGCCTTACCATTTTTAAGTTCAAGCAGGTTGGGCAAGAATATAAATGACGATAATAATAGAGATATTACGTGACTTATTCCAATTTTGAATAACTTTGTTACTCGGTTCTTTAAAGTGCCGTTATCAATCAATAATTTACTAATTACATAGATAATTGAAAATAAGGTAATCATGTATGCAATGTAGTAATTAATAACTAACATGGCAGTGTAACTGATGATAAAGACGCGATACTTATTGCTGTCCAATATTTTATCAATACCGATAATTATGATTGGTAGAAGGATAACTCCATCTAACCACATGACGTTTAATTGGTTGGCAATCATCCAACCATTTAGTGCGTATGCGACAGACAATGATAGGATGATGGCATTTTTCTTGATTCCTTTATGCTTTAGAAAAACACTGAATGTTAATCCAGATGTACCGTACTTAAGCAGTGTTATTAATAGGATGGAGAAATTGATAAATTTTGCAGGGATAAGTAAAAGAATCACATTAAACGGACTTAGTAGATAATATCCCCAAATTCCAATCATTTCTCCACCATATCCGTTCGAAAATGAGTATAATATGCTATGTAGGTCTAAAGATAGGATTGTTCGACGGAAATATGCGAACAAATCAACGTACTGTTGGCCTAAGTCGACAGTTAAAATACTACTATTTCCAAATGGAAACATATTGCGGTAAGCAAAGTAACATGCCATAATAATAAATGGAATGAAAAAGCTTAATAAGTATAAGCTGTGTTTTTTTATGATTTTTGTAATTGAATTAATCATAGTGAATACTTCCTATGTATTTTGATTATTACTTATAAAGTAACCTAATATTAGTATACAATAAACCAGAGTAAATGACTTATTAACATATAATAATTAAGGAGTTAGATTGTCTTGAATAGTTTTTTGCAAAAAATATTTCACCACAGTGATCGTGGAGAAAATTCAAAGGTACCATTTAGATTAAATATTATTCTGACGGTTGTTGGGATTTTATTTGCTATCTTAATAATTCAATTGGGTTATTTGCAGATTGTTAATGGAAACCAATATAAGGCTGAAGTTAATAGATCTGATAATTCTGTTAAGTATGGAAACGTGCAAAGAGGGATGATTTACGATTCTACCGGTCGTGTCCTTGTTGGTAATAAAGCCCATCAAGCTATTCAATACACTAAAGGATTATCTGTAACTAGTGCTGACTTGTATAAGATTGCCAATACTTTAGGTAAATATTTGACAGTTGATACATCGTCATTAACTCCTAGACAACAAGCTGATTTCTATTTAGCCAATGCTGATAATCTTAAAAAGGTAAGTAATAGTATTAGTTTCCCTAAGGGTTCAAGTACTAGTGAACAATACACTTTAGAACTTCAAAAAGTTATGAATGATAAACTTTATAGTTCAGATAAAGAAACTAAGAATGCTGCTGAAATTTTCCAAAAGATGAGTGGTTCTTATCAATTATCAACTACATACATTAAGACAACTAATGTTACTAATAAGGAAATTGCCGAAATTGGTGAACATTTAGATGAAATGCCAGGTGTACAAATCGGTGATAGTTGGACTAGAGAATATCCAAACGGAAACGCTATTCAAAGTATTGTTGGTACTGTTTCTTCAGAAAAGGTTGGTTTGCCAAGCGATAGAATTAATACACTATTAGCTGAAGGATACTCCAGAAATGATAGTGTCGGCCAAAGTTACCTAGAAGAAAAGTATGAATCTACTTTACGTGGTTCTAAGTCACAAACCCTTATTAAGGGTGGTAGCCTAGATAAGGCCGTTAAACAATATGGTGGTCAAAAGGGTGACAATCTTCAATTAACCATTAACTCAGAATTTGAAAAGAAGATTCAATCATTAGTTGAAGAAGCTGATCAAGGAACCGGTAATTCAACAGGTGCTTATGCAGTTGTTATGAATCCTAATACAGGTGGAATTATCGGTTTAGCCGGAGTTAGCCGTGATCCTCAAACAGGAAAAGAAACACCAAACGCACTTGGAACAATCAATAGTTCAATCGTTATGGGTTCTGTTGTTAAAGGTGCCATGGTTTCTGGTGCATTAATGGATAAGGTGATTACACCAACTAACTCTACTTTAACTGATAAGCCAATCTTAACTGGTGGAACCAGAAAAGCATCATGGTTTAACCAAAGCGGTAACCATGATATCGCTCTTGATGCATCAACTGCGCTAGAAGTTTCATCTAACTCATACATGATGCAATTAGCGATGAAAGAAGCTAAGTTCAACTATGTTGAAGGTGGAGCTTTAACAATGAATCCCGATGTATTTAACATCATGAGAGGTTACTTCAACCAATTCGGTTTAGGTGTATACACTGGAATTGATTTACCTGGTGAAACAAAGGGTATTCAAGGGCCTAGTGGTTCAGCAAACATTGGTAAGGCACTCGATTTATCATACGGTAACTATGATGCCTATACTCCAATGCAAATTGCTCAATACATTTCAACCATTGCTAATGGTGGATACAGAATTGAACCACACATTGTTCAAAGTATTCGTGCTTCAAGTAAGAATGGTAAATTAGGTCGAGTTAAGTACACTGTTACACCAACTGTACTAAATAAGATTGATATGACAGCTGCGCAAAGAAAAGTTGTTACTGATGGTTTCTACAAGGTGGTTCATGGTACTAATGAATACAGAACAGGTATTACATTGAACACTGTTAAACCTTCAATTTCAGCTAAGACTGGTACTGCCCAAACATTCTACTCAAGTGGAAAGAAGGGTTCTAAGCCAGTTGAAACTGTTACCTTGAGTTTAGGATCATTTGCACCTTCAGATAACCCACAAGTGGTTGTTGTAGTTGCCATTCCAAACTTACCAAGTGATGCTGAAAGTAACAATGCGCAACTTGCTCAAAAGATTTATGAAGCATACTGGAAGTATGTTCAATCCGATAGTGGCTTGAAATAATTGCTGTTAAGTAATTTTCCTTAACAATATTTATATAAACTCTGGTCAAATCGAATAAAAAATGATAATATATTAAGAGTTGAAAGTTGTTTATATAAAAATTAAAAATACAACTAACTTGGAGGTGTAACTAAGATGAGAGTACACATTACTTTAGAATGTACAGAATGTCACGAACGTAATTACTTATCAACTAAGAGTCGTCGTAACAACCCTGATCGTTTGGAATTAAAGAAATACTGTCCACGTGAAAGAAAAGTTACATTACATCGTGAAACAAAATAAGGATTCGGGTTTAAAGGCCCAAATCCTTTTTTTATACTCTGGGAAGTGAATAGATGGATAAATCAGTAGCTAGAAAAGAAATTTTAAATAAACTTAAAAGCTTAGACAATCAAGAAGATGTACAATATCTATATAATCAGTTATTTGAAACTGAGGAGTGGATGAATGCGTCTTCGATTGGAGTAACCTTAAGTACCGATATTGAGATTGATACCAAGCCAATCATTGATAAGGCACTTAACCATAACAAGAAGGTATATGTTCCTAAGGTGATTAATAAAAGCGACATGGAATTTATTGAATATAACAATGAAACTAAGCTGTTGGTTAATAAAATGGGGATAGCTGAACCAATTAATGGGGATGGAATCGACATCAATCAAATTGATTTATTAATTGTTCCCGGGATGGCTTTTGACATGTCTAATAATAATCGACTTGGTTATGGTGGAGGATACTACGATAGAGTTTTAGTTGATTATCCTGGAAATACTATTGCACTTGCTGATAGAATTAGAATGTATGAAAAATCGATATGGAAAGTAGATGATTTTGATCAACAAGTTGAAACAATTATTCACTCGAATTTCAAATAACCGATTATATCGAAAATTAGATGATGCTCCCTTCATGACAGAGGGGATTCTTGCGATAATCGTATTCGTATATGTTTTCGGAATTATTACTAATTCAACGGATAATATTATTAATTATGGTGCAATGTATCGTCCATTGGTTGAATACGGTCAATGGTGGAGATTTATAACACCTATCTTTATTCATCTATCATTTCTACATATTTTAATGAACGGAATTAGTTTGTACTATGTAGGGATTCAGCTTGAAAAGATTTTTGGACACGTTAGATTTCTTGTGATTTTTATGTTGTCAGGAATATTTGGTAACATCGCTAGCTTCGCATTTTCAAATGGTGCAAGTGCGGGTGCAAGTACTGCCATCTTCGGATTATTCGGAGTGTTTTTGATGTTAGGCGAGACTTTTCATGATAATATGTATGTCAGAAGAATGTCACAAAGTTTTCTATTACTAATTATTCTAAACATTGGATTTGACTTGATGTCACCAGATATTGATATTCTAGGTCATATCGGTGGTTTAATTGCTGGTTTCTTATTGCCTTATGTAATTGGATTGCCATCAGAATATAAAATTCCAATGGTAAAGAAAATATTGGCATTAATTGTGTTAATTGTATTTGCATATTTTTGCTTAAAAACTGGTTATTTTGCAAATTAATTAGTGCATTTTTCGTTAGGATGTGGGAAAATGAAGACGTTGTACGATGTTCAACAACTTTTAAAAAAATTTGGAATCTATGTTTACGTTGGCAAAAGATTGTGGGATATAGAGGTTATGGCCTTAGAGCTTGATCATCTACACGATGCCGGACTGGTAACAAAAGAAGAGTTCATACAGGCAAAACTTGTATTAAAACATGAACATGGAATCGAAGAAAAGAAATAATACAATTTTTAGGAGGAAACTAAAATGGTACGTAAGTTAATTGGAATCGATTTAGGAGGTACAACAACTAAGTTGGCATTCCTAACTGATAGCGGTGAAATCTTAGATAAGTGGGCTATTACCACCGATGTAAGCGCTAACGGAGAAAAAATTGTTCCAAATATCATTAACTCTATCTCAAAGAAGATGGAGGACTCTGATCATAAAATTGACGACTTTATTGGAATTGGAATGGGAACTCCAGGTTCAGTAAACCGTGAGGAAGGTACTGTAATTGGGGCTTACAATTTAAACTGGAAGACTACCCAACATATTAAAGACCAAATTGAAAAAGCATTAGGCCTACCATTTGCTTTAGATAACGATGCTAACGTTGCTTCATTAGGTGAATACTGGAAGGGTGCCGGAAGCAAGGACTCAGATGTTGTATTCGTAACACTAGGAACTGGTGTTGGTGGAGGTGTCATCGTTAACGGTGAACTAGCACACGGTGTTAACGGTGGTGCTGGTGAAATTGGTCACATTACTGTTGAACCAGGTGGATTCGAATGTACTTGTGGCAAACGCGGTTGTCTAGAACAATACGCATCTGCTACTGGTGTTGTTAAGGTAGCAAAGAGCCTTTCAAGTGAATTTACTGGTCAATCAAGACTAAAAGAAATGATTAACTCAGGTGAAGAAGTTACTTCTAAGGTAGTCTTCTTCCTAGCTGATAATGGTGATATTTTTGCAAATCAAGTTGTAGATCACGTATGTTACTACCTAGGTCTTGCATTAGCTAACGTTGGTAACACATTGAACCCAGATAACATCGTTATTGGTGGTGGTGTTTCAAACGCCGGAAATACACTATTACAACCAACAACTAAGTACTTCCAAGAAAATGCATTTAGACCTGTTAGAGACTCAACCAAGATTCGTTTAGCTCAACTAGGTAATGATGCAGGGGTAATTGGTGCTGGTTCATTAGCTTTAAGAAACATTAACAAATAAAATTAGGGGTGTAATAACACATGATTCCATCCATGCTTTTAATTGTTGTTATTTTATTAGCAATTCTAATTTATAACACCATTACTAGAATGAGAGCAAACCGTGTAGCTACCTTCGTTGATGAAGAAGCATTTAAACAAGGTAGTCACAGAGGACAAATTGTTGATTTAAGAGAAAACAGAGATTTTGAATCTGGTCACATTTTAGGGGCTAGAAGTATTCCTTACTCAACAATCAAGATGTTTTATAAGAATATTCGTAAAGACATGCCAGTGTACTTATACGATCAAGGTAAAACTTTAAGTATTAAGACTGCAATTCTACTTGGCAAGAACGGATACAAAGATATTTATATCCTAAAGTCAGGTTTTAGAAACTGGGATGGAAAGACTAAGAAATAATAAAAAAGCACTTTACAAATCGTAAAGTGCTTTTTTATTATTTCATATTAGTTTAAGTGAGCGGAACGTTGTTTACGAACAACTCTTTTTCTGTTTTCTTCTAGTTTATCAGCTTGACCTTCAACTGGGTCTACAACTTTTTTCTTGAAAGAGAATAATGCTCCAGCAACTGCGCTTGAAGTTGCTAATGCACCAACAAAGAATCCTTTAGCGAATTTTTTCATTTTAAGTCCTCCTATATAATAATTTGCTTTACATTTACCATTATGATGTTTTTTTATTTATTTATCCAGTCTTTAGTATATTTTAATTCAATATTTTATATGCTAAACTTATATAGGCAGAAATGGTGGGATAATATGCAAAAAGTGCTAATAATTGTTGGACCTACAGCGGTCGGCAAAACAAGTTTATCAATTAAATTGGCTAAGAAATTAAATGGTGAGGTTATTTCTGGTGATTCGATGCAGGTTTACAAACACTTAGACATTGGAACAGCCAAAGTGACAAAGGAAGAATCAGAAGGAATTGTTCATCATTTAATTGATATTATTGATGTCGACCAGAGATATTCAGCTGCTGATTTTGTCGACTCGGCTAATCATTTAATTGAAGACATTCATAAAAGAGGAAAGCTTCCTATTATTGTGGGAGGAACCGGATTTTATATTCAATCACTTGTAGATGGGTTAAATCTTGGTGGTGACCATTACGATAATGAGGACTACCGTAATAAAATGCATTTATTTGCTGAAGAAAATGGTAAGCATGCTCTATGGCTTAAATTAAAAAGCGTTGATGAAGCATCTGCTAAAAGAATCGGTGAAGAAAACGAACGCAGGGTAATTCGAGCATTAGAGGTTTACCACAATACTGGCGTTAAATTTTCTGAACAGACTAATAATGAAGTTTCTATAGACCCATATATTATTGCACTTAATACTGATAGGAAGGTATTGTATGATCGCATCAACAAACGTGTTGATATTATGTTTAAGGATGGATTAATCGATGAGGCGAAATGGTTAGATGAAAAAGGTGACATTTCCTTACCAGCGTATAAGGGGATTGGTTATCGAGAATTCATTAATTATTTCCACGGTGATTTAGATTTGGATGATGTATCTGAATTAATTAAAAAAGATTCAAGGCATTATGCGAAAAGACAGTTAACTTGGTTTAGAAATAAAATGAAAGTTAATTGGTATGACATAATATCTAACATGAAAGTAGTAGAAAACATCGAAAAAGATGTATTCAATTGGCTAAATGATAAAAAAGTGCCATAATATGTTAGAAGTTATTACATTAAATGTTGACATATTAAAATATAATGTTATTATAATGTTGTTAGAAGGAGTTAGATATGAAAGAAAAGGATTTAAGACGTTCGCTTTCAGTACTTCCAATCGGAACTGTTATGAAGTTAACTAGCTTGACCGCAAGACAAATTAGATATTACGAAGAACAAGGTTTGGTTTCACCTGAAAGAAATGATGGTAACCGCCGTATGTATTCTTTGAACGATATCGATGTAATTTTAGAAATTAAGGATTATTTAGACGAAGGCTTAAATATTGCCAAGATTCAAGAAATCTACAAGAAGCGTAAAGAAGATAACAAGAATAACGATACGAAGGAATTAACTGATCAAGAAGCGCGTAAGATTTTATCTGATGAACTTTTGAACATCGGTGGATTGAATTCACATGATGCTGCAAATAATTCTTTTTAACTAATTAAATGTTGAATACGTTAGGAGTAGGTGTATATGGCTACAAAGCATGATTATTCAAAAGACGACATTCGTCGTATTGTTAAAGAAGAGGACGTAAAATTCTTACGTTTAATGTTTACTGATGTTTTAGGAACTTTAAAGAATGTTGAAGTTCCAATCAGTCAATTAGATGATTTATTAAATGACAAGATTATGTTTGATGGATCATCAATCGAAGGATTCGTAAGAATCGAAGAAAGTGACATGTATTTACATCCTGATTTATCAACTTGGATGATTTTCCCATGGAGTTCAGAACGCGGAAAGATTGCTCGAGTTATTTGTGAAGTTTACAAGACTGATGGAACACCATTTGAAGGTGACCCAAGAAATAACTTAATCCGTGTTTTAAAGGACATGAAGGATGCTGGATTTACATCATTTAACATTGGACCTGAACCTGAATTCTTCTTATTTAAGATGGATGAAGATGGTAAACCAACTGTTAAATTAAACGATGAAGGTAGTTACTTTGATATGGCACCGCTTGACTTAGGTGGTAACTGTCGTCGTGAAATCGTTCTAACATTGGAAGAAATGGGCTTTGACGTTGAAGCTGCTCACCACGAAGTTGCTCCTGGTCAACATGAAATTGATTTCGAATATGCAGATGCTCTAAACGCTGCAGACAATATTCAAACATTTAAATTAGTTGTTAAAACAATCGCAAGAAAATACGGACTATACGCTACATTTATGCCAAAACCACTAAGTGGTATTAATGGTTCAGGAATGCATTTAAACATGTCATTATTTGACGAAACAGGTGATGTATTCTACGACGAAAATGGTGAATTGAAGTTATCAGAAACTGCTTACCATTTCTTAGGTGGTTTAATCAAACATGCTAAGAGTTATACTGCAATTTGTAACCCATTAGTAAACTCATACAAACGTCTTGTTCCTGGATACGAAGCACCAGTATACGTTGCTTGGTCTGGTTCAAACAGATCTCCACTTATCCGAGTACCAAATGCTCGTGGACAAGCTACACGTCTTGAATTAAGAAGTGCTGATGCTTCAGCAAACCCATACTTGGCAATTGCTTCAGTTCTAGAAGCTGGTCTAGACGGTTTGAAGAACGGTATCGTACCTCCTAAGAGTGTTGACCGTAACATCTACAGAATGGATGCTCAAGAAAGAAAAGAAAACGAAATTGTTAACTTACCAGATGACTTACTAGATGCTCTAGAAGAATTATCTGCTGATGAAACAATGAAGCATGCATTAGGTTCAAAGATTTTCAACAGTTACTTAGCTGCTAAGCATTTAGAATACGATGCTTACCGTGCTCAAGTTTCTGATTGGGAACGTAACCAATACATGGAAAAATACTAATAAACATCAAAAAAGAGTCGACTTATGTCGGCTCTTTTTTATTTTTCAAATGATTGTCATAATGATAAAATAAATATGAGGTGTTTAGATTGCTAAAATTAGACGAAATGATTCAACAAGCTGTTGCGAAGTTCAATAATATGGGGCAAAAGCAACAATTGCTCTTAAACGGCAATAATAAGCAACAAAAGCTATTTATCCAATTGGATTTATCATTAGCTAAGCTAGCAGAAGACTCAAAACGTTTTTCTGTTTATAAAAAGGATCAAGAAAATATTGATGTTAAAAACTATAAAGAAATGATTACCAGAGACGTTGCAAACGTTATGAAGTATTACTTATTATTTGCCAGCGTTCATAATTGGTTGGATGTAATTGTTATTGATGAGAATGATTACAACAAAATCACAAGCATTGATGCTGATCGTGATTTTAATCAAGTATATTTATCAATTAAGAGAATGATGTTCAACGGTTTTTATAATCATTCTAAAAAAGATTTTCAATTTTCCTGGAAAATGTTCCTAAAATTTGGTATAGTAGACCTTGGCATTGATGATAAATCATTGTCAGCTCAATTTAGTGAAATTAATTCATTATAAAAAATTTAATTGATTTAAAAATGATATTGACACCATGTCGATTATCCGATATAATGTTTTTTGTTGAGTTTTGATGTCGCGATAGCTCAGCTGGATAGAGCAACGGTCTTCTAAACCGTAGGTCGAGAGTTCGAATCTCTCTCGCGACATTTGAATAAATTGTTGAAGCATATCGCTTATGATATGCTTTTTTTCTTGACTAAATTATTCAAAATATGTATACTTACTTTGTTGTATTTGTGGACTTTCACAGCTACAACCGCACGGACTGAGTATTAAGTCTTCTGTTGAAGCGCTTATGTTCGGCGAGTCTAAGCATATTATTCAAGGAGGTGCACATTATGTACGCAATTATCGTAACAGGCGGAAAGCAATACAAAGTTGCTGAAGGTGAAGCAATCTACGTTGAAAAGCTAAACGCAAACGAAGGTGAAAAGGTTACTTTTGACCAAGTTGTTTTCGTTGGTGGTGACTCAGCTAAGGTTGGTACTCCACTTGTAGACGGTGCTTCAGTTGAAGGTACTGTTGAAAAGCAAGGCCGTGGTAAGAAGATTACTATTCTTCGTTACAAGCCTAAGAAGGGTTCTCGTTCTAAGAAGGGTCATAGACAACCATACACTAAGGTTATGATTGACTCAATCAAGGCTTAATTAGAGGATTTAAAATGATATTAGCAAATATTATTCATGATAAGCAAAGTGATCGAATTACTAGTTTTAGTTTATCCGGTCATGCTGATTCAGGTGAGTATGGTAAGGATATTGTATGCGCGGCAGTTTCAGTTTTATCTATTTCTACTGTTAATGGGTTAACTGAAGTTGCTAACCTAGAACCTAAAGTTGTCAGTGATGACATCGAAGGTGGTTTTATGGAAGTTACAGTTCCTGAAGCTAATTCTTCCGTAGATGAAATTGCTGCTCAAGCGATTTTATCAACATTCCAAAACGGAATGCGGGATATTTCTCAAAGTTATGCTGATTATATTAAATTAGATATTACAATAGATTAAATTGTACGGAGGTGTAATCCAATGTTAGAAATGAATTTACAATTCTTCTCTCACCATAAAGGGGGAGGTTCAACAGCTAATGGTCGTGACTCTGCTGGTCGTCGTCTAGGTACAAAGGCTGCTGATGGATCAAAAGTTACTACTGGTTCAATCATTTACCGTCAACGTGGTACTCACATTTACCCAGGTAAAAACGTTAAGCGTGCCGGTGATGATACTTTATTTGCTTTAGTTGATGGTGTTGTACGTTTCGAACGTATGGGCCGCAGCAAGCGCCAAGTTTCAGTATACCCAGTATCTGAAGCAGTTGCTAAGTAATTAGTGAATAATGTAGAAAAAGCCTGATTTATTTTCAGGCTTTTTTTATTACCAAAGACTTATTTAATTAAATCTAACATGATACAATAGTAGTAACGATTACGATTGCAATCGCTGCACTAACATTGCTATCATATAAAACATATTAGTAATACTAGGAGGAGTTTTAATCATGGCAACAATTTCAACTGCCCAATTTAAAACAGGATTAACTATTGAAGTAGATAACGCAATTTGGCGTATCATTAACTTCCAACACGTAAAGCCAGGTAAGGGTGGTGCGTTTGTACGTACTAAACTTAAGAATTTAAGAACAGGTGCTGTTCAAGACAAGACTTTCCGTGCCGGTGCTAAGATGGAACAAGCACAAATCGATACTAGAAACATGCAATACCTATACGAAGACGGTGCAGGTTACGTATTCATGGATATGGAATCATACGAACAAATTACTGTACCTGGTGACAAGATCAAGGATGCTTTAAACTACTTACAAGAAAACATGGACGTAAGTATTGTTCAATACGAAAACGAAGTTATCGGTATCGAAGTACCAAACACTGTTACTCTAGAAGTTGCAGAAACTGAACCAAGTATCAAGGGTAACACTGCTTCAGGTGGAAGCAAGCCAGCTACTATGACTACTGGTTTAATTGTACAAGTACCATTCTTTGTTAATGCTGGTGACAAGCTAGTTATTAACACCAATGATGCAACATACATCTCAAGAGCTTAATTAATAAATAATTGATGCTTTTATTTTGATTGGAGGGTAATTTTTATGGCAGAACAAACAAATATTTCTTTACCAAAGGCTAGTTCAAAGTTTGGTGATATTCAAATCTCACCAAACGTATTGGAAGTAATCGCAAGCATTGCCTCTGTCCAAGTGAAAGGCGTTAAACGCATGCGTGGATCATTGGCAACAAGTGTTAATGAACTATTCGGACGTAAGGAAATGGGTAAAGGCATTAGACTTAATTTTAAAGATGAAAAATTAATTGTTGATGTTTACGTATATCTAAATTACGGAGTTTCTGTTCCTAAAGTTGCTCTTGAAATTCAAGAACAAGTTAAGCAACAACTTTTATTTATGACCGAACTTGACCTAGGTGAAGTTAATGTTCATGTAGAAGGTGTTGTTCATGAAAAACAAGATAAAAGATCTAGTTCAAAAAATTTATTAAACGGCAATAGTAGCGATAAGGGTGAAAAATAGTGGAATTTACTAGACATAAAATAAGAGAGTATGCATTTCAAACATTGTTTGCTATCAATGCAAATGATACAACCGATAAAGAACTATTTTTTCATGCTATCTCAAGAACCGATGAAGAAACAGAAATTCCATCATACTACAACACTTTAGTAGATGGAGTTATCGAAAATAAGGATAGCTTAGACGATAGTATAATCTCATATCTTGTTTCCGGTTGGTCCATTAATAGAATTGCTAAGACAGATCTTGCAATTTTAAGACTTGCGTTTTTTGAAATTAAATACGTCGATGATGTCCCTACAAAGGTGGCAATCAACGAAGCATTGGAATTAACAAAGAAATACAGTGATGATCACTCAAGAAAATTTGTTAATGGAGTTTTATCAAACACAATTGCTTAAGAAAATTGATTCGCGTAAAAGCGAGTCTTTTTTTATTACATAAACATTTTTTTATATGCTAAAATAAAAGAGAATTAAATAATCCTTTGGAGGTTTTACGATGAGCAATATTATTGATGGAAGATCTTTAGCAAAGAAAGTTAATCAAGAGACTGCAGATATGGTCTCAGATTTAAACGAACAAGGAAAGAACCCTTGTCTAGCTGTGATTATCGTCGGGGACGATCAAGCTAGCCACCGCTATGTGAGAAGCAAGCATAAAAAAGCTCAACAATTAGGAATTAAGTCAATCGTTAAGGCTCTTCCTGAAGAAACCACTGAAGATGAATTATTAAATATTTTGAACGATTATAATCATGACAATGATATTGATGCGATTTTGATTCAATCACCACTACCAAAACACATCAATGAAAAGTACGTTATGAGTCAAATTAATCCAGACAAAGACGTGGATGGATTCCAAGTTATTAATTCTGGTAAGTTATTCTTGAACGAACAAAGTAATTACCCAGTTGCATGTACACCAAAAGGTGTTATGACAATGTTTGAAGAATATAACATTGATTTAAAGGGTAAAAAGGCCGTTGTAATTGGAAGAAGTACTATTGTAGGAAGACCAATGGCAGCCTTATTAATCAATGCTGGTGCAGAAGTAACCGTATTAAATCATTATGCAAATATTAAAGATTACACACTAGATGCTGATATTATCGTATCTGCTACTGGTAAGGTTAATACAGTAACAGAAAGTGATGTAAAAGATGGTGTAGTCGTAATTGATGTTGGCCAAAATGTTAATGATGAAGGTAAATTAGTTGGAGACGTTGATTATGATGGTATTGCTAAAAAAGCCTCATACATAACTCCTGTACCTGGTGGTGTTGGTCCAATGACCATTGCTACACTAATGAGACAAACCGTAGAACTATCAAAGTGGAGTGATATTAATGGGTAATGATTACCTAAGTGTTAGCGATTTAACAAGCTATATTAAGAAAAAATTTGATCGTGATCCTTATTTAGATAAGGTTTATTTAACTGGTGAAATTTCTAACTTTAGATTGAGACCAGCACATCAATATTTTAGCTTGAAAGATGATAACGCCAAGATTAGCGCAATCATGTTTAAATCTGCTTTCGATAAGGTTAAGTTTAGACCCGAAGAAGGAATGAAAGTATTAGTTACTGGTAGGATTTCAGTTTACGAAGCTACTGGTAACTATCAAATCTATATTGATCATATGGAACCAGATGGAGTTGGTGCCTTATATCAAGCATACGAGCAATTAAAGAAAAAACTATCTGCTGAAGGATTGTTTAATGCTCCTAAGAAGCCATTGGAAAGATATCCAAAAAGAATTGCGGTAGTTACTTCACCAAGTGGAGCTGTAATTAGAGATATTATTACAACTACTAGAAGAAGATACCCAATTGCTCAAATTGTTTTGTACCCTGCTGTTGTACAAGGTGATGCTGCGGCTTCTGATATCGTCCGCCAAATTAATCGTGTGAATGAACGTGATGATTTCGATACTTTAATTATCGGACGTGGTGGAGGTTCTATCGAAGACCTTTGGCCTTTTAACGAAGAAATTGTGGCAAGAGCTATCTTCGATAGTAAGATACCTGTTATTTCTTCAGTTGGTCATGAAACTGATACAACAATCGCTGATTTAGTTGCAGATGTTAGGGCAGCAACTCCAACAGCAGCAGCTGAATTAGCAGTACCAGTACTAACTGATGTTATGACCGATATTAAAAACGACCAAGTTCGTATTTTTAACGCTTTTAGAAATAAGCTAAATCAATTACAACAACGTTTGGCCAAAGTTCAACAGTCATATATATTCAAGCAACCTGAACGTTTATATGATTCATATGTACAAAAAATTGATATGTTAAACGAACGATTAACGAATTCTCTAAAAGAAACGATTAACCAATCAGATAGAAAATTGAATGATTTGGTTTATAATCTAAAGATTAACTCGCCAAAAAACATGATTAAAGAGCAACAACAAGTTTTGCAAGTGCAAGGCAATCAATTAAAAAGAAACATAATGTTGTTAATTCAGAATAAACAAAATCAATTGACACAAAGGGTGGATGCGCTAGATCATCTAAGCCCATTAAAAGTTATGTCTCGTGGATTTAGTTTTACAACTAATAGCGAAGGTAAGGTCGTAAAGAAAATTGACGACATTCAGAAAAATGATGATATTGAATTAAAACTAATTGATGGATATGCGAAAGCAACTGTTAATGAAGTAAAAAAGGAGAGTAAATAATGGCTGAAAAAGCAAGCTTCGAAGACAACATGAACAAACTAGAACAAATCGTTTCAGAACTAGAACAAGGTGACATTCCTTTGGAAAAAGCATTAAGCGAATTTCAAAAAGGCGTTAAGCTAAGTGGTGAACTACAAAGCACCTTAAAGAATGCTGAAAAGACGCTAGCAAAAGAAATGACTGATGATGATTCAGAAGTAGCATTTGAAAAAGAAGAAAGTGAAGACAAGTAATGAATCAATCCGTACTATTGACTGATTTTATCGATGAATATAAACAACAAATTGAACACGAATTAGCAACTCAAGTTAAAAAAGATGTCGACAATAATCAACTTGCTGAATCAATGAGTTATTCATTGGTGGCAGGAGGTAAAAGATTAAGACCGCTACTAAGTATAGCGACTCTAAAAACTTTAAATCACCAAATGACAAACGATGACTTAAAGGCAATTAGTGCACTTGAATTGCTTCATACCTATTCATTAATTCATGATGATTTGCCAGCTATGGATGATGATGATTTAAGACGTGGTAAGGCAACTAATCATGTAATCTATGGTGCTGGATTAGCCACATTAGCTGGAGACGGTTTGTTAACTTTATCATTCCAGTGGTTAACCGATAACGGATTAGATGATCATAAAAAGGCACAATTGGTCTATTATTTATCTAAGTTAGCTGGTCCTTCAGGGATGGTTGCTGGTCAATCTATGGATATTTTGAATGAAAATAAACAACTTTCTTTAGATGAAATTAAAAAACTACATGAAGGAAAGACTGGAGCTTTAATCAGATACGCGATGATTGCTGGTGGTATCTTAGCTAATGCCAGTCACGATGTGATTGATAAATTGAATCAATTTGGTGCTGACTATGGTTTAGCATTTCAAATTTATGATGATATTCTAGATGTTGTTTCAAGCCAAGAAGAACTAGGTAAACCAGTTCATCAAGATGGTGTTAAAAACACCTATACAAATCATTTGGGATTAGAAAAGGCATATTCTTATCTAGAAGAAACAATTAACCACAGTCGCCAAATTTTAGATGAATTAAAAGCTGAAAATGATGTTGATACTGATTTATTAGCCTCATTTTTGGATTATTTTAAAATAGAAAAATAGGAGTAGTTCGCATGAAAAAAGAAAGAGTAGACGTGCTACTTGTTCAACAAGGGATTTTTGATACAAGAGAAAAAGCCAAAAGAGCTGTTATGGCTGGAGAAGTTTTAGGTAAAAACGAAGAACGTTTGGATAAACCGGGTGTTAAGATTCCTGAAGACACAAAGTTGCATTTAAAAGGAAAACCAATGCCATACGTTAGTCGAGGTGGACTAAAGCTAGAAAAGGCTTTAAAGGTATTTAATCTTGATGTTAAAGATAAAACAGTATTAGACATCGGATCATCTACGGGTGGATTTACTGATGTAATGTTACAAAATGGTGCGAAAAGAAGCTATGCCTTAGATGTTGGTAGTAATCAATTAGTTTGGAAACTACGTGAAGATCCAAGGGTTGTAGTGATGGAACATACTAACTTTAGATATTCTAAGTTAGATGATTTTACTGAAGGACAACCGGAATTTGCATCAATTGATGTTTCTTTCATTTCACTTCACTTGATTTTGCCACCATTAAAAGATATTCTTGTGAAAAATGGCCACGTTGCGGCACTAATTAAACCGCAATTTGAAGCCGGACGAGATAAAATCGGAAAGCACGGTATCGTAAGAGATCATGCTGTTCATGCCGAGGTTTTAGAAGATATTATAAAATTTGCCGTTAGCGCTGGTTATTCAGTTGAAGGACTAGACTTCTCACCAATTAAGGGTGGAGAAGGTAATATTGAATTCTTAGTAGATTTGAAATCAGTTGATAATCCATCAATTAATCCAGATATTTCGATTGAAGATACTATCAAACGAGCTGACGAACTAAAGTA